>NZ_JAPNKC010000001.1:7254642-7573571 GCF_026626705.1 Pyxidicoccus sp. MSG2
CGATGCGCTCGATGAACTCGGAGACCTCGTGGACCGAGCGCCCCGTCACCAGGTCGCCGTCCACCACCACGCCCGAGGCATCCGGCGTGTAGATGCCGCCGGCGTTGGTGATGTCGGCCAGCACGACCTCGTGGCAGATGACCTTGCGCCCCGCGAGCAGCTCCGGGGTGGGTGTCAGCAGCCAGAGGGCGTGGCACAGCGCGCCCTTGATGATTCCCGGCTGGCGCATGGCGCGGCCGAAGAACTGGACCGCCGGCGCGGTGCGGGTCATGTCCGGGGTGATGGGCAGGGGCCTGCCATCCGGCCCGTCGGGCGGGACGAAGTGGCGCAGCCGCACGCTGGGGTAGTTGGCCGCCACGATGACGGCCGCGTAGTCCTCCGGGTGGGCCTTCCGGATGTCCCGCGTGACGGTCAGCAGCTTCGGCGTGGTGCCGGGCTCCTCGACCTCGCTCACGAGGTTCAGGTGGGATTGGCCATACAGGTTCGCGAGGAAGTGGACCTCCGCTCCGTCCTCCTCGAACCGCTCCCGGTACTGCGCCAGCTCCTCGGCGATGTACTGGCTCTCGACGAGGACGGCGATCTTCTTGCCCTTCAGTGCCTGGGTGCTCATGACTTCCTCCGGAACTGGACGACGACTTCCGAGCCCAGGTCCTCGTGCCTCAGCTGGACCTGGAACTGGTCGGGGTCGAAGTCGGCCCGACGACGGCCGTTGATGGAGATGCTCGAAATCTCGATGGAGCCGGGCTTCACGAAGTCCGGCAGCACGTTGATGGAGCGGAACCCGCTGTTGGCGGACGGATGGAAATACAGGCAGAAGTTCGCCTCCGGGCTGGAGGCGGGAGTGACGTAGGCCCGCGTGTAGACGTGGGCCAGGTAGTTCAGCTCGAAGGAGTGGTAGCCCGCGACGGCGTACTGCGCCTTGTTGCCATACCCCCCGCTCACGATGGGCAGGCCGTCCTCACTGACACGGAAGAAGACGCCCTGGTTGTCCCGGTCCAGGAAGAACTTGTTCCAGAACGCGGACATGGCGCGGGACTGGTCCAGGTACTCCGGGTCGCCCGTCTGTCCATGGAGGATGAGATTGGCGAGGATGGCCTGCTCCTGCTGCCAGAAGTCCTTCGCGCTGGTCCAGGCGAACTCGAGCGGCTGGCCGTTGGTGGGATTGCGCTCGACGGTGTCGAAGCACCCGCCGCGGAGGGGGTCGGCGCCGTGGGAAATCATCGACCTGGCGAGCCGCTCGGCGAGGACGAGCGCGCGCCGGGCCTCCTCCTCCCGCCCCGAGCCGCGCAGGTAGTGGGCGACGCGGGTCAGGTTCCACGCAATCTTGTAGTTGTGGCCCACGACGGCGCGGTTCTGCTGCCAGCCCCACTGGTGCTCGGGCGTCCAGTCCGCGTGGAAGCGCTCATTCACATACACCGAGTCGTCGTCCGGGAACTTCTCCAGGATGAGCCGCGTGGTCCGGTCCAGCATCTCCCGGCACGTGTCGAGGAAGCGGGCGATGCCCTCGTCCGCGCCCTGCGGCAGCGGATCCAACGCGAGGATGAGGTTGATGAGGTACGCGGGGATGTGGTCGCCAATCGAGTTCCAGTTCTTGCGAGACTGGAGCCGCCCCAGTTCCGGCGAGTCCGGACGCAGGGTGACCGGGTCGAGGTGGGTGAAGTAGCCGTCGAACCCGGGGAACTCGGCGTTGACGTCCTTGCTGTCCAGGAACAGCGTGTTGAACGTGTTCACGGTGCGGCGGATGTCCTCCAGCACCTCGGGGTCTCCGGTGATTCGGAAGTACTGGGACAGCCCGGCCAGGCCGTAGATCTGCTCGTACATGGAGATGGCGCCGGCGTCGTCGCCGTTCTCCGAGGCCATCACCGTGACGGTGCCATTCACCCCCTTGCGACGACCGTAGGCCCAGATGCAGGACTGCCCGTCGTGGCTGAGGATGCGGAAGGAGGAGCGCTGGAACTCGATGCCCGCCGCGGCCGCCAGCCGGTAACGGTGGTCACCCGTCAGGAGGTACGACGAGGACAGCCCGTAGATGAGCCGGGACAGCGTGGCCATGGCCTGGAGGTTGTCGTCCGTGGCCCCGCCGTAGATGTTGAGGTTGGTGCGGTAGAGCTTGGAGAAGTCGTCCTCGCGGTAGGTGCGCGAGTCCCCGAAGAGGTCATCCAGCCATCCGTTGGCCAGATGCATGGTCTGGGTCATCCACCAGTGTTTGTCTTCGAAGAGGAAGCGCTCCGGCTCGGAGTGCATCCGGGTGACGCCGCGCGCGTCGAAGCGGACCCTCCCGCCGTGCTCGAGCCGGGCGGCCTGGACGAAGATGGTGTCCCGGGGGCGCAGGTACCGGGTCACCTTCCGGACCAGCTCGCTGCCCTCCAGCGGGGGGCCCTCGGGCACCCGGTCATGCGACGCGCCGTCGATGTTGGTGAGCACCGAGAACGTCGTCTCGGCGCCGAAGTGGAGCGTCACGGCGTCGCCGTTCCGCAGGCGCAGCTCGCACCGCAGTTGCTCGGGCTCGACGGACGTGACGGTGCCCTGCAGTGTAATCATCTGACAGAAGTTGTTCATGGTCTCTCTTGGGTGCCGCGTGCCGTTGTTGGCTGTCTTTAGACTCGCGGGCAGCGATTTGTGATGGGATTGGGCGCTAGGTCCGTGGCGGCTCGTCCACGTAGCCCTGGCTGATCTCGATGATGTTTCCCTCGGGGTCGGCCACCCAGGCGGAGCGCCAGCCCTCGATGAAGTCATCGAAGTCCTGCGGCAGCAGCGTCACCCGCGCGTCGGAGCCCAGCGCGGCCAGGGTGGTGTCGACGTCGTCGACGGTGAACGCGATATGCCGCCAGCCCGGGTACCAGGGCCCGTCCCCTCCCGCCGGGAGCACCGGGGAGGGCTGCCGGGCCTTGAAGAGCTCCAGGGTGAGGGCGCCCGACTTGAGGAAGACAATCTGCTCGTCTCCCAGGGGAACGACTCGCGCCCGATGGAAGCCGAAGTGCTTCGTGTAGAACTGCTCGAGCGCCAGCGGGTCCCGGCAGGCCAGCGCGAAGTGCAGGAAGGTGGGAGCCTTCATGGCTTCGCCCCTCCCTGGTTCATGCGCAGGCCGTACGCGACCTGGAGCAGCTCGGCGCACCGCTCGGCAATCATCACGATGCCGGCATGGCAGTTGCCCGAGGGGACGGACGGCATCACGCTGGCGTCCGCCACGCGCACGCCACTGACGCCGAAGACGCGCAGCTCCGGATCCACGACGGCCAGGTCATCCAGCCCCATCCGGCACGAGCCGGCCTGGTGGTGGTACGAGTCGGCGCTCCGCTGGACGAAGGCCCGAAGCTCGGCCCGGGTGCCCACGACGGGGCCGGGCATCAGCTCATCACCCACCCAGCCGGAGAACGCCTGCGTGGCGAAGATTTCCCGGGCCAGCTCCACGCCCTTCATCAGGCGCGTCAGGTCCGACTCGACGGCCAGGTAGTTGGGGTTGACGAGCGGCTTCGCGAGCGGGTCCCGATTGGCCAGGCGGACCCATCCGCGCGACAGGGGCCTCACCACGCCCGGCAGGATGCTGACGGCGTTGGGGTGCTTCTGGCCGATGGCGGCGTCGAAGGGCACGTGGACGAACGCGAGCTGCAAGTCGGGTCCGACCCAGCCCGGAGTGGACTGGCAGAAGAGGGCGCTCTCGGACAGGTTGAGCCGGGGCGCCGGGACGGGCCGGGAGCACTCGCGGATGACCCCCGTCAGGACGTGGTTGTGGAAGTTCTCCCCGACGCCGGGGAGGGCCGCGAGGATGGGAATGCCCACCCGGCCGAGCTGCTCGGGCTGACCGATGCCGGAGAGCAGGAGCAACTTGGGCGACTCCAGGGCCCCGCACGCGACGACCACCTCGTGCGCGGCGTACGCGCTCACGAGCCTGCCTTCGTGGTGGTACTCCACGCCCATGCAGTCCGTGCCCTCGAAGAGCAGCCGGGTGGCCTGCGCGTCCGTCACCAGCGTGAGGTTGGGCCGCGCCAGCGCCGGCGCGAGGTAGGCCGCGTAGACGCTGTGGCGCTTGCCGTCCTTGATGTTGACGTGGTGCCAGCCCGCGCCCTCCATCTGGGGACCGTTGAAGTCCTCGGTGAGGGGAAAGCCCAGCTCCTGGCAGGCCTGGATGAAGGCCTCGGAGGTGGGGTTGGGCCCGTGGTTCTTCGCGTTCGTCACCGGCAGCGGACCGCCGTGGCCCGCGGTGGGGTTGGTGGTGTCCTCCTGGTCCTCCAGTTTCTTGAAGTAGGGCAGCACGTCCTGCCAGGCCCAGCCCGGACAGCCCTGGTGCGCCCAGGCGTCGTAGTCAGACGGGTGCCCGCGGATGTGCATCATGATGTTGAGGTTGCTGCTGCCGCCGGCCAGCTTTCCGCGGGGCTCGTTGATTTGCCGGCCCTCGAGACGCATCTGCGGCACGCTGGCGTAGCCCCAGTCGACGGCCGAGCCGAGCAGGAGGGGCCACTCCGCCGGTCGGGTGACCTGCTCCGGAATCCGGCCGCCTCCCGCCTCCAGGAGGAGCACGCGGACCTTGGGGTTCTCCGTCAACCGGCTGGCGATGACGGCTCCCGCCGAGCCCGCTCCGACCACGATGAAGTCATAGGTATCCATGTCTGTTTTCACGCTCCTTTCGTGGGCTCAGCGCGCCTGCGGCCCGAGGATGGGGGCGAAGGGTTTGCTGTCGTGGAAGTTGGCCAGGTAGGTGATGCGGCCTTCCTGGACACAGAAGTAGTTGGCCACCTCCGCTTCGATGGCTTCACCGCTCGCGCTCGTCGCGGAGAGGTGTGACACCACGCAGGCCTGGTCGCCCTGGACGACGATGTACCGGGGGTGGTTCTGGAAGCGCGAATACGCCCGCTTCATCCCTTCCACGGCCGCGCGCAGCGTATGGAGGCCTTCGAGATGGCCGCCGAGCTGCTCATCCATGACGTACCGCTCGTCGAAGAGCTTCAGCCAGCCATCCCAGTCACCGGCATTGACGCATTCATAGTATCGGTCAATCACAGCACGAACCTGCATTGTCTTTACCTCCATTGCTCGGGGCTGAAATAGAGCCAGGAGGGTCGCGCTGTGACGGAACGGGACTGGAACAGGCTGTAGGCGCGGGCCGGCGTTCCGTCACGCCGGGCGCCTTGCGTCTCTAGGGCTTGAGTCACACCCAACCCCAGAGAGAGAGCATGACAACACCCATCACCTACGAGCAGGTGAAGCGCTTCGCGACGGCGTGGTACCAGGCCCTGGATCAGCATGTGCCGGTGGAGGAGTGCTACCGCCTCCTGGCCGCCGAGGGACTGCACATGCGGTTCCCGGACGGCGACATCCAGGACTTCGACGGCTTCAAGCGCTGGTACGAGCGCGTCATCCACCTCTTCTTCGACGAGAACCACACCGTCCACACCGTCGAGGCCCTCATCGGAGAAGCCTCGGCGGAGGTGCGGGTCGTGGTCGGCTGGCAGGCGAGCTGGTTCGAGCCGCCCGCCGCGAAGAGCATGCGGCTGTCCCTGGATGCGACGCAGCGGTGGAGCGTGCGGCGCTCGGACAAGAACGCGTACGGGCTGGAGCTCGTCACCTACGACGCGACGGCCGAGCCCTTCCAGTACGCGCCCGGCTTCGCGCGCTTGTGACGGGCGTCATCCCTCCCTGATGCGGCGCGGCCGGCGGCAGGCGGGCCTGCGGGCGCAACCCCGCCTGTCGCCGGTCGCCTCCGTCACACCGAAGCCCTCCGGGGGTCCATGGAGGGCTTCACGCAGTCCACAACCCCAACGAGCAGGAGCTGCAATGTCGCGTTCGAATCTGGCACTCGTCGAGAAGATGTACGCGTGTTTCAACACCGGAGACATGGAGACCATCAAGCGGGAGGTCTTCGCCGAGAACCTCGAGTGGCGCTTGCCGGGCCACCATCCGCTCGCCGGCACGAAGTACGGCGCGGATGAGGTGATTGCGTTCTTCACGCAGTTGTCGAAGTCCGGCATCAAGGTCGATCTGACCCGGATCGACTCCTTCGGCGAGGAGTATGTCGTCGAGGTGCACCGCGGCCATGGCCAGGCGGGTGACGCCCGGCTGGATGCAATCAATTGCACGCACTACCACGTCGTGAATGGCCGCATCCAGGACGTGCAGGTCTACACCAGCGACCAGCATGCGGTGGACCTGTTCTTCAACCAGACGTACGCCCTCGCCCCCATTCCGCGGCGCCTGACGCAGTAGCGCACCCGTTCGCCACCAGGCCCGGACAAGGAGGAACCCAGATGCCGAAGGTCACCCCGGAGTTGGTCGCCACCGCCTATGCCGCGCTGGCGACCGGAGACAGGAACAGGATTCGGGAGTACTGGGCGGAGGACATGCGCTGGCTCGTGCCCGGACACAACAGCCTGTCGGGCTGGAAGGAGGGCCTGGAGGGCTTCCTCGGGTTCATGAGCCAGGTGGTGGCGCTGTCCGGCGGCAGCTTCCAAATGGACAACATCTCCACCACCACCAACGATGAGTACTCGGCCGATGTCACCCGGAACCGCGGGAAGCGTGCGGACAACCCGGACAAGACGTTGGACATCATCGCCGTGCACGTCCTGCGCTGGCGCGACGGCAAGGTGGTCGAAGGCCGCGGCGCCATCATGGAAGACGGGACGACGCGGTACGACCAGTTCTGGTCACCTGTGTAGTCCCGTGCTGGCTCGCCGGGGAGGAATCCCCGGCGGGCCAGCGGCGGGTGCTTGCCGAACCCTCGAAACCTGAGCTGAGGCGCCTGTCACATCCAAGGCGTCGGCTCTCTATTGCACACACGCTGGGGAGCGGTCCCCGAGCGATCAATTGAAAGTGATTGGAAGGGAAATCCATGTCTGAAGAGAACAAGGCCCTCGTTCTTCGGTTCTACGAGGAGGTCATGAACAACGGTCGGGTGGACGTGCTCGACGAGATCATGACTCCCGACTTCAAGGACCACGGCGAGACGTTGCTCGGCAGCCCCACCGGTCGCGAGGTGTTGAAGCAGGGAATCACCGGCACGCGGCAGATCCTCGAGGGGCTCACCGTCCACCTCCAGGAGATCCACGCCGAGGGCGATCTGGTGGGCGTTCGTGGCCGGATGAGCTGTGTCCACCGGGGCACGTTCTTCGGCGTACCGGGGACGGGCAACGAGTTGTCGTGGGCGGGGCTCGCGGTGTTTCGCATCCAGGAGGGCCGGCTCGCCGAGCGCTGGTTCAACTCGGACAGCCTGAGCATCGTCCGGCAACTGGGCATCTCTACGCCGCTCGCGCAGCCCGCGATGTCATCGAGTGAGGGGGGCTTGCCTGCCCTCGATGCCGCGCCACGAGCGAGCGCGTCCGCGAGCATCGAAGACGTGCGCAGGCTCGCCGTGGCGATTGGCGACCCGGATCCGAACGCTCTGTCGCGCACGCTGGACGAGCTACTCGCGCCGGGCTTCGTGCTGCATGAGGAGGCGGGCTCACCGCTCGTCATGGGCCGTGAGGTCCTCGAGCCGGTGCTCTCCTCCTTCAAGGAGGCGTGCACCGATGTCGAGGTGACGCTCGAGGCGAGCGTCACCGAAGGCAATGCGGTGATGGCGCACCTGCGGGTCGGCGGCATCCAGCGGCGTGAGTGGATGGGCCTGCCCGCCACGGGCAAGGCGCTCACCTGGACCCTGACCCTCCTCGCCGTCCGGTCCGCGGAGGGGCTGTCGGAGGGCTGGATCATCCAGGACCGACTCGGCTTGTTCGAGCAGCTCGGCCTGATGGCTCGCATCCCCGGCCAGGGTGGATAGCCACGAAGACGCAATCACGACGACGAGACGAAAGGAATCATCACAATGGCAGCGATGTCCCCTACAATTTCCGAGCACCTCACCACCGCTGGCTTCAAGGGCAGGTATTCAATCACCGGCGTCGGCTGGGGCGGACAGACACCCATGGCGTCCGTGGGTGTCCTCCGCTTCGACGGCCAGGGCAGGGTCTCCGGAAGGGAGATCATGAACGTGCCCGGCCCCGGCTTCGAGCGGAGGAGCCTCTCGAGCCTGTCATGGAACGGGGCCTACGAGGTTGACCCCGACGGCTCCGGATATGGCTCGACCGAGCTGGCGGCCAGCCTGCCGGACGGGTCCACGCGGAAGGTCCGCACGACCTTGCTGATCACCCGTGCGTCCATGATGGGCGGCGAGGTCATCGTGCAGGAGGCCTCCCTCATGCAGCACGATCCGGAGCCCGCCTCGGGAAGTCTGGTCATGTACTCCGTCTTCCGTCAGCCCGACGAGGGGAGCTTCTCACTGTCCAGCTTCCGCGGCATCTATGCCGGCCCCGGACTCGGGCGAGGCAACCAGCTCCCGGCGGCGGCCATCGGCATCGGTGCGGTGAACTTCAATGGCGCCGGACGCTTCACCGGCGTGGACGTCCAGAACCTGCCGGCGGACTCCTTCGCGCATCGGCGTATCGCGACCTTCGATACGCCGGAGGCCCACTACACCGTGGACGAGGACGGGCTTGGCATGATCCTCGCTCCGAATGGGCAGGCGCACCTGGTGGTCACCCGCTCCGAGCCGAACGACGGTGTCAGGCTTTGTCTGGAGTACTTCTTCGTCACCAACGAGCTGCATCCACTGACGGGGAATCTCGTCACGACCTTCGTCACCCGTCGGATGCGGTAGCCACGCTCCAGGAGGCAGTCACGATGTCAGGACCTGTATTTGATGTATCGATGTTTCAAGGCACCTTCGCCCTCCATGGCGCGGGCGTGGGCGGCCGGGCTCCGCTCGCCGCGATTGGCACGCTGACCCTCGACGAGCGCGGGGGCTTCAATGGCCACATGCTCCGGAGCGTGCCCGGTGAGCCGCTGCGGACGCAGACGCTCGAGGGCGTCTGTCTCATGGAGCCGCGAGGCAGCGGCACCGTGCTCGCGGTGGGGGGCTCCGAGTCCGAGCTGGTCATCGCTTCCTCCCGCGTGGGACGGATGGGTGGTGCCTGGGGCGTCGACGAGCTCGCACTCGTCTTCCGGCTGCCGGATCCGGTGAGTGGGGGGCTCCTCACCGCACGCGCGACGCGGCTTCCGGACGAGGGGAGGTTCAATCAAGCCAGCCTTCGCGGAACCTATGTGGGCGCCGGGAGCGGGCGTGGCGGCGGGCTTCCATCCGCTGGGCTCGGCATCTTGAGCTACGACGGAGCGGGCCGCTTCTCCGAGTCCAACGTCGCGAACGTGGCACTCGGCGCACTCCAGGAGAGGACCTTCGTGAGCGGCTCGGACGCGGGGGCCTATGCCGTCGAGGCGGATGGCACGGGCACCGTCGCTGGTGGTGGGGTGCTCTTCGTCATCACGAGGGCCGAGGTGCTCGACGGCGTCAGACGCGCCCTGGAGTACGCCTTCATCGCCCCGGGTCAGGCACAGGCGTCCAGCGCCTGGGCCACGGGGCTCACCGTACGTCGTTCGGACTGACCGCCGCGACGCGCAAATCCCAGAAAGGAAGTGAGAGGAAAGCCATGTCCACGATTCGTATTCGACCGACCCTTGATGTCGCCCGCGAGGGCAATGACCCTTCATACTTCCAGGCGCGGGCGCCAGAGGACCAGCTCCGGGCTGAGCCCTCGCGTCGGACGCCGGTGCGCTTCACCAGTGAGGGGCTCACCCTCGCCGGGCACCTCTACCGCCCACCCGACGTCACGCCTGACACGATCACCCCTGGCATCGTGATGGCCGGCCCGCTCTCCAGTGTGAAGGAGCAGACCGTGCCCCACTACGCCGAGCGCCTGGCCGAGGCTGGCTATACGGTGCTCACCTTCGATCCGCGTACCTTCGGCGAGAGCGAGGGGATGCCCCGGTGGCATCAGGATCCCAACATGATCATCCAGGACATCACCAACGCGGTGACCTGGATGCGCACGAGGGGGGATGTCAATTCCGAGAAGATTGGGCTCCTGGGTGTCTGCATGGGCGGCGGGTACGCCGTCTCGGCGGCGGCACGGGACAAACGCGTGAAGGCGGTCGCCAGCGTCGGCGGAGGATACGACGTGGGGGGGAGCTTCCAGCGCTTCATGGGGGTCGAGGGCTTCGCGGCCTACTGCCGCCGGGTCAATGCGCTGGTCGAGAAGCAGACGCTCACGGGCGAGGTGCAATACATCCCCACGATTGCCCACGGCCTGTCCGCCGAGGTGCCTGTCGCGATGATGCCGGGTGACGAGGCGTACAGCTATTACGACCGGACGGCCAGGGATGATGCGCCGACCTGGTCCTCTCAGGTCACGGCGGCGAGCCTCGAGCTTCTCTTCGCCTACAACGCCGTCGTGCACGCGCCGCTGGTGGCGCCGACGCCGATGCTCATCGTGCATGGCACGAAGGACCTCACGCTTCCGCCTGAGCTCGCCAGGGCGACCTACGACGCGGCGATCGGTCCGAAGGAGCTCGTGTGGATCGAGACGCACAACCACGTCGAGCTGTACGACCAGAGGCCGTATGTGAGCGAGGTGTGCGGGCATCTCGTCCGCTGGCTCGGGACGCAGCTCTGAGCGTCCAGGTCGTGGAGTTGCCCCGCGAAAACAGGGCAACTTCACTTCCTGCCCGCCTGGCGCCCCTGGAACCGCCACGAGGTGCGTCCCTCCTTCGCCGACATGCTCGCCACCCTCGAGCTCAGGGGAACAAGGTCTTCAGCATGGCCATGATTGTCTGGGGTTCCAGCGCGTCGTCCGAGCTCGCGGCCGTCGTGTGCTGCTCCAGTCGCTTCAGCACCACGGCGAGCGTCTCGAGCGAAGAGGTCAGGGTGTCGATGCCGCTGTAGAAGCTGACGAACAGCAGCCGGTAGGCGATGTCCTTGGGATCCAGGCCCACCATCAGGCCCCAGTAGAAGTGGAGCGCGAGGTACATCCGTCGGTTTCCCATCCGGGCCGCCAGCAGGGCGATGACGATCTGCTCGCGATCCCGGGCGAAGTCCTGGGGTTCGTAGAACTCGGTCAGCATCTCCTGGAGCAGGTCGGTGGATTTTTCATACATGCCCGTGATGGTGTCGATGGAGGTGTTCGCCACCTGGTGCGGCGTCTGGCTGTAGGCGCGGCGGAGCCGCTCGAGCGCACCCGGGGTGAGCAGCGAGGTGACGTCCTTGAGCGGCGGGGGAAGCGGCGGCACGGGGATATAGCTGGGGCTGTCGCTCTGTTGCATGGTGGGTCCTGGTTCCATGTTGGCTCCTTGGGTTCACTGCGTCTGTCGGTATTCGTAGGCGGTGCCGGGCGGGCACTTCCACCGCTGGTCCTGGCACTGCAGGTAGTGGGTGCGCTCGTGCTCGGCGAACTCGTTGCGACTCGGCATGGCGGCCACCCGGTCCACCAGCGTCTCGAAGGTGGCGGGGTGGAGGCGGAGGCTCGAGCCGTCCGCCGCCATCGTCACCAACCACCGGCCATCGGGCGTGAAGGCGGCCCAGCGGAGAGGCGCGGGCTCCGACTCCAGCGCCGCGGCGATCATCCAGCGCCCGTCACTGCCCTGCCGCCAGAGCAGCCCGCGGCCGTCCCTGCTCGCGCTGAACAGGCACGAGCCGCTCGCGTTCCAGGCCAGGTGCTCGATTCCCCCCCACCGCGTCTGGGGGCTCGCCACCAGGTCGTAGCCGCGCGAATCCCAGATACCCACCAGTCCTCCGGCGTCACCCGTGGCGAGGAACTGTCCATCCGGGCTCCAGGAGACCCGGCAGGCCGCGAACATCAGTCGCAGACTCCACAGCGGCTTTCCGAGCGCGCAGACGCTCGGGCAATCGTAGATGCGAGCCCAGCCGTCATTGCAGGCGATGGCGAGCTGCTTGCCCGACGGGCTCCAGGCCAGGTCCCACAGCCTGTCCTGCTCCGCTCCCGAGGGGTGCATCAGCTCCGCTCTCGTGACGTCCCAGAATCTGGGCTCCTTGTCCTTCTTCAGCGCGAGTCCCAGGGCGTGGCCGGAGGGGTGCCACACCAGCCTCGTGAGGTCGTGTGGCAGCTTATTCACGGACGCTTCGCGTTCGCCGGAGTCGGTCCATAGGGAGAAGGACCGCGCCCCGTCCTGGACCGCGACATGCTTTCCATCGGGGCTCCAGCAGGCCGCGAAACCGCGCCCCTTCACGCCGGGGGCGGTGCTGAAGTCGTGGCCCTCCCAGAGCGGCAGGGACTTGTGCGCCGCGGCCGGCAGGGCGGCCTGGTGCGGCCTGCGCGGACTGTAGCGGGCCCAGGCGGTACCAGGAGTCCCCGGCTTCAGCGGGAGCTCCGGCGGGTGGAGGAGGGTGCCGTCCTTCTTCAAGCGCCGCTCCACTTCGTCCCAGGTGTCGTGGCGCTCGGGGCCGCCGAGCGTGTCGTCCCAGATGCGCGCCGTGGCATCCGCGCTCACGGTGACCAGGCGCCTGCCATCGGGGCTCCACGCCACCTGATGGATGCGTCCGGAGTGGCCGGTGAGCGTCGCCACCGTCTGGCCGCTCTCCGCGTGCCAGACCCGGGCCTGGTTGCCGCTCCAGGTCGCGAGGACTCCGGGCCGCCTGGGATTCCACGTGACTCCCTCCAGCGGATCTCCTTCCACCGGGAGGACATTCAGGAGGTGGCCCGAGTCCGTGTGCCAGATGCGCAGCGCCCTGGCACTGGCCCCTGCCAGCCACCTGCCGTCCGAGCTCCAGGCCACGTGCTCCACCGGGCCGGGCGTCTCCAGTTGCTCCACCTTCTTCCCGGAGCCGGAGCCGCGGAGCAGGGCGGCTCCCTTCGCGCCCCCGGCGGCGAGCACCGGCTTCCACGGGTGCCAGGCCACCGTGCGCACCCCCTTCACGGGGAAGGCCTCCTGCTTGGAGACCGTGTGCTGGCTGTCGCGCCGCTCCACGCGCCAGATTCCCACCTCGTTGCGCCCGGCCGTGGCGAAGCGCTTCCCATCGGGTGCCCAGACCGCGTCGCGAACTTCGGCAAGCCCGGGCGTCACCCGCTCGGAGTCACTCACCGGGAGCAGCTTCTTCCTCGCCACGCTGAGCAGGCCCGCGTGCCACGAGGTGTCGCTCCTGCTGGAGCCGCCCTCGCTGAAGGGCCCGAGCAGCAGCCCCTGCCTGGGTGAGAACCGGAGCCCCCAGGGGCTCTGGGTTCCCCCCTCATGGGAGTGCACCACCCTGGCTCCAGGTTCGCCCACCCTCATCACCCGGACCTGGCAGTCATTGCCAACGCTGGCCAGCAGGTTGTCCCGTCCGGCCCAGGCAAGCGCGTTCACGCCGGGGTTGTTGGCGCTCTCGTCCACCGTGAGGGATTCGGGCTCCTTCCATGGTGAATGGAGGTCCCAGATGCGCACCGTGCCCGTCCTGTCTCCGGTGGCCAGGTATCTGCCATCCGGACTCCAGGCGGCGCAGAGGGTCGCCGAGCCATTCGAGAGGACGCGCAGGCAGAGCCCACGGTGCTCGAGCACCGCACGCAGCACCTCGTCGAGCAGCGTCTGGGACTCCAGCGGGAGAGGGAGGCGTCGTGGGCCGGGGCGGGCGCCGTTCGAGGCCTCGTGGACGTACTCCGTGGCCTCGAGCGCGAGCAGCCGCGCCAGCTCGGGGGCGCCCTCCCGGACCTGCTGGTCCGCCTCGGAGAGGAGGGTCCGCATCCGGACGTTCGCCTGCGCCTGCCGCAGCTCCGTCAGGTAGCCGCGGTAGGTCTCCAGCATCCCCGCGGCTTCCAGCATCACGTCGCCGGTCATCGTGCGCGTCTTCAAGACGGTGAGCTCCACCCGGGAGGACTGTCCTTCCGCGCGCTCCAGCAGCGCGGGCTCCCCCACCTTCACCTCCTTCTGGAAGATGCGGAGCTTCAGGTAGTCCGCGAGGGCCCGCGCCCGGCGCCGGGCGGTGGCCTCGTCCGGCGCGGTGAGCTGGATCTGGAAGGACTCGATGGCCTTCTGGGTGTGGAGGTATTCCGCCAGCTCGGAGAGGACCGTGTCGCTCGTGGACCTCAGCTCGGAGCGGCTCTGGAGGTCCCGGAAGACCAGCGGGAGCGCCAGCTCTATCTGCTCCGGCGTCGTGTCATTGGCGGAGCGCGGCCTGCTCCGGAGCCACCACGAGTTGTTCAGCCGCCTTCTCCAGGCGGTCCGGGCCCGGAGGGCCGCCGAGGACACCTCCAGGCTGCAGTGGGCCCTCTCGACGATGCGCCGGCCGGACTTGAAGTCCAGCAGCTGGATGCTGGAGCGCTCCGGCTGGTACATCACGGCCCCGCCGTCGCGGTCCTGGAGGCCTCCTGACAGCCGTCCCATGATTTGCAGCATCCGGAAGCTGTCCTTGATGCGCAGGCACGGATTGAGCTGGCGCCACAGGTCCCCCGTCCAGGGGCGCGGGAAGCTGCGCTTGCGTGGCGAGACCCGGGAGATGGGGTTCGCGGCGATGAGGATGTCCGCCCCTTCCGTCCGGAGGACATCCGTCGGCACGTTGGCCACCAGTCCTCCGTCCAGCAGGCGGCGGTTCCCGATGAGGGTGGGGCCGAAGAGGGGAGGCAGCGAGCTGCTGGCCCGGATGCCGCGCCCGACGGACCCGGTGCGCAAATCCCACTCCACCCCCACGTCCGCGTCGGTCACCACCGGGAAGAACGGCACCTCCAGCTCATCGAGCAGGCACCCACCGAGCTGGAGGTCGGTCCACCATTCCAGAATCGCACTCGACAGGGCGCTGAGGCCGATGATGGGCAGCATGAGGGAGGACTGCTGCTCGAGCAGCGCGAGCGCCTTGCGACCGCCGACGCAATAGAACGCCCCGACCACGGCGCCGAAGCTGGAGCCGGAGACCATGTCGATGGGCACCCGCAGCCGGGAGGACTCCTCCGCGTCGTCCTCCGCCGCCTCCAGGTCCAGCCTGCGCAGCAAGGCGATGCTCACGAAGCCGAAGGACCCTCCTCCTCCGAGCGCCAGCCCGACGCGGCGCCCGGTGGCGGCCCGCGCCCAGCGCTCGAACCTCTCCCGGAGGACCTCCTGGCCCCGCCCCTCCAGCGACGTTGGCAACGGTGCTCCGTCGCGCCAGGAAGCGGGGAAGCGCACGCGGACCGTCCCCATGGGCCACTCGGGTGGCTCGTCGGACCTGCTGGCGGTGCGCAGCTGGCGCAGCTTGCGGCGCGCGGCCCCTGTCACCAGGGCGGCGGCCCGCGCGGCCTTGTCCCGCTTCGTCAGCGGCGCCTTGCCGTTCATGAGGCTCGCCAGCGACAGCCCCGGGCCCGGCCCGGTTTCGTCGTCGGAGAGCACGCCGGTGTTGATGCGCTTCACCCTGTCTGGAAGCTCCAGCGTGGGGGGCTGCCGGGAGCGGCTCAGGTGGAGGTACTTGATGGGCACCTCGGCCGGCGTCTCCCGGGCAAGCTGCTGGAGCACCTCCTGGCGCGCTTCGGCCGTGAGCGCCGAGGTATCCACCAGGGTGACATTGATGCGGCCGGCGAACCCGCCGTTCTCCAGACTCCACCAGGTGGTCATCGTGCTCGGCGGGAGGAGGGGCTCTCCATCGGTCCGGGTGGGGGGCCGCTCACAGTCAGCCACCCAGCCGTTCATGGCCCTGGCGGGCCTCTGGGGCGTGAAGTGGCCCTGGGGCGACGCGCCCTCCACGAGCCGCACCACGAGGACATGCTCCTGGAGGTGGACCGCCATCCGTTCGGCGAGGAGTCGGCCCAGCGCGCTCCACGGAGGCATGTCCTTTTCGGATTCTCCCCACACGATGACCTGGTGCGCCGCGGGCGGCGGCGGCGCGTCGAGCAGCTCGGGGCTTCCCCTCGTGACGGCGCGGTCGAAGTCCGGCTCCGTGGCCCGGACGTGATTGAACCACTCCCCGCGGATGTGGAAGGCGAGGGCACCCTGTCCCGCATCCTTCAGCATCACGGGCCCTGCCAGTGGCTTGTGGGCCAGGAAGTTTTCGAGCCCGACGCAGGTCGGGGCTTCGAGCTCGGTGACGGGGCCGCTGGCGGAGACGACCTCGCCATGCCCCCGGAGCACGACGTAGAACCCCTCCGGAACGACGGGGTCCGAGAACAGCGGCGTCCCCTCCGGGCCTCCGTTCAACTCCACCGGTGCGGCGCCCTCCGCGAGCCGGAAGAGGTCCGCGTCCTGGGCGTTGGCCAGCCGCGGCGACTCGCTCAGCACGCGCACGAGGTCCACCGCGCGGGCGTCCGCCTCATGGGCCGCGAGAAGCCGGGCGAGCAGCGTGTCGTTGTACTGAAAGGCCTGCTTGAACTGAGTGCACTGCAGCTCCAGCAACTGGGTGCGGACGCGGGCCCTGGCCTCCTCTCCCGGACGGACCTCCTGGTCCTTGCTCCATTCGGCCAGCGTCCGCAGACCCAGGAGGCTTCCTGGCCCGCGCACCTGCCTTCCGTGAGGCAGGGCGCGGCAGTTGCGGTTCACCTCCACCGCGCCGGAGACGATGAAGCGCAGGGCAGGCGGACGCCGTGCGAGGTCTTCGTCGGGCTCGAGGGTGATGTGCTTCAACAGGGGTGCCAGCACCGACAGCCAGGCCCGCTGCTCCGGCTGCGCCGACGTCTCCGGGCCCGCTCCTGCCCGCGTTCGCTCCCTGGGTCCATGCGCACGCCGAGCCTTCAGTCCTCCCCCGGAGTGACCATCGGCCTTCCTTCCCTTCCTCCGCCTCGAGCTGTCCGGAGGGGGCATCCGGAGGGTGGGGCAGGTGGATAGGAAGGTGAGAACGTCGTTCTCGGGAATGCGCGGCATGAATTCATCCCCCGGATTCGAAGCGCCTTGTTCGAGGGTAATCACCTGCGCTCGGGGCCATGGTCACCGAGCAGCCATCGCACGGTGCGCATGGGCCCTGCCGTGTCATCCCCGGAACCGTTCGCTTCGGCACGCTGGCCCGGCGAGGCGGGCTCAAGTGCTAGCTTCCTCCAGTGGCCTCGGGGGAGGTGCGGATGGAGCGTTTCCTGGAGGTGGGGCGGTGATTCCGGTCCGGATACTGGGAACGGCCAGCGTGCTGCCGGAGCGCAGGGTCACCACGCGGGAGCTGGGCGAGGCCCTGGGGCGCAACCCCTCGGCGATTGAACACAAGACAGGCATCCGGGCCCGCCACTGGTCGCCTCCGGGCACGAGCATGGCCGAGCTGGGCGCCCAGGCGCTGCGCGGGGCCCTGGCGGCCGCGGGGCTGGACGCCCGGAATCTGCGGCGCATCCTGTTCGTCTCCTCCACGGGGGGCGACGTCCTCATCCCGGCCACCGCCAACCGTGTCGCCGCGGCGCTGGGGCTGGCGGGCACCTGCGATGCGTTCGACCTCAACAATGCCTGCATGGGTTTCGTCTCGGCCTTCGACGTGGCCAGCCGCTCGGTGGCGACCGGGCTCGGGCCGGTGGCCATCGTCGTGGTGGAGCTCGGCTCGCGCATCATCAGCGTGGAGGAGCCCCGGCCCTACCTCGTCTTCGGTGATGCGGCCGCGGCCGCCATCGTGGGGACGGCCCGCGACGGTGAAGGTGTCCTGGGAGCGGCCTTCGGCAATGACGGTACCCAGCCCTCCGACGTGTGGATGGCCCACCCCCTGGTGACCCGCACCGCCGAGCGGGTCCGGTTCGAGTTCTCCAACCAGCACATCGCGGAGGTGGCCATCGAGGCCTTGAAGACCGCCACCCGTGCCGTCCTGGAGCAGGCCTGTCTGTCATTGGCGGAGGTGGAGTGGGTGCTGCCGCACCAGCCCAATGGGGCCATGCTGCGGCTCATCACCGAGGCGCTCGGGGTGGACCCGGCGCGAATCGTTCCGGTGGTGGAGGAGGTCGGCAGCGTGGGGGCGGCCTCCATTCCCATCAGCCTCGACCGCTTGCTGCGGACCCGCACGGTGCGCGCCGGGGCGCGGCTCCTGATGGTGGGCGTCGGGGCGGGAGTCTCGCACGGAGCCGTGCTCTACCGGGTCGGTGGATGAAGGCCGACACCGGCAGGCGGGCCGGGGTCCCTCCCCACCGTCGAAGCCCCTCCGAGTAGGACCCGGGCCGGCCCCAATCAATACATATCGGCCGGGCCGACTCCGTCTTCATGGGTGTCGTGTGAAGAGGGGACTGCCATGCTCGGACAATCATCGTCGGGGCCACCGCGAGAGGCATTGGAAGGAACCGCCTTCCGGGCGCCCCCCCGCCCATGGAGCTGGGCAGGCGGTATCAAATCCTTCGCTGCCTGGGCCGCGGCGGCTTCGGGACGGTGTACCTCGCGAGGGACCGCTTCGGCGGGCTGGTCGCCTTGAAGCGGCTGCACGCGAGCCGGTGCGACGCCTTCGCGGCCGGGTTCCCCGAGAGCGGGCCTCCCCCGAAGCACAACTACCGCACGACGTTGGCGCTGGCGCACGAGTTCGAGGTCCTCGCCTCCCTGCGGCACCCGAACATCATCAGCGTGCTGGACTACGGGTTCGATGGGCCGTGGCCCTACCTGGTCCTCGAGTTCCTTTGCGGAGCGCAGACCTTCACCCAGGCGGGGCGCGGGCAGTCCCGGGCCGTCCAGGTGGGCATGCTGGTGCAGATGCTCCAGGCGCTCCTCTACCTGCACCGGCGCGGCATCCTCCACCGCGACCTCAAGCCGGCCAACATCCTGGTGGTGGACGGACAGGTGAAGCTGCTCGACTTCGGCCTGGCGGTGGGCCTGGAGCAGCGGGTCCGCGCGAGGAGCTCGGGGACGCCGGGCTACCTCGCACCGGAGGTCCTCTGCGGCGACTCCCCTTCGGAGCTCTCGGACCTCTACGCGGTCGGAGTCCTCGCCTACGAGCTCTTCGTGGGGAGTCATCCCCGGGCTCATCGCTCACCGCGTCCCTCCCTCGCGGAGGGCTCGCCCGCCGCCTGGATGTATGGCGCGGAGAAGCTGGACGAGTACGACGGGGCCGACAGCATCGGCTCGTCGCTCGCCTGGATTGTCGACGGGATGCTGGTCGGGATGCGCAAGCCGGCGGACTGCAAGGTCATCGACATGCCCGAAGAGCTCGAGCCGGTGCTGGCCCAGCTCCTCGGCAAGCTGCTCGACCCGTTGCCGTGTCGGCGCTTCCAGAGCGCGGACCTGGCCATTGGCGCGCTCTGCGAGGCCACGGGGCAGGTGCTTCCCGTCGAAACAGTGGCCACCCGGGAGAGCTTCCTGCAGGCGGCCCGCTTCGTCGGCCGCGAGGAGGAGCTGGCGCTGCTCGGCGACGCGCTCGACAGCGCCGAGCGGGACGAGCACGGAGGGGCGTGGCTGGTCGCGGGTGAGAGCGGGGTCGGCAAGTCGCGCCTGCTGGACGAGCTGCGCGTCCGGGCGCTGGCCCGGGGCACCACGGTCCTGCGCGGGCAGGCCGTCAGCACGGGGGGACTGCCCTATCACGCATGGCTCCCGGTGCTGCGCCTGCTGACCTGCCTCACCGAGCTGGAGGACTGGGAGGCCTCGGTCCTCAAGCCCCTGGTGCCGGACATCTCGGAACTGCTTCGCCGTCCTGTCGCGGACCCGGCGCACCTGAGCAGCGAGGCCTCCCACCAGCGTCTGCTCCTCGCGGTGGAGGACATCTTCATCCGGCTGCCCCAGCCCGCGGTGGTCATCCTCGAGGACCTCCAGTGGGCGGACTCCTCCACCCTGTCACTGCTGACCCGGCTCGCGAAGCTGACGCCAGGGGCGCGGCTGCTCCTGCTGGGCTGCTACCGGGACGACGAGCGCCCCAGGCTGTCGGAAGCGCTGCCCGGGTTCCAGGTGCTGAAGCTGCCACGGCTGTCGTCCGCGGAGATTGCCTCGCTCAGCGAGTCGATGATGGGCTCACCCGGACGGGAGCAGCGCGTGCTCTGCCTGCTGGAGCGCGAGACGGAGGGCAACCCCTTCTTCCTCATCGAGGTCATCCGCTCGCTGGCGGAGGAGAGCGGGCGGTTGGACCGCATCGGCCAGGGGGCCCTGCCCGCCAGGGCCTACGTGGGTGGCATGCGCGCCATCATCGAGCGGCGGCTCGGGAAGGTGCCACCGGGCGCGCGGGAGCCGCTCCGGCTCGCGGCCATCCTCGGGCGGGACATCCACGAGGAGCTGCTGCGGGCGGTCCACCCCGGGCTCGACGTGACGGACTGGTTGGTCGAGTGCGCGGACGCCGCGGTGCTGGAGGTGGCCGGGAACCGCTGGCGCTTCGCGCATGACAAGCTGCGCGAGGGGTTGCTGGACAGCCTGTCTCCAGAAGTCGCACGGGCGCTGCATCGAGAGGCGGCGCGCGCCATCGAGGCGGTGCACCCGGACGAGGCGGGGTGGATGGTGGCGCTCGCCCACCATTGGGGGCAGGCGGGAGACGCGGCCCGGGAGGCGCACTACTCCGAGCGGGCCGGTGAGCAGGCCATGTCTGTCTATGCCTGCTGCGAGGCCATTCCCCACTTCGAGCGGGCGCTGTCCTACGCCAGGACCCGGCCGGACGCGGCCACTTGGGCGGTCCACCTCGAGGGCCGTCTGGCCCAGGCCCTCTACCTCCTGGGAGACATGGAGCGCTGCCGGGCGCATGTGGAACGCGCCCTGCGGACTCTTGGCCATTCACCGCTGCGGCGCCTGGATGGCTCGACGCTGGGCGTCCTGCATCAGGTCCTCGGCAGGCTCCTCCAGGCCGCGGTCCCCTGGGCCTTCCGTGTGGACTCCCCCGAGCGCCGGCAGCTGCGCCTCGAGGAGGGGCGGATGTTGTGGCTGCTGAGCGAGACGCTCTTCTACGCCCAGGATGCCTCACGGCTCCTGTGGACGGCCTTCCGGCTGCTCAACGTGCTGGAGCCCACCGGGCCTTCGCTGGAGCTGGCGCGCGGCCACGTCAACACGGCGACGGTGCTGTGCAGCCTCCCGGTGCTGCGCCGGCTGGCCGAGTCGTGGCACACGCGCGGCCTGGAGGCCATCGAGCGGTTGGGGAGCTCCACCGATGTGTCCTGCGCCCTGGTGCGCCGCACCGTCTCCGGCATCGGGTATGCCCAGTGGACGGAGGCGGAGGCCTGGGCGGAGCGGGCCCGGCGACTCGCCGACTCCTCCCGGGACTACCGGCGGTCGGAGGAGAGCCGCATCGTGCTGCTGATGCTCCGCCTCTATCGCGGGCAGTTCCGGCGCTGCCTCGAAATCTCCCACGAGCTGGAGGACTCCGCGCGGCGGCGGGGCTCCGTCCAGACGCAGCACTGGGGCCCGAGCGCCCGGGGCGGGCCACTGGTGCGCCTGGGCCGCGGTGAGCAGGCCATCCGCGAGCTGGAAGTGGAGTTGCCCTGGTTCGAGGCCCACGCCGGCGCCTCGGAGAAGGTGGTCGTCCAGGGGGCGCTGGCCCTGGCGCTGCTGCGGCAACACCAGGAGGCGCCGGCGCTCGAGGTGGCGGGCCGGGGGCTGGCGTTGCTGCGGGAGATGCTGCCCGTGGCGTATTGGATTTTCACGGGGGTCTCCTGCGTGAGCGAGGTGTACCTGACCCTCTGGGAGCAGCGCGGTGGGGAAGCGCTCCCGAAGGAGGAGCCGCTGGTGCGCGCGGCGCATGACGCCTGCAAGGCCATGAGGGCCTTTGGTCGCGCCTTCGTCTTCGGGAGGCCATTCGCCCTGCTGTGCAGCGGGCTCGAGGCGCAGCTCGCCGGGCGCTCCCGCTGCGCACACCGGGCCTGGCGTCGCTGCGTCGAGTGCGCCCGGGAGCTGGAGATGCCCTATGAGGAAGGGCGTGCCCGGCTCGAGCTGGGGCGCCATGACCTCCTCGAGGGGCCGGCCCGGCGGGAGCACCTGCTGTGCGCGCGGGACATCTTCATGCGACTGGAGGCCCCTGATGACCTGGCGCGGGTGGAGACCGCGCTGGCGGGAGGAGGCGCGGGATGACACCTGAGGATGTCGGTCTGTTGGCCTGTCCCTCCTGCCGGGATTCGCTCGCGTGGGAGGGGCGGACGCGAGGGATGCGGCTCGACGAGGGGCGGCTGGGGTGCGCGGGGTGTGGTGCCGCATGGCCGGTGGCGGCGGGCCTGCCCCGGCTGTTCTCGGAGCGGGAGGTCCGGGGGACGGACCGCTTCATGCGGGTCATCTACGATGGGCTGCCCGCGCTGCACGACCCGCTCGTCACGCTGCTCACGCCCCTGCTGCAGGGCGATACGGAAGCGCGGCTGCGCGGCCATTACATGCGCCGGCTGGCGCTGGGCGCCCTCGAGCCGCGCCCGGTGGGGCCGCCGCTGCGCGTGCTGGAGGTGGGAATCGGCGCGGGGGCCAACCTCCCGCTCATCGCGAGGGATGTGCCTCCGGGGCTGGACGTGGAGGTATGGGGCGTGGACCTCAGCGTGGGGATGCTTGGCAGGTGCCGCCGGCGCCTGCACCAGGAGGGCCACCGCGGCGTGCGCCTCGTCATGGCGGATGCCCACGCCCTGCCGTTCCCGGACCACTCCTTCGACCGGGTGTTCGAGATTGGCGGCATCAATGGCTACCGGGCCCCGGAGCGCGCGCTGGCGGAGATGGCCCGGGTGGCCCGTCCCGGGACACCGCTGGTGGTGGTGGACGAGCAGCTCGATGGCCGGGAGCGTGCCCTGCGGCACCGGCTGGCGTTCCGGCTGCTCACCTTCTACACCCGCGACGCGCACTGCCCGCGGGAGCTGCTCCCGCCCACGGCGGTGGACGTCCTCGAGGAGCAGCTCAGCCGCTACTATTTCTGCCTCACCTTCCGGAT
The DNA here is from genome assembly GCF_026626705.1 of Pyxidicoccus sp. MSG2. Lineage (NCBI taxonomy): Bacteria > Pseudomonadati > Myxococcota > Myxococcia > Myxococcales > Myxococcaceae > Pyxidicoccus > Pyxidicoccus sp. MSG2. The sequence continues at coordinate 7,277,141 of NZ_JAPNKC010000001.1, forward strand.
GCCTCCTGCGCGCGCTGTCCATTGAGGATGATGTCGAGCAGGCGCAGCGTCATCCCGCCGGTGAAGTCGATGGTGGCTCCGTTGAACCACTCCGCTTCCTCGCCCACGAGCGTGGTGACGAAGCGGGCCACCTCTTCCAGGGTGCACATCCGCCCCGCCGGGTTCAGCTGGCGGTGGGCGTCTTCCAGCCGCGCCAGCACCTCCGGGGAATAGACGTGGCGGATGGCGGGGGTCATCACCGTGCCGAACTTGAGCAGGTTGACCCGGTGCCCCAGCGGGCCGAGCTCCAGCGCGAGGTGGCGCACGTAGATTTCCAGCGCGGCCTTGGCGGCGGTGATGGCGCCGCAGTTGTGGAGGAGCGACTCGGTGAGCGGGTTGGTCAGACCGAGCAGGCGGGCCGATGGAGCGAGCAGGTCCCGGGTCACCAGCGCCTGGGCCCAGTACACGAAGGAGTGGGCCATGGACTCGAAGGTGCGATGGAGCTGGCGGTGATGAAGGGGCTCCTGCTCGCCCGGGATGAACCGCCCCACCGAGGCGCTGGCGAGCGAGTGGACGAAGAGCTTGACGGTGCGGGGGCCGGCGGCGGCGAGCAGGGCGTCGGCGCCTCGTGCCACTCCCTCCGGTGTGCCCGCATCTCCCCGCAGCATCACCATGCGGCGGCCCGTGGCGAGCACCTGCCGCTCCACCTCGGCGGCCTGCTCGAGGTAGCGACCCCGGTGCATTCCAAAGACATCCATGCCCGGCTGGCGTGCCACCTGGGCCGCGATGGCGGCGCCGGTCCCCGAGGACGCCCCCACGATGACGGCCCACGGCCTTCCACTCATGTTCCCTCCCTGGCTGTCCCCAGGAAGCGTAGCCATGGCAGGCATCCGGGACTGCTGCGCCGGGGAAGCAGAAGAATTCCGCCGTCTGTTGGAGGACGCGGAACCCCAGGCGCCAGTCGTCCCCATCACACCGCTTCGCGGTGCGGTCTGTTTCAACCCTCACCGCGGGGCTTCGTCTTTGTCGCCTACGTCATCTCAGGCGTGCACCACCGTGCGCGCCCCGCGCAGGCCGAAGTACTGGAGCCCGGCGAAGCCCGCGACGGCCACGGCCTGGAACACGGTGAAGGCATAGCCCAGCGTGGTGGGCGCCACCCAGTCCGTCGTGAGCAGCAGCAGGCTGTCCACGGCCCACAGCACGTTGACCACGAGGATGCCCCAGACGAGCGGCTTCGACACCGTGGGCCGCACCGCGAGGAACACCAGCAGCGCGGCGAAGGGCAGCAGGCTGAAGCCGGCCACGCGCAAGAGGCGCTCGTGCAGGCCCAGCAGGTCCGCCAGCGGTGAGGCCGCCAGGAACATCAGTGCGCCGGTGGCACCGCTGACGACGCCATCCAGGAGCAGGGTGCGGCCGAGCAGGGACTTGGAAGAAGAGAGAGCAGTCATGTGCGGGTCCTCGCAATGCGGGTAGGCACGAGCGGCGGCGATTCGCGTTCCGCCGTCGTGATGAACCCAAATTGCGCTTCCCGCTGTCCGGTCTCAATTACGTCTGAGGTAATTGGAGGCCCTACCCCTCGCTTCTATGTTTCCGGACATGATGACCCAGAGCCGTCCCGTCGGAGAGCTGCTGCGCACCTGGCGCCAGCGCCGGAGTCTCAGCCAGCTCGACCTGGCGCTGCGCGCGGAGGTGTCCGCCCGTCACGTCAGCTTCATGGAGACCGGCCGCAGCAGGCCGAGCCGGGAGATGCTGCTGCACCTCGCGGAGGAGCTCGACATCCCCCTGCGCGAGCGCAACGCGCTGCTTGTCGCCGGAGGCTTCGCCCCCGTCTACCCGGAGACCGGCCTCGACCAGCCTGAGCTCGACGCCGCGCGCGAAGCGGTGGACCTGGTGCTCACCGGCCACGAGCCGTACCCGGCCCTGGCCGTGGACCGCTACTGGACGCTGGTGGCCGCCAACCGCGCGGTGGGCCTGCTCCTGGAGGGCATCTCGCCCGAGTTGTTGGAGCCACCCGTCAACGTGCTGCGGCTCAGCCTGCACCCGAAAGGGCTGGCGCCGCACATCGCCAACCCGGCGCAGTGGCGCGGCCACGTGCTCGGCCGGCTGCACCGGCAGGTGGCCGTCACCGCGGACGAGAAGCTCGCCGCGCTCCATGAGGAGCTGCGCGCCCTGCCCCCGCCCGGTGGCGGCGCCTGGCCGAAGGGCCACGGCGCGGAAGAGCCGGTGAGCGTCGTCGTGCCCCTGCGCCTGCACACGCGCTTCGGGCTGCTGTCGCTCTTCAGCACGACGACGGTGTTCGGCACGCCCGTGGACATCACCCTGTCCGAGCTGGCCATCGAGTCCTTCTTCCCAGCCGACAGGCCCACGGCCGAATTGCTCCGGCGCGTGTCCTCGGAGGGGAAGCCGGCGGACGCGTGAACTGAAGACCCCGCGCCCGCGCGGCCCGGCTCAGCTCCCAGCGGGCGTGGGCGCTTCCGAGATGTCGCGGATGCGCGAGGTGGCCATCGCCACCACCACCACCGCCACGAGGCTGCCTCCGCTGACGGCGAACACCTGCTCCAGCGTCACGCCCCGCATCAGCCAGCCCGTCACCGCGGCGGAGATGGGCGCCAGCCCCATGAAGATGAACATGAAGATGCTCATCGCGCGGCCCAGCATGGCGGGCGGCACGCGGCGCTGAATCCACGTGAAGACGGCCACGTGCATGAACCCGCTCAGCAGGCCGATGGCCAGCAGCAGCGAGGCGCCCTGCCACAGCGCGGAGACGAGCCCCATGGGGATGAAGAGCAGGCCCACCACCCCGTCAACCAGCAGCAGCGTGGTGCCCAGGTTGCGGGCCCGGATGCCGGGCCGTGCCCCGGCGACGCCCATCCCCAGCAGTGTGCCCGCGCCGTGCGCGCCCATCAGCAGGCCGAACCCCGCCGCGCTCGAGCCGGGCAGCCGGCTGGCGAGCACCGGCAGTGCAATCTGGATGGGCCCTGTAATCAGCAGCGCAACGGCCGACCAGTAGAGGAAGCACGTGCGCAAATCCCTGTCGTTCCAGCACCACTTCAGGCCCTGCACCACCGACTGCCACACCGCCTGTCCCGCCGGAGCCCCGGTGCGGTCCGCCGGAGCGGTGGTCATCACCCGGGACAGCGTCCACGCCGACACGGCGAAGCTCACTGCATCGAACAGGAAGGCGATGCCCAATCCCCGCGTGTCCGACACGCGCTCGCTGTGGCCGTCACCGAACGCGGCGATGAGCCCACCCGCCAGCAGGGGACCCGCGAACATGGACAACTGGCGCAGGCCCAGCACCACGCCGTTGGCGGCCTGGAGCTGCTGGGGCGGAAGCACGTGCGGCAACAGGGACGTGCCGGACGGAATGCTGAAGGCCATGGCCAGGCCCAGGCCGAATGCGAGCACGGACAGCGAGCCCGTCGAGATGTTTCCGGTGAAGACCAGCGCGGCCAGGGCCAGGAGCAGCACCGTGCTCACGTGCTTGGTCCACATCAGCACCCGCTTGGGTGAGTACCGGTCCACCACCGCGCCGCCCACCAGCATGAACACCGCGCGCGGCACGCTCATCACCCCGAGCACCAGGCCCAGCACCAGCGTGTCGCCGGTCATCATCAGCACCAGCCAGGGCAGGGCGATGATGGTGAATTGGTCGCCCAGCATCGAGATGATGCTGCCGCTCAGCATCCACTTGAAGTTGCGGTCTTGAAACAGGCCGGCGCGTGGCGGGCCGCTTGGATTCGTAGTCATGGTGTCTCTGACTCCTTGGGAACGGAGCCTCCAGCCTCACGCTGCGATAGGGTCAAGCACGGATTGCACCGCGCGCTGCAGGTACTGCCGCACCGCCTCTTCGCGAACCGACGCGGCGGCCACCAGCGGCTCCTGGCGCCAGGCCGCCAGCAGCTTGTCGAACAGCACGGCGTCATGGTCCGCCACACGCTCCAGCAGGCCCAGCCACTGCTTCCCGAGCGCTCGCGCCCGGGAGGCGCCAGGTGACACGCCCTGCCGCATCAGCTCCGCCGCGGAGCCCGCCAGCGTGTCCCACGCTTCGGGCGGCACCTGCTTCAGGCGCAGCAGCTCGTCGATGCTCAGGTGTCGTCCGAGCGCGGCCATGCGCAGTTGGATGGCCCGGTCCATGTACGCCACCATGCCCAGGTCGGGCCCCTTGCCGGTCAGCGCCGACGGCTCGTGCCTGTACATCTCGCCCCACCGGTGGATGAGGTCGAGGTTCCCATCCATCCAGATGCCCATCAGCGTCATCCAGCGGTGCGCGAGGGGCTGCACCTCCAGGCTGTCCGCTGGAACGCCGGCCTTCATGGTCCGCCGCACGTCGGTGATGAGCGCCGCCCAGTCGGTGTAGATGCGCCGCCAGTTGCCGAAGATGGTCTTCAGCTCGTCGGCGCTGAAGTACTTGTCGCAGGTGGTCATCATCCGGATGGTGGCGAGCCAGTCATCCATGTCCGGCATGCTTCCGGTCGCCAGCTTGGCCTGGAGCATGCCGAGCCGCGCGCGCAGCTTCTCGGCCTGCTCAATCTGCACGTCGATGGCCCGCAGCTGCTGATCCACGATGATGGGCAGGGTGGTGCCGCCACCGTCGTCCAGCAGCCGGCCGATGTCCTCCAGCGACAGGCCCAGCTGGCGCATCGCCTGGATGGCGTGCAGCCGCGCGATGTCCTCCGGCCCGTAGAGCCGGTAGCCACCCTCGGAGCGGGTCGAGGGCGTGAGCAGGCCGATGGCGTCGTAGTGGTGCAGCGTCCGCACCGTCAGCCCGGCATGCCTGGCGAGCTCCCCGATTCGCATCCCATGTCCTCCCATCCTGGCGCCCAGGATGAACCCTGACGCTACGTCAGGCTCAAGTCCTGAATGCCAGGGCGGAGGCTCGCTGGGAAGGTGGGGCTCACGCCGGGTCGGACGTGGTGCCTGGCTGCTCCAGGGAGGCGATGGGCTTCTTGAGGCTCCGGGTGACTTCCGGGACGAGCTCCTCGTCGCCCGGCGTCACGGCGTCGCGCTCGGCGCCGATGCTCTGCTCGAAGGAGAAGAGGTGCGTCGGGTCGTACTTGCGCTTCACCTGGCGCAGCAGCGGGTAGTACTCGGCCCAGTAACGGCGCTGCCACTGGTTGATGTAGGGCTTCGGGTAGTTCTGGTAGGCCTCCTGGTTGGTCCACGGCTCGCCCAGCTCGAGCCAGCGGTCCAGGAAGGCGAAGGCCCGGGGCTTCTCCTCCTCGCTGTCCCAGTAGGTGTTGATGTACGTGTGGAAGTCGGCGCGGCGATGGATGTAGGCGTTCTCCCCCCGGCGCCGCTCGTTGATGGCCGCGCCCGCGGGCTCGATGACCATCTGGGTGCCAATCTTGAGCTGCGTCGGGGCGCTCCGGATGTGGTCCACGAAGCGGCGCCAGCCCGCCTCGCCCAGCGGCTTGTCGAAGTAGCGCGACTGCTTCTCCTGCCGCGGGGACAGGGCGAGCGGCGCCTCCGCCGCCAGGGCCTGTGGGAAGTCCGGCTCCTGCGCGTAGCCCATGAGCTTGTTGTTCATCGAGTAGAACGAGCCCATGTCCTCCCAGAGGACCTGGCAGCCCGGCGTGGCGACGAGGTCCGCCAGCAACTGCCGCCACAGCCCCCGCTCGCCGCGATACATGGCGCGGACGATGAGGAAGGGCCCGTCCCAGTTGGCTCCATGCTGGATGAGCGCGAGGTAGCCCAGGCGCCGGTCGTGGTTGGAGCCCATGTAGCGCCGCTGGAGCAGCTCCAACGCATGGGCGCCCTGCGCCGCCTCCGCGTCCGTGCTCAGCCGCCACTGCATCACGACGGCGCCCACGTCCCCCAGCGGGTGGAGCTGGTAGGTGGCGCGCGTCAGGATGCCGAACTGGTTGCCCGTGCCGCCGCGCACCGCCCAGAAGAGGTCCGCGTTGTGGCGCGCGTTGGCCTGGACCACGCGACCGTCGGCGAGCACCAACTCCACCTCGCTCACGTTGTCGCAGCTCATCCCGAACATGCGCGAGCCGAAGCCATAGCCGCCGCCCTGCATCATCCCCGCGATGGGGACGTCCGGGCAGCTCGCGCCCGGCGCGAAGAGGTCGTAGACCTGCATCGTCCGGTAGAAGTCCCGCATCTGCACGGCGGGGCCCACGTGGGCGAGCTTGTGCTCCGGCTGGACGAAGATGTTGTTCACCCCGCGCAAGTCCAGCATCAGCCCGCCGTCCACGGTGGAGTAGCCCGCGGTGCTGTGGCCTCCCGTGCGGGGCACCCACTTGAAGGATGGGTTCGTTCTCCGCTGCTCGCGGATGAACTTCAGGAAACAGCGCACGTCGTGCACGGACTCGCACACGCCGATGGCGGCGGGGCGCACGTTCTCGAAGTTCGCGTAGGCCACCGCGCGCAGCCGGTCGTAGTCCGCGTCCCACGGCAGTACCAGCCGCCCGCACGTCTCCCGCAGCAGGTCCGTGGCCTGCTGGCGGGTCAGCTGGAGCCGCGCGAAGTCGGAGTCAGGCCGCCGGGCCCAGGCGGCAACACGCCGGCGCACTTCCGTCTGTTGGGTGTCCTGGTCGAGCTCCATGAAGGCACACTCCCGTGTACGGACCAGGGGACATCCTGGCCTGTCGCAAAGTGTACGGATGGCACCTGACGACGCCGTCGCTCACGGCTCCAGCACGTTGCTCCAGGCGGCATCGCCCGCTACCCACTGGGAGACCCAGTCCTCGAGTGCCACCCCGGTGGTGCTGGTGAGGGTGTCCAGGCTGCCCAGGAAGGTGTGCTGCGTTCCGCGCTTCAGGAAGTACCTCGCGTTGGCCCGCCCGTCGTACGACGTCGTGAGCAGTTGCAGCGTCCGCGTCTCGAAGTCCGTGGCGGAGTAGCCGAAGAAGTTGCTGAGCACGCCGTCCCGGCTCCACGCGAGCAGCGCGAAGCGCGACTCCGGATGCGTGTCCGCCAGGTACGCGGGGAAGCGCGTGAAGTCCGTCTCGCAGTTCGTGCACGCGGCCGGAATCGTCACGCCCCAGTTCGTGAGCCACGTGTCGAGGAGCGTGCCCGCGGGCGTCACCATCTGCCCGGAGTCGGCGAGGACGTGTACCTCGGCCGTGGGGAAAGCGGCGGCGACGCGCTCGTAGTTCAGTTGCGCGCCGAACGCGCCCGCGCTGCTCCCCCCGAGGAACACGCGCTTCACACCCGGGAAGGTGGAGACCAACCGGGGGAGCCAGGCCTCCACGTTGCTGGCGCCCTTGTGGTGCACCTGCTGCGTGCCGTAGGTCTGCACCGCGTTGCCCCCGTGGACGTCACCCGTGCAGTAGGGGACGAAGACGTAGGACATGCCCCGGAAGGGGTTCGTCGGCTCCTCCCGGTCGAACATGTACGCATCGCGGGTGCCGTCGGTCTGGAACTGGGCCGCCCGGTAGCCCGTGCTCAGGTTGCTCGCGCTGCGCAGGACGAAGCACGTCCGCTCGTCCCAGCAGGCGCCGCCGCCCTGCAGGTAGATGTAGAGGTCCGTGCTCGCCTCGTTGGGGTTGACCCCGATGCCTGTCTGCTCGCCGTTGCCGCACTCGGTGCCGGGGACGTCCACCCAGGTCCAGGCGTCGGGCGTCGCGTCGATGGGCGTCTCGTCCTCGTCACCACAGGCGGTGAAGGCGAGCGGAAGCGAAGCGAAGAGGAAGGTCAGCAGGAGCTTGCGCATGGCGGGGGAGTGTCCCCGCCGTCAGAGGACTCGGCAATCACCCGCTGGCGGCACGGGGGAGGGCCGTGGACTTCTGCACGCTCACGCCCGCGCGTACTTCTTGCGCAATTCCACCTTGATGACCTTGCCCGAGGGCGTGCGGGGCAGGGTGTCCGCCACGTGGAAGATGCGCGGCGACTTGTACCGCGCCAGGCGGGCCTCGCAGTGGGCGCGCAGGCTGTTCTCGTCGAGGGTGGCGCCCGGCTTCAGGACGAGGACGGCGGCGACCGTCTCGCCCCAGTCCGTGTGCGGAAGGCCGATGACCGCCGACTCGAGGAGGTCCGGATGGCTGGCGAGCGCGTCCTCCACTTCCTTCGAATAGACGTTCTCCCCGCCGGTGATGATCATGTCCTTCAGCCGGTCGACGATGAACAGGTAGCCGTCCGCGTCGATGCGGGCGACGTCCCCCGTGCGGTACCAGCCGTCATGGAACGCTGCGGCGGTGGCCTCCGGGTCTCGGTGGTAGCCCAGCATCATCGACTGGCACCGCATCCAGATTTCGCCCACCTCGCCCGGCTTCGCCTCCGTGTCGGTGTCGCGCATCACCTTCACGTCGCAGCCGCTGACGGCATACCGGCCGATGGAGCCGGCCTTGGCCACCTGCTCCTCCGGCCGCAGCAACGTGCCCGTGGGGCCCGTCTCCGTCATGCCGAAAATCTGGAAGAAGCGCTCGGTGCGGTAGCGCTTCGCGAGCAGGCGCGAGGTGTCCGCGTCGATGGGGCCGCCGCCATACAGGAAGGTCCGCACGCTGCTGAGGTCATACCGGTCGAAGTCCGGCACGACGCGCATGGGCATGAGGAAGGCCACGGGAGCGCCGAAGAACAGCGTGCACCGCTCGCGCTGAATCGTCTCCAGCATGCCGAGCGGGTGGTACTCCGGCATCATCACCACCGTGGCGCCGACGTAGAGGCTGCCCAGCAGCAGGTTGTTGAGCGGGAAGCTGTGCCACACCGGCATCGCCAGGAGGACGCGGTCGGTGGGGTCCAGGCCATAGGCGAGGCTGCTGGCGATTCCCGCGAAGATGACGTTGGCGTGCGAGTGCAGGCAGCCCTTGGGCAGACCCGTCGTGCCCGACGTGTAGAGAATCTCCGCGGCGTCATCGGGAGCGCAGGCGCGCCGCGAGCGGACGGCGGGCGCCGGAGCCCCGAACATCGTCACGCCGTCGAGCGTGTCATCCCCGCCGAGCAGCAGGACGCGGCACTTCTCGCGGCTGCTGTCGGGCACGCTCGCGGCCAGGTCCTTGTCGGCGAGCAGGACCTTGCTCTCGCTGTGGCCCAGGATGAAGGCCAATTCCGGCGGGGCGAGCTTGTGATTGAGGGGCACCGTCGTGCCCCCCAGCCGCAGCGTCGCGAGGAAGCCCACCACCCACGAAATCGTGTTGCGGCCGAAGACGGCGACCTTGTCGCCCGGCCCCACGCCGTGCGTCTGGAGGTGGCCGGCCATCCGGGTGACGGCCGCGTCCAGCTCGGCGAACGTCACGCGCCGGCCCGTGGTGACGAGCGCCTCGCGGGGGCCGTACTTCCGCGCCGCCGTCGTGAGCACTTCATCGAGCGTCCACATCACTTCACTTCCTCGCTGAAGGTGCGCTCGATGAGGGCCTGCATCGGCGCGTGCGCCGGGAGCGTGCCGAAGGTCTGCCCGTGGGCGCCGCCCAGGCGCGACTCGCAGAAGGCGTCCGACACGGCGGTGTTGCCCGCGCGGATGAGCAGCGACGCCTGCAGCGCGATGGCGAGCCCCTCGACGATGAAGCGCGAGCGCGTCTCCATCGAGTCCGTGTTGGCCAGCTCCTTGTGCAGGCGCGCCGTCGCCGCGTCGTACGCCGCGTGCCCGCCCTGCGCCGCGAGCAACTCCGCGAAGAGCGCCTCGCGGCTGGCCGGCTCGCGCGAGGCCGCGCGCAGCACGTCCAGGCACTGGATGTTGCCGCTGCCCTCCCAGATGGAGTTGAGCGGGGCCTGCCGGTACAGGCGGGCGAGGTTGGCTTCCTCGACGTAGCCCGCGCCGCCCAGGCACTCCTGCGCCTCGTTGACGAAGACGGGCGTGCGCTTGCAGACCCAGTACTTGCCCACCGCGGTGGCGATGCGGGCGAAGGCGGCTTCCTTCGCGTCACGGGGGCTGGCGTCCACGGCGCGGGACACGCGCGCGGTGAGCGTCAGGTGGGCCTCGGACTCCAGCGCCAGGTCCGCGAGCACGTTGCGCATCAGCGGCTGGTCCACGAGCCGCTTGCCGAATGCGGTGCGGTGCCGGGTGTGGTGCAGCGCCTGCACCAGCGCCTGCCGCATCTGCCCGCTGGAGCCAATCATGCAGTCCTGCCGCGTCATCGCGACCATCTCCAGGATGGTGGCCACGCCGCGTCCCTCTTCGCCCACCATCCACGCGAAGGCGCCGTGCAGCTCCACCTCGGAGGAGGCGTTGCTCCAGTCGCCCAGCTTGTCCTTGAGCCGCTGGATGTGGATGGCGTTCAGCTCGCCGTCCGGCGTGAAGCGCGGCATGAGGAAGCAGGAGATGCCGCCCTCGGCCTGCGCGAGCACGAGGAACGCGTCGCTCATGGGCGCGGAGAAGAACCACTTGTGGCCCACGAGCGCGTACGGCTGCCCGGGCCCGCGCGCGCTGCCCATCCGCTGGGCGCGCGTGGTGTTGGTGCGCACGTCCGAGCCGCCCTGCTTCTCCGTCATGCCCATGCCGACGGTGTTGCCCGTCTTCCGCGACGCGGGGATGAAGCGGCTGTCATAGGTGGCGGACGCCACGCGCGGCACCCACTCGCGCGCCAGCTCCGGCTGGTGGCGCAGCGCGGGCACGCAGGCGTACGTCATGGTGAGGGGGCAGCTGGTGCCCTGGTCGGCCTGGTTGTGCAGGTAGAAGAGGGCCATGCGGGCCACGTGGGCCCCGGGCTTCTCCTCGTTGCGCCACGCGAAGCCGGACACGCCGTGGGCCATGCCCAGCTCCATCAGCCGGTGGTAGGCGGGGTGGAACTCCACCTCGTCGCGGCGGTGGCCATAGCGGTCGAACGGGCGGAACTTCGGCTTGTTCTCGTTGGCCAGCACCGCCAGTTGCTGCATCTCCCCGCCCACCAGCGGGCCGTACTTCGCCAGGTCGGCCTCGGCCCAGCCGCCGCCCTCGCGGGCGACGACTTCGCGGAGCACGGTGTCCGTCTTCCACGCGTCGTAGACGAGCGGCGGAGGCTGGTTGGTGACTTCGTGGGTGACGAAGCCAGCGGCGATGGAGTGGGGGTCGGTCATGGTGCAGGTCCTCCCTCGGGCCGGGGCCCAGGCTGTCCCTGCTTACCGTGAATGGGGACCTCAAACCACTGGGGCCCGAGGGCTCCCGCACCCCCGGCATGGCCGGAATTGACGCCTGGAGAGAGCTCGGCGTTTCAGCTGTTGCCCAGGAGCAGCAGGCTCGTCATCAGGTTGCCGTGCTCGGGCCGTTGGGGCATCACGCAGCCCTGCTCGCCGAAGGTGAAGACGGAGACGAATGGCGTCTGGCCCACCGTCCGCTGGAAGTCCCGCAGCATGTCGGGGACCTGCTTCTGGATGGTGAGCATGCAGCCCGCGCAGTAGACGAGAAGCGCGCCGGCGAGCTTGTCCGGGGTGAGCCCCGAGCTGCCCAGTGCCCACTCCGCGAGCTGTCCGCTCTGCTTCACGAGCGCCCCTTCCGTGCTGCGCATCAGGACGAGCTGCTCACCTTCCTTCACATCGGCGAAGAGCGTCAGCGCACGCTCGGGCAGGAGGACCTTCTCCGGATGCACGACGACGTGCGTCTCGAGGCCATCCAGGGCCCGGGGCACGCCGAGCGGACAGAGCGTCGTGTTGCCCAGCACCGTGCCACCCGTCTGGAGGAACGGCTTCAGCGTGCCGCCAAGCCACTCGTTGTAGACCTCGGCCGCCGGCCGCCCGTCGATGGTGTACACGATGCGTCCGCTCGCCCGGGTGACGACGCCGCGGTGACGCGTGACGAGATAGCCGCCCTGGCACATGGCGGTGAGCCGCCAGGGCCAGTCACACACGGCGAGCACCGCGCCCGTCCGGTGGACTCCCGCTGAAGACCAGACGGACCACTGTCCGGTGATGTCATTGTCGGCCGCGCTCCCTCCGACCAGGAGCGTGCGCTTCGGCAGCACGTCGTAGAGCCCGGCGAGCAGCGACTCCTCGCTGCCCGGTGTCGCGTGAACGATGGCGAAGCGTGCCGCCTCGGGCGGGATGTGGCCATCCTTCAGCGCGTTGCTGGCGAGCTCCCGGCCCTGGGCGCGAACATCGCCGTTGCGAGCCAGGGCACTCACGCCGAAGCGGAAGCCTTCACCGACGAACCAGAGCGCGCTCACGATTCGCTCGGTGCGAAAGCCCTCCGCCGAACCGACCCCCAGGCAGGACGTCGCACCGACGAAGGGCACTCCGGGGAGTTGTTCGACGAGCGCCTTCTGGAGTGCCGGCGTCTGGATGCCGACCGTGCAGTAGACGAACCCGCCCCGCACTCGCGCGCCAGCGGCCTGCTGACGCAGTTGCGTGACGAGCTCTCGCGCGGCGCTGGCCTCATCCGTCGCGGTGGAGTGGGTGACGACGATGCGAGCCGACATGTTGTCTCTCCGGGGATGTGCGGGACGACCCGGTCCGCGGACGCCGCCGCCGCTCGACGCGAGCGTACCACCCACGGATGCAGCGTCCGGAGACGCGCGGAGTGTGGATGAGCGGCCTGCTCGCCCCCACCCGGACCGGAAATTCAAAGTACCCCGCAACCATTTTTCACGGTCCGTGTTGAAGGCCGTGGCGCGCCGTGAGAGCGGCCGCCGCCAGCGGGAATGGGCCGGCTGGCCGTCGAGGAGACGTCTGCTTGAGCAAGCCGAACGTGTGGATGCGGTGGTGTGCCCCCATCGTGCTGGGGCTGGGACTCGTCACGGGGTGCGGAGCCGGTCCCGAGCCTGCCCCGGAGGAGCTTCCGGTGGCGCGCGTCGAGCAGGGCGTGACGACCTGCACCGGCCCCACGGGCGCCATCTGCCGCTTCGTCACCCCGACGGAAGCGGGGACGCCCGGCTCGGGCAACTACCTGGACCCGCACGTCGTCATCCGCCCCACGGTTCCGACGAAGGCGGAGCTCGTCGTCTTCCTGCCGGGCACGGGCGGCAAGCCGGAGAACTCGCTCAGCGGCAACTACGCGGACGCCAACCACAGCATCTACGCCAGCGCCAGCTCCAAGGGCTACCGCGTCATCGGGCTCACGTACCAGAACTCGCCCGCCATCGGCATGCTCTGCGGGAGTGACGATGCCTGCTTCCTCCCCACCCGCCGCACCCTCGTCACTGGCGATGTCCAGTCCGGCAGCGCGGTGACGACCATGAACCGGGAGGACGCCATCATCCCCCGGCTCACCCGGTTGCTCGTGTATCTGCGTGACACGGGGGACCCGACCGGGGGCTGGGGCAGCTTCCTCATGAATCCCTCCTGCATCCCGCTGTTGTGCCGCCTCAACCCGGCGAAGGTCATCATCTCCGGGCACTCGCAGGGCGGCGGCCACGCGGGCGTCATCGGCAAGGACTACGCCGTGCGCCGCGTCGTCATGCTCGCCTCGCCCTGCGACGCGCTCGGCAACCCGGGGCCCGCCGCGAGCTGGACCCTGCCGCCGTTCACGACGCCCACGGGCGCCGACACGTATCGGGGCCTCATCGCGCGCGGCCAGACGAGCACCGGCTACACGCTCGACCTGTGCGACCCGGATGCGCCCAGGCACTGGGCCCCGGAGCGGATGAACGCGCAGTGGAGCCGCATCACCAGCTCCACCGGCCTGTGCCCCACGGACCCGCACGCCTGTGTCATCCGGGACGCGCAGTTCTTCACGGAGTGGCAGAACCTGTGGCCGTAGCGCCGTGAGCCGTGTCGCAAGGACACGCCCGCGGCGGGGCGTGTCCCCGCGAGACTCACGGCACTGAGTCCCCCTCCGGCGATGGCTCGAACTTCAGGAACAGCAGCTCCTCCTTGCTGTCGGGCCCAGGTTCCGGGCGGAAGGCTCCAGCCGCCGTGCCGCCGCGTGAGATGGAACTGGCGGCCACCGTCACCAGATTGGTCGAGGAGGAGCCGCCCCATGCACGACCCGTCCCCAGACAGCGCCCTGTCGCGCACTCCGCCGCCCGCCGGGCCGCCCGCTGCCCAGGCGCCCCCGTGGCACGCCCTGCCGCCCGACGCAGTGCTGTCCCAGGTGGAGAGCGGCCCTCATGGCCTGGCCGAGGGGCAGGCACGCGAGCGGCTGGCGCGCTTCGGGCCGAACGTCATCCAGCGCCAGAAGGGCGAGGGGCCGCTGAAGCTGCTCTGGCGGCAGGTGAACAGCCCCTTCATCTGGGTGCTCATCGCCTCCGCGGTGCTGGCCATCGCCATGGGCAAGGTGACGGACGGCCTGGTGGTGGCGGCCGTGGTGGTGCTCAACACCCTCATCGGCTTCGTGCAGGAGTACCGCGCGGGCAAGGCGATTGAAGCCCTCAGCCTCATGGTGCCGGAGAGTGCCACCGTGCTGCGCGGGGGACAGAAGCAGTCGGTGCCGGCCGCGCAGCTGGTACCCGGGGACGTGGTGGAGCTGGCGTCGGGAGACAAGGTGCCCGCGGACATGCGGCTGCTCGCGTCGCGCAACCTCCAGGTGGAGGAGGCCGCGCTCACGGGCGAGTCGGTGCCGGCGCAGAAGCATGTGCCCCCGGTGGAGGAGGCGGCGGAGCTGGGAGACCGGACGAGCCTCGTCTTCGGCGGCACGCTGGTGACGTCCGGCACCGGCTCCGCCGTAGTAGTGGCCACCGGCCATGACACCCAGCTGGGCCGCATCTCCACGCTGCTGAGCCAGGCCGCGGACCTCCAGACGCCCCTGACGAAGGCGCTGGCCGTCATCGGCAAGTACATCACCGTAGGCATCCTCGCGGTCTCCGCGGTGCTCCTGGGCGTGGGGCTGTGGCGCGGCTACGAGGTCAGTGAGGCCGTGGTGGTGGCAATCACCCTGGCGGTGGCCGCGATTCCGGAGGGCCTGCCCGCCATCGTCACCATCGCCCTGGCCATCGGCGTGCAACGCATGGCGGCCCGCCGCGCCGTCATCCGGAAGCTGCCCGCGGTGGAGACGCTGGGGAGCACCACCGTCATCTGCTCGGACAAGACGGGCACCCTCACGCGCAACGAGATGACGGTGCAGGCGCTGTGGACGCCGGCGGGCCGCTACTCGCTCAGCGGCGTGGGCTACGCGCCCACCGGCGAGCTGCGCCGGGACGGCGAGCCCCTGGGCGCGCTGCCCGACGACGTGCGCGAATTGCTGCTGGCTGGCGCGCTGTGCAACGACGCCGCCCTCCAGGGACGGGGCGAGCGGTGGGAGATGACGGGGGACCCCACCGAGGGCGCGCTGGTGGTGGCGGCGGAGAAGGCCGGCCTGCGCGTGGACGAGGCGCGCACGAAGCACGCGCGCCTGGACGTCATCCCCTTCGAGTCCGAGCACCAGTTCATGGCCACCCTGCACGACGACGGGCAGGGGCGCCGGCGCATCCTCCTCAAGGGCGCGCCGGAGGCGGTGCTGTGCCGCTGCGCTCCGCATGACGGCGCCACGCCCGAGGCGGTGCTGGCGGAGGTGGAGCGACTGGCGCGACAGGGCATGCGCGTGCTCGCGGTGGCGGGCCGCGACGTGCCCGCCTCGCACGCGGGCCTCTCCGAGCAGGACGCGGCCTGCGAGCTGCGGCTGCTCGGGCTGGAGGGAATGATTGACCCGCCACGCGAGGAGGCCATCGCCGCGGTGCGGGCGTGCCACGAGGCGGGCATCGTGGTGAAGATGATTACGGGCGACCACCCGGCGACGGCGGAGGCCATCGGCGCGCAGCTCGGCCTCCAGAAGGAGGGCGCCCCGGGCATCACCGGTGCGCGGCTGGCCACCATCGACGACGCGCAGCTCCCCGAGGTGGCCGTGGGGACGAACGTCTTCGCGCGCGTGGCGCCCGAGCACAAGCTGCGGCTGGTGCGGGCGCTCCAGTCGAAGCGGCACGTGGTGGCCATGACGGGGGACGGGGTGAATGACGCGCCCGCGCTCAAGCAGGCCAACATCGGCGTCGCCATGGGGATTACGGGCACGGCGGTGTCCAAGGAGGCGGCGGACATCGTGCTCACGGACGACAACTTCGCCTCCATTGCCGCGGCGGTGGAGGAGGGGCGGCGCGTCTATGACAACCTCATCAAGTCCCTGGCCTTCGTGCTGCCCACCAACCTGGGCCTGGCGCTCATCCTCATGTTCGGCGTGGCCTTCTTCCCCATCCACGACCTCGAGGGGGCGCGGGTGCCGCTGATGGCCATGCTCCCCACGCAGTTGCTCTGGATAAACCTGGTGGCCACCGTGTCGCTGGCGCTGCCGCTGGCCTTCGAGGCGAAGGAGTCGGACGTCATGCGCCGGGCACCGAGAGACCCGGACGCCCCGGTGCTCAGCCGCTTCGTGTTGATGCGCACCGGCATGGTGGCGCTGCTGATGGCCGCGGGCGCCATCGGCCTGTTCCTCTGGGAGTACCAGCGTGAGCTGCCGCACACGGGCCACGCGATGGCGCTCGCCGAGGCCCAGACGATGGCCGTCAACACCGTCATCAGCTTCCAGATCTTCTACATGCTGATGTGCCGCACCCTCACCGGCTCGCTGCGCAAGGTGGGCCTCTTCAGCAACCGCACCATCTTCGTCGGCGTGGGCGTGCTGGTGCTCCTGCAGCTGGCCTTCATGTACGTGCCCTTCATGCAGCGGGTGTTCGGCTCCGCGCCGCTGACGTTGGAGGCCATCGGCCTGTCCGTCCTGCTGGGCGCGGTGGTGCTGCCGGTGGTGGGCCTGGAGAAGTGGCTGCTCCAGCGCAGCGGCACCGAGGTGGTGAAGCAGGTGCACCGCGACAAGGACAAGAAGGAGGAGCCACCGCGCCCGGGGCCTCGCGAGCGGCTGCCCGCGTAGCGTCTACGGACGGGGCTCGCGGGCGGCGGCGTCCGGGAGCGTCCAGTCCTCCGGCGTGTAGACGATGTGGCAGCGGTCCAGCCGGGGGCCGCAGGCGCGGTCCAAGTCACTCCGCGTGGCGCAGCCGGGCCGCTCCTCGCAGGTGTCCGGCAGGAAGGCCCAGACGAACTGGAGCACGTTGCCGCCGCGCCCCTCCGGCAGCGCGCGGAGGAAGTCGTCGCGGTACGTTTCGAACAGGCGCGCCAGGTGGACGGTGTCGCCGTCCAACTCCACGTGGCGCTTGTCGGCCATGAAGCGGCGGCTGGCGTCGTTGAGCTGGGCGTCCAGGTACTCCGGCTGGAAGTGGGAGCCGTCCAGCCGGGGGCCGCCGCGCGCGCCCTGGAAGAGGGCGAAGTGGATGCGCGGGTCGGCGAACTCGGTGCGCAGCACGCGGCTCTCCAGCGCCCACAGTGTCAGCCGCTCGCCGCCCACCGGCCAGGCGCGGCCCCAGAAGAAGCGCCCCAGCCAGGGCTGGCGGACGCTCTCCAGATAGGGGTAGCCGTCCACCACCTGCTGGAGGACGAGCGCGTTGTAGGTGTTGAGCCAGTAGGCGAGCGCGTCCTCGGAGGTGGGGAAGACGTCCGGCCGATTGTGGGGCGAGAAGGAGGCCAGCGACTCGACGAAGCCGTCCAGCACCTTCCGCTCGCGGCCCACCGATGCGAAGTCCACGTCGCCGTCCGGCCGCACGTGCCGCAGCACCTGCTCATACCCGCTGTAGTGGAAGGGCTCCGACGCCGCTGGCACCCGCGCGGGCAGCAGGCCTTGCACGTGCAGCGCCGCGGTGGCGACCCCCAGGGCCGTCACGGCGAAGAGCAGGGCGGGCACCCGGAGGCGGCGCAGGAGCGAGGGCGGAGCGTCCACGGCGCCCCATCATAGACCAGGGCCCCGGGGGCCGCTGGCAGGGGAGGGTTGACCGGATGGCAGGCCCCCATTGCGGAAGCACCGGCTACGACGCAGGTCGCTATACTCGGGGCGTCATGGTGCCCTCGCCCGACGTCATCCGTCACTTCCACCCCGTGCTCCCCGCCCGCTCGCTCGGCAAGAAGCCCGTGCGCGTGGAGGTGGCCGGCCGTGCCTATGCCCTCTTCCGGGACGCGTCGGGGAAGCCCGCCGCGCTCGCGGACGCCTGTCCCCACCGCTTCGCGCCCCTGTCGAAGGGGCAGGTGCGCGCGGACGGCCGGCTCCAGTGCCCGTACCACGGCTGGCGCTTCGACGCGGAGGGCAGGGGCGCCAACCCCAGCCAGCCGGACTTGCGCCACTGCGACACGCGCAGCTTCCAGGTGGTGGAGCGCCACGACTACCTCTGGCTGGCCGAGCGGGACACGCCGCTGTCCGCGATGCCCGACATGGAGGCCGACGAGTACGTCTATGGCGGGGCCTTCTCCCATGTGTTCGAGGCGCCGCTGCACGTGTCGCTCGACAACTTCAGCGAGGACGAGCACACGCCCTACGTCCACACCCGCCTGGGCTGGGACGACCCGCGCGCGGACCAGGTGGAGTTCGAGGCGCACAACTTCGACGACCGCACCGAGGTGCACTACCGCGCGCCCCAGCGCGCCGCGCTCCTCATGAAGGTGCTCGGCGTGCGCGACGGGGACTTCTTCCAGAACGACTGGGTGACGCGCTTCGACCCGGTGCGCAGCCGGTACACCGTGAGTTGGGTGTCACCCACGGGCAAGCAGCGGCCATTCATCACCCGCGCCAACATCTTCTTCGTGCCGGAGACGGCGACCACCACGCGCCTGCACGCCTTCTCGTTCCTCAAGTGCGTGGTGCCCGCGATGCGCCCGCTGCTGCCCGTGGCGGCCCGCGCGGCGGCCGCGCTGACGTGGTGGGAGGTGCGCGACGACGCGCGCTTCATCCCCACCGTCGCGGACACGCCCTACAGCCACAAGGGCATGCGGCTGGACAAGTACGACAAGCCGCTCGTCCACCAGCGCAGGCTCATGGAGCGCATCTACTACCGCACCGGACCCAGCGTGGCGGCGGTGCCGCTCGCGCGCGAGGCGTCCAGCGGCTGAAGACGGTGGCCGTCAGTGCACGGAGGGCGCGGGCTCCTGGTAGGGCGTCGCCGTGCCGGCGATGCCCGCGCGGGCCTCCCAGGCGTTGCAGCCGCTGTTGCCGGAGACCTCGAGCTCGAACTCCGCCAGTTCCGGCTGCATGCACCGGCTCGTCTCGTCGCTGCCCGGCTGGGGATGGTGGCTGTCGAAGTACTTGCAGCCCTTGCAGTTCCCCCACTGTCCGTCCGCCATGACGTGCTCCTCGGGAAAGGGTGGATGCCTCTCCCCCGAGGGTGGGGCTGGTGGTGGGCGCTCACAAGCGCCGCTCGCCACCCGCGCTCCAGGGCAGGCGGCCCGGCGCCCGGGAATGGGCGCCGGGGCCTGCAACCCCGATGACTACGGCTGGGGCGCCGGCTGCTGCGCGGGCTGCTCCGGCTGCGGCTGCGCGGGCTGCTCCAGCTGCTGCGGCATCGTCTGCCCCGGCAGCGGCTGCAGGTGCGGCGGCACCGCGTCCGGGTCCTTCAGGTCCGAGTCCAGCGCGCGGGCCTCGAAGGCGCCCACGGAGCGCAAGAGGCGCAGCGCCGCGAGGGACGACTGGAGGCGCTCGTTGACGAGGCCAATCTCCGCGCTGGTGAGCGCGGTGTTGGCGTCGGCGACCTCCAGGTAGGTGGCCACGCCGGCCTTGAAGGAGACGTCGGTGAGGCGCTGGGACTCGCGCGCCAGCTCCACCGTCTGCTCCGCCTTGAGGCGGTTGGCCAGGGCGCTCGCCAGGTCCAGCTGCGAGCGCTTCACGTCCTCGCGCGCGGTCAGCTCGGCCTTGCGCTGGTTGGCCAGGCTCTCCGCGATGCGGGCGGAGGCCTCGGTGAGGTTGGCCTCGCGCAGGCCGCCGTCCCACAGCGTCCAGGACGCCGCGAAGGTGATGAGCCAGGTGTCGGACTGGCCGGTGAAGCCGCCCGAGTTGGCGATGCGGTACGCGCCGTTGACGCCCACCGTGGGCAGGTAGGCCAGCCACGCGCCCAGCTTGTTGGTGCGCGCCAGCTCCACCGTCTCACGCGAGGCGGCCACGTCCGCGCGCTGCTCGAGCGAGCGCTGATAGAGCTGGTCCGGGTCCGTCTTCACGGGCACCTCCGGCTCGGGCGGCGGGGCCACGTCGAAGTCGGCGTCGTCGAACGCCAGCAGGGTGGCGAGCACCAGCCGGGCGGAGGCGTACGCGTTCTGCGCGCGGATGAGGTCCTGCTCGGCGCGGGACAAATCCTGCTCGGCGCGCAGCTGCGCCACGCGCGTCACCGTGCCGGCCTCGAAGCGCACGCGGGTGTCCTTGGCGCGCGCCGCGTTGAGCTCCACCAGCCGCTCCTGCACATTCACGGCCTTCCCCTGCGCCGCGGCGCCGTAGTACGCCTGCGCCACGCCGAAGAGGATTTCGCGCCGCGCCTGCTCCACGTTCAGCGCCGCCACGCGCTCGGACTTGTAGGCGGCGGAGATGCCCGCCCACAGCTGCGGGGCGATGATGGCCTGGCGCAGTTCAATCTGCGCCTGGCGCTGCACCAGCGGCTGGATGGTGATGGGCACCGGGGCGATGGGGCCCGGAGGAATGATGGCCGCATCCGAGTTGCGGATGATGGCGCCGCTGGCGGTGATGGTGGGCAGGTAACCCGCCCAGGCCTTGCGCGACGCGGTGTCCGCCTGCTCCAGGCGGGCCTGCGCGGCCTTCAGGTCCAGGTTCTCCTTGCGGGCCCGGGAGAGCGCGTCCTCCAGGGTCAATACGGGCGGCGGTGCCGCGGCCAGGGTGGCCGCCAGGGTCAGCGCCAGAAGTGAGCTCATACCGCCTCTACCTCCTCAAGGGCCCGCGCCGGCGCGAGCCATGACGTCCAAATGGACTTGCTACGGGTTGTCTCTGCACTGCGAGCGCCCGGACTACTCACCCGGGTGCCCCGGAATCGACAGGAAATCAGCGGTGCGCACCGTGCAGGGGCTAATAGGACTCATCCGCGGCACGGTCACCCGACCTCCTGTCCCTCCAGGGCCCGGGACGCATAGGCCAGGGCGTCCGAAATTGGAAGCTCCGGAATGTATTAATCGTCAAAGGTTGATGAAGTCAATTGTTTAGGTGCTCGTGGGGAATTACATTGAGGGCATGAGCAGCGAGCACCTGGAGCGGAAGACGAGGCCGGCGGACTCGCGTCGACGGAGCGAGCCCGCCATGGAGCCGGAGGAGCAGGACCTGCCACGCCAGGCGTGGGCGTTCCTCTTCGAGTTGATGCACGCGCACATGCGCAACTTCCCGGCGCTGGCGGCGGAGTTCGAGCTGTCGCCGGTGCAGGCGCACGTGCTGCGGCAGCTCGGCGAGGCCCCGCTGGCGATGAGCACCCTGGCCAACTACCTGTCCTGCGACGCGTCCAACGTGACGGGGCTGGTGGACCGGATGGAGGCGCGGGGGCTGGTGGAGCGGCGCAGCTCCGAGCAGGACCGGCGGGTGAAGATGCTGGTGCTGACGGAGGCGGGCGCGGCCCTGCGCGAGCGACTGCTGGCGCGCATGGCCGAGCCGCCCGAGGCCATCGCCGCGATGGGCGACGAGGACCTGCGCGCCCTGCGCGACATCATGCGCCGGGCACTGAAGCCGCAGTGAGCAGGCAGGCGGCCACGCTCCCCGGGAGGGAGCGCGGCCGCTTCAGTCCAGCAGAAAGGTGTACGAGTACTTCATCTCCGTGGAGACGGCCTCGCCGCCCTTGATGGCGGGCTTGAAGCGGAAGCGCCTGATGGCGTCTCTCGCCGCTTCGTTGAGGCCGTAGCCCGGGCCGTTGAGAATCTTCGCGGCCACCACCTTGCCCTCGTTGTCGATGGTGATGGACAGCGTCACCGTGCCCTCGACACCGGCGCGGCGGGCCTCCTCCGGGTAGGGAATCTTCACCTCGGAGGCCACGGTGGGCTCGGAGTCCACCTGGTAGATGGGCGTGTACTTGGGCGCGGAGTACCCCTTCACCTCCTTGGGGTCCTTCGCGGTGCGGTCCACCCGGCCGTAGGACGTGTTGCCCACGGGCGCGGCGAAGGTGCCGGCGCTGGTGGTGGACGACATCGTCATGCCCACCACGAGCGGCGGCGGCTTCGCCTGCGGCTCCGGCGGGGGCGTGTTGTTGGGGGGCGGCGGGGCCTCCACGGGCGGCGGCGGCTTGGGGGCCTCGGCCACCTTGATGGGCGGAGGCTTCACCGGCTTCACCTTGGGCGGAGGCGGCTTGGGCTCCTCCTTCTTCTCCTCGGGAGGAGGCGGCGGGGGCGGCTTCTGCACCTCCACCATGACCAGTTCCACCGGACGCTGGGCGACGGGGCGGGGCCGGTCCGCGATGCGGGCGAGCATCCAGAAGCCGCCGGCGTGCAGCACCAGCGACACGAGCAGGAAGGCGACCACCGCGGTCTGCGTGCGGCGGGGAGGCAATGACGAGCTGTCGAGGACCGCCTGGCTCATGGGGTGACGTCTCGCTTCAGGGCGCGGCGGGCGTGGCCGCGGGGGCCACGTCCTTCTCGATGTTGAGCGCGAACTTCGCGATGCCCTGGCCCTTCACCACGTCGATGAGCCGCATCACCCGGCCATACGCGAGGCTCTGGTCGGCGCTGATGATGGCGCGGGTGTCCTTGTCCTTCGCCACCTGCTCGGCCACCTTCGCGGTGAGGTCCGCCTCGCTCACCTCGGCGCCGTCGAAGAAGAGCTTGCCCTCCTTGTCGAGCACCACGTTGACCAGGCCCTGCACCGTCTCGCCGCCGTTGGCCGCGCGGGGCAGGTCCACCTCCACCGTCTCGCGGACGATGAAGTTGGCCGTCACCATGAAGATGATGAGCAGCACCAGGACGATGTCCACCAGCGGCGTGACGTTGATGCCGGTGATTTCCTCGTCGTTGTCCTGCGGGGCCCCTGCCGCCATGGCCTAGCGGACCTCCGCGGCGCGCGGGGCCGCGTCGGAAGCAGGGCGCTCGGCGCGCAGGCTGCCCACCAGGGCGAACCCCAGGGCGTTGGCGCGGCTGGTGAGCGTCTTGAGCTGTCGGTTGAAGACGTTGAAGGCCACCACCGCCGGAATCGCGACGGCCAGACCCACCGCCGTGGCGACGAGCGCCTCGGAGATGCCGGCCATGACGGTCTGCTGGATGGCGGCGCCCTTCACGGCGGAGGCGCCCAGGTCGTGGAAGGCCTTGATGATGCCGAGCACCGTGCCGAACAGCCCGATGAAGGGGGCGTTGTTGCCCAGCGTGCCGAGGAAGGACAGGAAGCGCTCGTACTGGGGACGCTCGCGGGCCATGGTGGAGGCAATCACCTGCTCCACGGTGTCCGCGCCCTGGGCGGTGGACGCCAGTGCCTCGCGGACGACGGCGGCCTCCATGCCGCTCTTGCCTTCCACCGCCTTGCGCGCCGCCTCGAAGTCCCCGCGCGCCAGGCGCACGGCCAGGGCTTCGGAGTCGGGCAGCCGGTGGCGGGTGAAGTACACCGCGCGCTCCAGCATGATGGCGATGGAGAGCACCGAGAGGACGACGAGAATCCACAGCACCCACTCGGCGGAGCTGAGCGTCACGCCGAGCAGCTTGCTGCTGAGCCAGCCAAGCTCGGGTTGACCCGTCTGGGACAGGAGAAGGTAGGGCGTCATGAAGGGAAGCCTAAGTGTAGGTGGGCTACGAGCCTGAAGTAACCCGGTTGCCAACTCGCGCGCCCATCTCTTGTTCCCCGAGCCGGGAAAGTCAAATGGAAGGGCGGGTTTGGCGCCCATCCGCTCGGTGGGGGACGGGGACGTGGCGCGGAAGTCGAGGGTGTCACGCTCCCGGTACGCCCCAGGGCCCGCCGTGTTACCCCGGCGGGCGGTGGACGGTGACGGACGCTGCACCGGGGTGCTCCTTCAGCCTGCCCGCCCGCCTCCTGTATAAAAGGGCGCACTTCGCTGGGGGGAATCCAGAATGTTCAAGGGCTTCAGGTTCGCGGTGATGCTGGCGCTGGTGGCCACGGGCTGTGGGCAGTCATCGACCCTGGTCTCCGCGGATGGGCGCGCGGAGTTGGAGGAGTCGGAGGTGACGCCCGAGCTCCCGCGCACGACGACGAACGAGCCGATGGATGGGGGCTGTGGCGAGCCGGTGCCTCCGCCTCCGCCTCCGCCCGACTCCTGCTCCCTGTCCCGGCCGGTGCTCCGCATCGAGGACTGTCCGACGGAGGAGGGATACCGGGTGACGGGCTACACGAAGCCGGACCCCCGGGGCCCGGAGCTCGTGGTGCTGGGCATCTACGAGAGCAGCAGCGACCACTCGGCCACGGGCGAGGCCACGGTGCACGTGAAGCGGACGACGCCCCATGTGCTGGTCCTCTCCTCCTACGAGCCCACGCGGTGGACGCTCGACGTGGCGCCTGGCGCGCGGCTCGAGCGCGTCATCCTGAACGGGTACCACGCCCAGAGCCTGGCCTCCGTGCCCGCCGGTGTCGTCGTGGAGAGCCGCAGCGAGGTGGGCCACTACCTGTCCGCCTGCGCGTACAAGTGGCCGGATGACAACCAGGGCTGCAACACGCAGGGGCTGATGACGGGCTTGCAGCGGCTCACCTCCCACGAGGTGACGGACTTCGCCGGGTGCTACCGCGCCACCCAGTTCACCGTGGAGGACGGGCCGGGCTCGTGCCCGCCTCCGCCGCCTCCGCCGTCGCCCGTCAAGCATGAGGCCGTCTGCACGCCGGGGCAGGGCACGCTGTCCACCTACGTGGCGCCGACCCTGGGCTCGCCCGAGCTGCACCTGCTGGGCGTCTACGAGTCGCACTCCAACCACGGCGGTGGCACCCACCCGGAGGGCGCGGCCACCGTGGACGTGACACGGAAGTCGCCGCTCATCCTGACGCTCTCCTCGTACGAGCCCATCCACTGGACGGTGAACGCCGCGCGGGGGGCGCGCATCCAGCGCATCATCCTCAATGGCTATCACGCGCAGCGCGTCACCGCGCCGGAGGGGATTCCCGTGGAGAACCACAGCGGCCCCGGCAAGTCGCTCGGCGCGTATGCCTACGCGTGGCCGGCCACCTCGGGCGGCAGCGACACGCAGGGGCTGGTCTCTGCGTTGGAGTCGCTCACGTCCACGCGGCTGAGCTCCTTCGCGGGCTGCTACCAGGGCACGTACTTCAAGCTCGGCGAGTGAGTCCCGCCGCGCGGCCCCGTCTCTCCAGGAGGCGGGGCCGCGAGTGGCCCTACGGGCGTTGGGGCGGGCTCTCGGTGAGGGCCGGGTCCTTCTGCACGACGGGGCCGAGCACCGTGTCGATGCGGCGCAAAAGCTCCGCCTCCAGCTTCACGCCGGCGGCCTTCACGTTGTCGTGCACCTGCTCCGGGCGCGTGGCGCCGATGATGGCGGAGGAGACGCTCTTGTTCTGGAGCACCCAGGCGATGGCGAGCTGGGCCATGGTGAGGCCCGCCTCCTTCGCCAGCGGCTGGAGTTGCTGCACGCGGGTGAGCACGTCGTCGGACAGCAGCCGGGTCATGAAGCGCGAGCCATTGGGGTCCGTGGCGCGGCTGCCGGCCGGCGGCGGCTTGCCGGGCAGGTACTTGCCGGTGAGCACGCCCTGGGCGAGGGGCGACCAGACAATCTGCCCCAGGCCCTCCGCGTCCGAGGCGGGGACGACCTGCGACTCAATCACCCGCCACAGCATGGAGTACTGCGGCTGGTTGGAGATGAAGGGCACGCGCAGCTCGCGGGCCAGCGCGGCGCCCTTGCGAATCTGGTCCGCCGTCCACTCGGAGACGCCGATGTAGAGCGCCTTGCCCTGGCGGACGAGGTCGGCGAAGGCCAGCATCGTCTCCTCCAGCGGCGTCTCGAAGTCGTAGCGGTGGGCCTGGTACAGGTCCACATAGTCCGTCTGGAGCCGCTTCAGCGAGCCGTCGATGGCCTCGAGGATGTGCTTGCGCGACAGGCCCCGGTCGTTCTTCCCGTTGCCGGTGGGCCAGTACACCTTGGTGAACAGCTCATGGCCGGCGCGGCGCTGGCCCTTGAGTGCGCGGCCGAGCACCTCCTCGGCCCGCGTGCCCGCGTAGACGTCCGCGGTGTCGAAGGTGGTGATGCCGGCGTCCAGCGCCGCCTTCACGCATGAAACCGCAGCCTCCTCCTCTACCTGCGAGCCGTGGGTAATCCAGTTGCCGTAGGAGATTTCACTGACGACCAGGCCGCTGCGTCCGAGATGGCGGAAGTGCATAGGTGCGCGAGACTAACCATGCGCCGGAAGCCTCGCACGGCCGAAGGTGCGCCAGAGTCCACCGGCCCACGCCACCCAGGCGATGTAGACGAGCTGGAAGGGGATGCGCAGCCAGAAGTACCAGTCCGGCAGGGGCAGCACGTGCGAGGCGCTGTTCGCCGCGGCCTCGTGGAGGTTGGCGGGGAGGATGGCCAGGAGCAGCGCGATGAGCCCCAGCGCCGCGAGCCGCCGGGTGCGCTGGAGCAACATCCCCACGCCGCCGGCCACCTGGAATACGCCGGAGAGGAGGACCCAGAAGAGCGGGGACGGGAGCTGCGGCGGAATCATGGCCTCGTAGCGCGCGGGCATGAGGAAGTGCATGACGCCGGCCCCGATGAAGAAGAGGCCCGCGGCCACGGCCGCCCTGTCCCTGGGTGTGGCGAGCGCCGGGAGGCGGCGCAGCGGGGGCAGGTGTAGCAGCGCGAAGAAGGTCAGCAGGACGAGCGAGAAGGTCATGACGGGCTCCTTGAAGGGTGGCGGCGGGCGGTGTGTCCGCCGCTGTGCCTTCAAGATGCGTCGGTGGGGCGGGCCTTCGCTTGAACGAACTGGCTACGGCGTTGGAGTGACGAGGGCGTGGTGCCGAACATGCGCCGGAACGTCCGCGTCAGGTGGGCCGAGTCTGAGAAGCCGGCCGCGTGGGCCGCCTCGCCGAGGGTGCGGCCCGCGGCGATGGCCCCCGCCGCGCGCTGGAGCCGGAGCCAGAGGAGGTAGGGCCGCAGCGGCACGCCGAGCGAGTCCGTGAAGGCGTGCATCAGCCGCCCGGGCGACAGGCCGGCCACCTCGGAGAGGGCTTCGAGGGACGTGTCCTCGGGGGCGGGCTCGGCGCGCAGGTGGCGCAGCAATTTGCGCACGCGCGGGTGGACGCGGTGCGGAGCCTCCGGCGTGCCGGAGAGGGCTTCGAGGGTGGACTCCATCCACGGGCCCACGGCGTCGTGGGGGATGGGGCCGGTGCGGGGCAGGGCGCTCAAGAGCGCGTCACGTTGGGCCTCGTCGAAGAGGCGCACCGGACCTTCGAGCGAGGCCTGGAGCCGGATGCCGTCATGGCTCTCCGGCTCGATGAAGAGGAGGAGGACCTCACTGCCGCGCGCGTCGAGCGCGTGGGAGGCGTCGGGGCCTACCAGGACGCCGGCCGCGCGCTCGGCCGACTTCAGGCCCTGCGCGCGGACGGTGAGGGTGCCCTGGCGGCAGAGCACCAGGTGCATGGCGTGGTGGGCGTGCTTCGTGGACTGGTCACCCGGGCCCCACATCGCGAGCGCGGCGGGCCAGACCACCAGGGGCATGTCCGGCCACGGGGCCCGTGGCGCGAGGTCTGGAGGTCGGGCGAGCAGCATGGAGTCAGTCCTTGCTCGGGGCTGCGTCCGGAATCCCGGCGAGAAGGTGCTCGCGCACGGCAAGGCGGGCCCGGTGGAGTCGCGTCTTCATCGCCTCCAGGGTGAGGCCCATGGTCCGGGCCACCTCGGGCCCGCTGAGGCCCTCGATGTCGCGCAGCACGAGGACCTCGCGATAGGGGGGCTCCAACAGCTCAATCGCCTCGCGCACTCCACGGACGACCTGCTCGCGACTGACGGCCTCCTCGGGTGTGGGCGCCGGGTCTGGCAGGTCCAGCGCTTCCGGTTCGTCCACGAGCGAGCCCAGGGCCTTGCGTGCGCTGGCGAAGGGCCGCATGAGCCGGAGGCAGGCGTTCTTCACCACGGTGAGCAGCCACGTGCCCACGGAGGTCTCCTCGCGCAGCCGGGAGACCTCCCGGCTCAGCGTCACGAACGCTTCCTGCACGGCATCCTCGGTGTCCACGGCGTCGCGGCACACGCGCAGGCCAAAGCGGTAGACGCGCGCCTGGTAGAGGCGCACCAGCGCATCGAGCGCGGCACGGTCCCCGTCGCGGGCGGCCTGGAGCAGGGTGACGTGGGGAGTGCTGTCCATCCCGTCCCTGGATAACCGAGCCCGCGCCGGGCCGCGAGGGACGTCCGCGAAAAATCCCGCTGAATCCTTTTCCCGCCTCGCGGGCTCTCTGGGTCACCCACCCTTTCAGACGGGAGTGACGCGATGACTCGCAATGTAGGCAACGTGGACAGGACGCTGCGCGCGGTGGCCGCGGTAGGGCTCGGAGTGTGCGCGGTGGCGGCGCCGGTGGATGGCTGGATGCGGGGCCTGATGGCGGCCCAGGGGCTCTACTTCCTGGGGACTGCGCTGGCGGGCACGTGCCTGGGCTACCGGCTGATGGGGAGGTCCACCTGCCCGGTGTCGTCCCGCGGTTGAGGCCCTGACGCCGGGCGTGGAGCGCCGGGCCTCCGGATGGGGTGTCATCCCACGGAGGCCCGCACTCATCCGCCGTGTCCGCGCATCACCAGCGGTCCTTCGACAGGATGACGGCGCTGTAGCTTCCCAGCGCGAGCCCGCCGTGCGCGGGCATGCCGTCCCGCCCGCCCCACGAGGCCCAGAAGTCATTCGTGGACGTGTTGCCGAAGTCGGGCGCGTAGCCCTGCCAGTCGCTGTTGAAGCGCACCCGCCACAGGCCGTCCGTCGGCAGGCCGAGCTCGTACCAGGAGAAGGCTCGGCTGCCGAGGTTGACCAGCACCACCACGTCGTCGCCGGGGCCGCCGTGCTGCCAGCGGTGGAAGGCGAGCACCTTGTCCGTGTGGTTGAGATGGAAGACGTGGATGTTCTCACCGCGCAGGCCCGCGGTGGTGTCGTGCCAGTTGCGCCGCAATTGGATGAGGTCCTGGTACGCCTGACGGATGCCGGTGAACCAGCCGGCGCGGTTCCAGTCGAGCGGGCTGCCGTCATCGAAGTGGCCGTCCTGCAGGAACTCCTGTCCCATGAAGAGCATGGGGATGCCGGGAGCGGTGAGCGTCAGCGCGGCGCCGAGCACGGACTTCTTCTTCGCGCGCCAGCTTCCGGTGTCGCCCTGCGCCACTTCTGACGGAATGCGGCTCTTGCCGTTGGCCACCTCGTCGTGGCTCTCCGTGTAGATGACGCGCTGGGTGGCCTGGCCGTTGTAGCGGGCGTACAGCGCGTCACGGACGGCGTGGAGGTCTCTCGCTTCATCGAACGGCGTGGTGAGCGCGGCGCGCACGGGGTGGACGAACGACGCGTCCCACTGCGAGTCGCAGCCGGCGCCCTGGGGATGGGTGAGGGCCGCGTCTCCGCCCATGTCCTCCGCGATGACGAGCTTCCATGGGAACTCGCGCTTCACGGCCTCGGAGATGGTGCGGAGCACCTCCCAGCCGGCCGGGTTGTCCACGCCGTTGGCGGTGCGAATCTCCTTCGTGGCGTCCAGGCGCAGGCCGTCCATGTGGTACTCGCGCAGCCACATGAGCGCGTTGTCGCGCAGGTAGTCGCGCACCTCGGGGCGGCCGTAGTCGGGGCGCGTCTGGCCCCAGGGCGTGTTCGCGCGCTCGTCCGTGTAGAAGTACATGCCGCCCCTGCCGAACGTCTCTCCGTCGAAGTCCCAGTGCGGCAAATCACTGGGGCCCAGGTGGTTGTAGACCACGTCCAGGATGACGCCGATGCCGCGCCGGTGGGCCTCGTCCACGAAGCGCTTGAGGTCGTTCGGCGTGCCGTACGAGCTCTCCGGCGCGAAGGGGAAGGTGGGGTTGTAGCCCCAGGAGAAGTCCCCGGCGAACTCGGACGAGGGCATCAACTCCACCAGGTTGACGCCGAGATCTCTCAGGTAGTCGAGCTTGTCGATGGCGCTCAGCCAGTTGCCGGGACCCCAGCCCGGCGCGTCGTGGAAGGTGCCCACGTGCAATTCGTAGAGCACCACTTCGTTGAAGGCCGGCATGCGGAAGTGGTCGTCGAAGCGCCAGAGGAAGTCGCGGTGGTCGACGATGATGCTGTTGCCGGTGGAGGTGGTGACGTCCGCGGCGCGCGGGTCATTGCGCCAGCGCCAGTCGCCGTACTTCCCCTGGATGACGTACTGGTACTGGTGCCCGTTCCAGGCCCCGGGGACGTCGCGGGAGAAGTTGCCCGAGGGCTCGCGGGCCAGCTCCACCGCGTGCCAGTTGCTGAACTCGCCCACCACCTGCACGCGCTGCGCGTGAGGGGCCCAGACGCGGAAGGTGGTGCCGCCGTCGTAGGGGATGGCGCCCATGCCGCCGCGCCAGGAGGGCTCGGGCCAGGATTCGGGGACGAAGGTGGTGAGGTTCGACGGCGCCTGGAGCTTCTCCGCCGGGCCGAACAGCTCCGGCGCGGAGCGCGTCCGGGGTGTGCGCTGGAGGACCTCGTTGCCGCGTGCCTTGCAGATGGACTCGAGGAAGTCCTTGCGTGGCCGCTTCACGTCGTCTGGCTTCACCTTGTTCGTCGCCATGTAACCCCCCGGATTGCGTGGGGCGGCATTCCGACAGCGCGGCCGGGCGAGGGCAACCCGGCGCAGGTACGAACGCGTTCAATTCAGGGCAGTGGCGTGGTGCTCCGTGGAGATGCGTTCTTCACGGTCCGCGCCGCAATCTGGAACAGGTGGAGTGCACGGGCATATCCCCCGGGCCACCGGGTGAGACTTTCGTGCCCGCCGCATTTGTCTGCTTTGAAGACCAGCCTGCCCTCCTTCACGGGGCTGGAGGGACAGGCCCACTCGAGGACCACCTCCCGGCTGTTGGTGGAGCCGCAGCCGGTAGGAGCTTCTTCGTGGGTGGCGGCCTCCTCCAACTCTCGGAGGATGCGCTCTCCCTCGGTGCGTGAGAGCTTGAGTGCGTCGGCCTTCCAATGGTCGACGCGCACGGACTCCACCGTCAGGCGGCTCTCCTCCAGCCTCCCCGAGAGACTGGCGCCATCCCGGGTGAGCTCCAGCCGGAGTGTGTTCTCGACGTAGTGCTCGCAGCCCTGTTCGATGAAGCGGACATCCACGGTGGCGGGCGCGGTGGAGCGCAGGCACTCGAAGGGTGAGCTCACGCGGGCCTCGCCCGCTGAGGGTCCGGCGTTCATCTCGAAGTCGTAGGTGTCCATTGCCTCCGTGGCAATCACCCATTCGCGCCCGAAGTGGACGTCCCGGGAGCGCAGCAGCGTGCCCGTCGCCGTCCTGGCCAGGGCCGTGCCCGTCTTCAGGAACACGAGCCGCTGGATGGGCGTCTGCGGGAAGCGCCCCACCTTCACCCAGCTCCGGCCCGCATCGAAGGTGGCGACCACATGCTCACCCGACCACCCGAGCCACTCCGCGGAAGACTTCTGCGCGATGCCGTCCAGCGGCGTGGCGACGCCGGTACCCGCGCTTCGGAGGGGGCCCGCCCACGCGAGCCGGCCCGAGACGTGGGTGCGCAGCTGGCTTCCTCCGAGCGTCACCACCGCGTTTTCGCCCATGGCGACCGCGTCCTCGTTCAGGGCGGGAACCCACGAGGCCGGAGCACCACGGACCGTTCCCAGGGTGATGACCTGTTGCCCGCTCGGTGTCACGGCGAGGCCCAGGCCCGAGTCCTGCTCCTCGGAGGTCAGGGGCCGGGCGTGCCACGTCTTCCCGCCGTCGGTCGTCTGGAAGCGGCTCGCCTCTCCGGCAAGCCATCCCACCTCGGGCGTGAGGCGGACCACCTGGAGGAGCCGGTCGGGTTCCGGAGGGCGCAAGGCGCTGTCGACCAAGGGTGGCTCGGGAGCCGTCAGTTGCTGCCAGTGCTCACCGCCGTCCCGGGTCTCCCACAAGGTCCCGCTGCTCCCGAGGGCCCATCCCCGCTCGGTGTCGAGGAAGGACATGGACCTGCAGCGGTCGAAGTCGTTGAAGGGCGTGCCCTTCAGCGCGCGCCAATGGGCACCCGCGTCGTCGCTGCGGTGGATGCCGCCGGAGGAGCCACAGAGCCACGTGCGTTCGCCCGCGCGCTCCAGGTCATAGACCCACAGGTCTTCCGACAGCGGCACGGAGTGCCAGGTGCGCCCCGCGTCCACCGTGCGGAGCACCCGCGCGCCCATGTAGCCCGCGATGATGCCGATGTCGGGCGTGTACCAGACGAAGAGGTCGAGGTTGTGGTGGTCGTCGATGATGCCCCGGGAGAGCACGGCAGTGAGCTCCGGCTCCTCGCGCCAGGAGCGTCCGGCATCCGCGCTGCGCATTATCTGGAAGGGAACGGCTTCGTTGCTCGGACTGCCTCTGCGCGAGCCCTTCACCACGGCCCACCAGTCCCCCTCCATCCGTTGGGCCACGCTCGCCACCCGCTGGTAGTCGAGCTCCTGGACGCCCAGGTCCACGAGGAGGGTCGGGTCCACTGTGCGAGCTGGCTCGTCCCACGGAGGGAGCTCGCCGCGGGTGGGGCACCCGGGTTCCGTTACCAGCAGCAGCCCGAGCAGGGCTGGTAGGCACGAGGCGGGACTCATGGTGGAACCCTCCAGGGAGACAGCCTATCGCGGTGGCGCGCGCCGCCGTGCAGGCCCGTGAATGGCAATCAGTGGGACGCGTTCTTCAGGATGCGCATCGCGACGTCGTGCGCGTGGATGGCCCGCTCATAGCCCGCGGGGAAGGGATTGTGGAATTCGGGGGGGAGGGTGCAGTCATACGCACGGAGCTCCAGCTTGCCTCCCTTCGAGGGACTGGAGGGACACGTCCACTCCATGACCACCACGAAGCTGTTGGTGGATTGGCAGTCCATCGCCTGCTCCTCGTGCAGGACGATCTCCGCCAGCTCCCCGAAGATGCGCTCTCCCTCGGCACGAGAGAGGTTCCGTGGCTCGATGGGCGCTGTCTGCTCCATCCCTCCCAGAGAGCGCACTCCTGTGAGCTTCGCGCCGTCCTGGGCGAGCTCCAGCGTGAGCGTGTTCTGGGCCCCCCCGAAGCAGCTCATCTGGCCGAACTGGACCTTCAAGGTGGCGGGCGTGGTGGAGCGCACGCAATCGAAGGGCGCGAGCACGGGGCCTTCCGCCGGTACGGACCCCGTGCCTACCGCGAAGTCGTAGGCGTCCATGGCATCCGTGGTGACATCCCACCGGCTCCCGAAGAAGAGGGCGTGCGAGCGCATCAGCGTGCCGTCGGCCGCGCGAGCCAGCGCCGTTCCCGTCTTCCGATACACGAGCTGCTGGATGGGCGATTTCGGAAAACGCCCCACCTTCACCCAGCTCCGGCCCGCATCGAGGGTGGCGAACACGTGCTCACCCGACCACCCGAGCCAGCTCTGGGCAGACCTCTTCGCGACGCCGTCCAGCGCCGTGAAGGTCCCGGTGCCCGCGCCCCGGAGCGCGCCTGCCCAGACGAGCCGGCCCGAGACATACGTGCGCGGACCGGACTCCCCAAGCTCCCTCGCGGCGTCCCGTCTCTCGAACGCCATCACCGCGTCATCGCCCAGGGCGATCGCGTCCTTGTTCAAGGCGGGAACCCAGGTGTCCGGAGTACCACGGGCCGCTCCGACGGTGACGATGCGCTGCCCGCTCGGAGTCGTGGCGACGCGCGGACCTTCGTTCCGTTGTTCGAAGGTCAGGGGCCGGGCCTGCCACGTCTTGCCGCCGTCGGTCGTCTGGAAGCGGCTCACCTCGCCGGCAATCCAGGCCACCTCGGGGGTGAGGCGGACGACCTGGTGGAACGTCTCGGGCGCCGCGTCCCGCGACGGCTTGTTGGCCAGTGCCGCGACGGAGGACTTCAGGGGCTGCCAGTGCTCGCCTCCGTCATCGGTCTCGAACAGGGCGCCCGTCGCCCCCAGGGCCCAGCCCCGCTCCGGGTCCACGAAGGAGAGGGAGACGCAGTGGTCCTCGGTGGCGAGGGGCGTGCGCAGCTTGCGCCAGGTGGCGCCCGCGTCATCGCTGCGATGGATGTTCCCGGTGGAGCCGCAGGCCCACGTGCGTCCGCCCACGTGCTCCAGGTCATGGACCTGATGGTTCCACATGACTTCGGGCAGCTGCACGTACTTCCAGGTGTGCCCCGCGTCCTCCGTGCGCAGCACCCCCTTGCCCAGGTTGCCCGCGATGAGCGCGATGTCGAGCGTGAGCCAGGCGAAGTGCTCGATGCGGAAGGTCATGCTGGGGTGGAACCAGTTCAGCGCGGCGGTGAGCGCCGGGTCCTCCCGCCATGAGCGGCCTGCATCCGCGCTGCGCAGGACCGCGAAGAGGGGCGCCTGGGTGTTCGGCTCGTCCCAACGCCAGGTATTGGCCACGGCCCACCAGTCGCCCTCCTTCCTCCATGCGATGCTTTCGACTCGCTGGTAGCCGAGGGACTCGACGCCCAGGTCCGCGAGGATGGCCCGTTCCACCGTGCGAGGCGGCTCGTTCGAGGCGGCGGGCTCGGTGCGGGGGCTACAGCCGGAACCCGACAGCAGCATCAGCCCGAGCAGGGCTGGTACCCACGAGGTGGGACCCATGGTGGAACCCTCCAAGCACGCCAGTATACGTCAGCCGTGAGTACCGACTCGCGGGGATGCCGTAGACATTCGTAACCCTGCTGCATCTGGGAGGGCCTTGCAGCCGACCGCTCGCGGCGGTGAAACGACGGTTGCCGGTGGGTCCGTGACGCATCAGCCGGGTGTCGCTTGTGGGGAGTGGTCCGAGTGTCCGACACTCCCTCTCCTACATGGCCGCCAGCGAAGAACGCCGCTTCCAGGCATTGGTGCTCGCGCCCGTCCGGCGGGTGCAGCGGCGTCTCAATGCCGTGGCCTGGGCCGACGCGGGCCTCGCCCCGGTGTGGGCCACCGCCACCGCGTGTGTGCTCGCCCGGCTGCTCCTTCGCGGCGCCGTGGTGTGGGCGCTGCCTCCGCTGTTGGCCGCGGGCTTCGCGTGGTGGTTCTGGCGTGCGCGCTCGCGCGGTGTGTCGCTGGAGCATGCCGCCGTGCTCGCGGACCGCTCGGCCAATGCCGGGGGACTGTTGCTCACGCGCCTGGAGCGGCCTGTCGGCGAGTGGGAGCTCACCGTCAACCAGCTCGCCGGCGCGGTGAAGACTCCCGAGGTGCCGTGGCGCAGGCCCGTGGGTGCGTTGCTGGGCGCGCTGCTCTTCACCGGAGTGGGCTTCCTGCTGCCACTGCCCGCGCCGCGCGTCCGTCCCGCCAATGCCGCCGCCGCCGCGAAGGTCGCCGCCGTGCAGGCCCAGGCGGAGGCCCTCGCGAAGGAGGAGGTGCTGGACGAGGCCGTGCGGGACGAGCTGCGCCGGCTCGCCGAGGAGGTCGCCGAGGGCCGCTTCGACTCCGGTGACTGGGAGGCCGCCGACGCGATGGAGAAGCGGCTCGCGGAGAAGGCCGCCGAGGCCGCCGCCGAGCTGTCCCGCGCCTCCGAGGCCGCGCGCGAATTGGAGGAAGCGCTGGGCGCTGCTGGAGGCGCCGAGGCCACCTCCCGCGAGCGCGAGGAACTGGAGCGCGCGCTGATGGAGCTGAGCGGCGGAGACCCCAGCGCCTCCCAGGACGGTAGCGAGGGCACGGAGCAGGGCCAGCAACAGTCCGGCGAGTCCCAGCAGGGACAGCAGGCCCAGGCACAGCAGGGACAACAAGGTCAGCAGGGACAGCAGGCCCAACAAGGTCAGCAGGGGCAGGGCCAGCAGTCACAACAGGGGCAGCAGGGCCAACAGGGCCAGCAGTCCGCCGCCGCGCGGGCGCGCTCGCAGGCGTCGGGCTCGCCGGACCAGATTGCCAACCTCCGCCAGTCCCTGGAGCGACGTCGCCAGGCGCTGGAGAACCGCTTCGACCCGCAGAAGAACAACGGCTCCGAGGCCCAGGCGCAGCAGCGCTCGGGGCAGGGCCAGAAGGGGCAGTCCGGCCAGGGCCGTCCGGGGCGCGAAGGCTCCGGTGAGGGCCAGGGCTCCGAGGGACAGGGCTCGAAGGGACACGCGAGCCGGGGCGTAAGCAAGGGCGCCGGTGCGGGGCGCGGGGGCGAGAGTCAGCCGCTGGTCTACGGAGACCAGGCGGAGATGGACCCGGAGCGGCTCGCCTTCGAGCCGCTGCCGCAGGGTAGGGGCGGTAACGAGGCCGAGGAATTGTGGGGCCTCCAGGCCGCGGAGCCCCTGCGGCACGCGGGGCCCGCGGGAGCGGGTGGAGCACAGGGCACCAGTGCCCGGGGCGATGCGACGGCGGGGCCCGGTGCGGCGCCGCTGCTGCCTCGCAACCGCGACCTGGTGAAGCGGTACTTTGGGGGCGAGTAGTCGGGGAGTCGTCCAGAAGGGGAGAACACGTGGCAGCGGAGCTTCTCAGTCCCGTCGAGGCGCAGGGTGCGGCGGAGGTGGCGGCGCGACTCAAGGACGCGCTCAACACCGTGATGCTCGACCAGGAGTCCGTCGTCGAGCAGGTGGTGGTGGCGGTGCTCGCGCGCGGGCACGTGCTGCTGGAGGGACTGCCCGGCCTCGGCAAGACGGAATTGTGCAAGGCGCTGGCGCGGCTGCTCTCGCTGCCCTTCCGCCGCATCCAGTTCACCCCCGACCTGCTCCCCGGCGACATCACCGGCACCTACGTGCTGGAGGGCGAGGGCCGCCGCGACTTCGTCTTCCGAGAGGGCCCGCTCTTCGCCAGCCTCGTGCTCGCGGACGAAATCAACCGCTCCAGCCCCAAGACGCAGTCCGCGCTGCTGGAGGCCATGCAGGAGCGCAGCGTGACGGTGCTCGGGCAGACGCGCTCCCTGCCCGACCCGTTCTTCGTGCTCGCCACACAGAACCCCATCGAGCTCGAGGGCACCTACCCGCTGCCCGAGGCGCAGCTGGACCGCTTCCTCTTCCGCATCCAGGTGCCCCCCGTGGGCGCGAAGACGCTGCGCACGCTGCTCACCACGCGCGTGCGCGGCACCCCGCCGGAGTTGTCCCCCGTGCTCGACGCGAGCGGCCTCGCGCGCCTGTTCACCGCGGTGGACCGCGTCCACCTTCCCGGCCCCGTGGCGGACTTCATCGGCCGGCTGGTGGAGGCCAGCGACCCGCGGCAGGCTTCCGCGCCGGACGCGGTGCGCCGCTTCGTGCGCTATGGCGCCAGCCCTCGCGCGGCGCTCGCGCTCGCCGCCTCCGGGCGTGCCCTGGCGCTGCTGCGCGGCCGTCCCAACGTGGGCTTCGATGACGTGGTGGCCACCGCGTCCGCCGCCCTCAACCACCGCCTCGTGCTCGCCTACGAGGCGTCGCTGGAGAAGGTCACCGCCCCGGACGTGGTGCGCGCCCTCCTGCAGGCGGTGCCCGAGGTGCCCCGTGGCTAGCGTCCTGACGGCCGCGGTGCTGCTCGTGCTGCTCGGGTCCGCGCCCGCCGTGGCGGACGAGGAGCGCGTGCGCTCGGGCTACAGGAATGCCTCGGGCAAGAGCGAGGTCCTCCAGGAAGGCACCCTGCGCGTCTCCATCCGCACCGGAGTGCTGAAGCCTCCGCGTGGCTATACGCCGGTGGAGGTGGTGCTGCAGAACACCGGCCCGGTACCGCTCCAGGCACGGCTGTCGTTCGAGGGGCACTACGGCACGGGCTCGCGCACCTCGGAGCGCACGGTGGAGGTGGGCCCCCTCGCGCGCGTCGTCACGTGGCTGCCCCTGCCCGCGGTGCTTCAGGCGGGCAACCTCACGGTGGACGCGCCCGGCCTGCCGAGGATGGTCCAACCCATGTACCTGGACGACGCGGGCGAGGGGGCCGCGCTGGTGCTGGGCAAGGTGAAGGACTTCGAGAAGGACGTCGCCCTGCAGGAGACGCAGTCGGAGCAGGAGCCCCTCTTCGCCGTCCGCTTCCTCGAGGAGCGCGAGGCGCCCCGCGACCTGTCCTCGTACGTGGGCTACCCGGCGGTCGTCGTCGCCATGGACGCCACCCAGTTGCCCGCGGACGTGTGGGCCGCGCTGGAGGCCTACGCCGCCACCGGAGGCCGGCTCGTCATCACGCGCCCTTCACGAGACGTGCTCGAGCGTCTGCCGCTGCTGCCCGCGGGCGACCGCGCCCGCGAGTTGGAGTATGGCTTCGGCCGCGTGTGGCTGGGCGCGCAGACCGGAGGCTACTACCCGGGGATGGTGCTCGAGCCCTCCGGGAGCGGGACAGACCTGGGGATGGTGAATCCCGTGGGCCCGCCGCCGCGCTGGGAGCGGGGCAGCGCGCTCCGGAATGGAGCCGCGCCGCTGCTGGAGAGCGCGCGTGCGCCGGTGGGACGCTTCCTCTTCCTCATCTTCGCCTTCGCGCTGGCGGTGGGCCCGGGCGGGCTGATGCTGGCGCGGCGCCGGGGGCCGGTGTCCGTGCTCGTGGCGGTGCCGTTGATTTCGCTCGTCACGTGCCTGGCCCTCGTCTCGTGGTCGGTGCTGGTGGACGGCTTCGCGGTGCATGCCGCGCGCTACAGCCTCACGTGGCTGGACGGCGAGCGCTCCCGCGCGGTGACGCTGGGCGTGGGCGCCTGGTACGCGAACCTGGCACCGGGCTCGGTGAAGCTGCCCGGCTCCAGCACGCTGCTGCCTCCCGGTGACGTGGAGGCGCCGCCCGCGGACCTGGACTGGACGGAGGGGTTGACGGTGACGGACGGCTTCCTCACGCCGCGCACCTACCGAGAGTGGGGCGAGGTCTCCGTGCTGCCCACGCGCGCGCGCCTGGTGCTGCGGCAGGAGGGCAAAGCGCTGAGGGTGCAGAACGCCCTGGGGGCGGCCATCAAGGAAGGCTACGTGCGGCGGGGAAACGCGACGTACCGGCTGCCCCCGCTGATGGACGGGGCGGAGGCGGCGTTGCAGGGGCCCGTGCCCGAGAGCGAGATGCCCCATCCGACGGAGGTGCTGATGGACCAGATGGGCTCCGCCCTGTCCGACCGGCTCCTCAAGAACAAGGGCGCCTTCCGCGCGGACCTGCCCGACGGCGGCTTCATCGTGCTCACCGGGGGAACGGGTATGGCGCCCACGTCCTCGATGAAGGTGGAGCTGGAGGCCGGCGTGCACCTGGTGCGCGGCCAGGTGCGGGAGGCGCGGCCATGAGCCTGCTGGAGGTGAAGGGGCTGCGGCGGGACTTCGGGACGCTGCGCGCGGTGGACGAGGTGTCCTTCAAGCTGGAGGCCGGCAGCATCCTGGGCTTCATCGGCCCCAACGGCGCGGGGAAGAGCACCACACTGCGCATCCTCGCCACGCTGGACGTGCCCACTTCGGGCGAGGTGCTGCTGGACGGGCACTCGCTGGTGGACGCGCCGGACAGGGCCCGGCCGCTCATCGGCTACATGCCGGACCGGTACGGCACCTATGACGACGTCACCGTCTTCGAGTTCCTCGACTTCTTCGCGCGTGCCTACGGGCTGAAGGGCGCGCAGCGCAGGCAGCGGGTGGACTCCGTCATGGCCTTCGCCGGCCTCACCCCGCTGGCGGACAAGCTCACCACCGCGCTGTCCAAGGGCATGCGGCAGCGCGTGGCGCTCGGGCGCACGCTGCTGCACGACCCACGACTGTTGCTCCTCGATGAGCCGGCGGACGGGTTGGACCCGCGCGCCCGCATCGAGCTGCGCGAGCTGCTGCGCGCCCTGGCCGACCAGGGCAAGGCGGTCATCATCTCCAGCCACATCCTCACGGAGCTGGCGGAAATCTGTGACACGTGCGCCATCATCGAGCAGGGCCGCCTGCTGGCCACGGGCAAGGTGGAGGACATCCTCCACCAGGGCGGTGGCCACGCCGTGGCCCCGGAGCTGACGGTGCGGCTCGCGACGGGCGCGGAAGGTGATGCCCTCTGGGCTCGCGCGGAGCGACTGCTGCTGGAGCAGCCGCGGGTGGCGCGGGTGGCGCGCGAGGGTGAGTCGCTGCGCGTGCGGCTGGAGTTGGAGGCGGGCGCCGGGCCCGCGCAGGCGGACGCGGCGGCGGCGGTGCTGCTGGCGGCGCTGGTGTCCGCGGGCCTGCCGGTGTGTGCGTTCAACGCCCGGGAGCGGAACCTCGAGGATGCGTTCATGACGGTGACGAAGGGGAGGGTGGCGTGAGCACGCCCATGGACACGGCCGCGAGCACGGCACCCGAAGCGGCGGCGCCCCCGGCGGGAGGCACGGCGGCGAGCGTGGCGCCGTGGTGGGAGCGGTGGGGAGACAGGCTCAACCCGCTGGTGGTGAAGGAGGTCCGCCAGGGCCTGCGCACGCGCATCTTCTGGGCGTGCTTCGGGCTGATGCTGCTGGCGTGCGTGGTGCTGTCGCTCATCGCCTACGTGGAGGTCCGCGAGGCGGCCTTCGCGCGCCATGGCCGGACCTACTTCTTCTCCTTCTTCTTCTGCCTGGGCGTGGTGCACTTCTTCGTCATCCCCTACAACGCGTACCGCTCCCTCGCGCGCGAGCGGGAGGACGAGACGTGGGTGCTGCTGGTGCTCACCGGCCTGGGGCCCCGCCGGATTCTGCGCGGCAAGGTGGCGTCGTACCTGGTGCAGGCGGGCCTGTATGCGTCGGCGGTGGGGCCCTTCCTGCTCTTCAGCTACTTCCTCAACGGCATCGCGTTGCCCAACATCCTCGTCATCCTGGCGCTGGGGGCGGCGTGGCTCGTCTTCCTCACGGTGGTGGGCGTGTGCGCGGCGACGCTGGCGGACGGGCGGTTGGGCCGCGCCTTCATCCACTTCACGCTGCTGGCCGCGCTGGCCACCGCGCTGGTGCAGGGGCTGGTGGCCGCGTTCGTGATGAGCGACGAGGGAGACCGGCTGCTGCGCGATGACGACTTCGTCTACGCGGCGGGAATCTCCCTGCTGTTGATGCTCACCGACGGGTGGCTGCTCTTCGAGGCCGCCGCGGCGCGGCTGTCGCTGCCGACGGAGGACTACACGCGCGGGCCACGCCGGGCGCTGCTGGTGCAGGTGCTGCTGGGCATGCTCGGCGGCGTGGCGGTGTGGTGGGCCGAGGGGCGCGACCACACCGCGTCGGAGATATTCGGCATCATGGGCGCGCTGCATCTGCTCGCGGTGGGGCTCTTCGTGGCCACGGACGCGGACGGCCAGGCACGGCCGCTGCGCGCGCTCACCCGGCCATGGTCGCTGCTGCGGCCGGGCGCGCTGCGGGGCTTCCGGCTGGTGGTGCTGTTGCTTGTGGCCTGGGGCGTGTGGTTCGTGGGGTTGGAGGTGCTGTCCGCGGACATGCCGCTGCGCGGGGAGTCGATGCGGATGGCGACCGTGGCGACGCCCACCTACGGCATCCTCTTCCTGTCGGTGGCGGTGCTGCTGGGACGGATGGGCCGCTCGGACCGGCTGTCCTCGCCCGCGGCGGTGCGCCTGCTCTTCGTGGCGTCGGCGGGCCTGGCGGCCGCGCTGCCTCCGCTGGCGGCCGTGCTGATGGAACTGGAAGGGGATGACGGGCTCATGAACCTGCTCAACCCGGTGGTGGGCATCGTCAACTTCGGCTCGTATGACTACTCGACGTCGGGCTCGAAGATGACGTGGGCGCTGCTGGGCTTCGTGGTGGGTGTGGCGGCGCTGGCCGCGTTCGCCGCGGACCGGGTGCTCGCCGAGCGCGAGAATCGGGCCCACGCCTCGTGAGCGCGAGGATGGACGAGGCGGCTGTCGCGCGGCTGGTGCCGGGGCTGGGACTGGCGCTTCCGCGCGTGCCCCACCGGGGCCGGGTGGGCGAGGTGCGCGCCACGTCCGCCGGAAGCTCGCTGGAGCTGCACGACTTCCGTGCGTACCAGCCGGGTGATGACTTGCGGCAGGTGGACTGGAATGCGGTGGCCCGCACGGGGGAGCTCATCCTGCGCATCCGCCAGGACGAGGTGTCGCCTCGCGTGGAGGTGGTGCTGGATGGCTCCCGCTCCATGGCGCTGTCGCCTCGCAAGGCGGCGTGCGCGCGCGAGGTGGCGCTGCTCACGGCGGAGGTGGCGGCGCGGCAGGGACTGTCGCCCACGTTGATGGTGGCGGGGACGCGGCCGGAGCGGGCGCAGGGGAATGCGTGCCGGGCGGCGCTCCATGCGGCGGAGTTCGACGCACGGGATGACTTGTCGGCGTCGCTGGGACGGCTGCCTCCGCTGCGCCCGTGCGGGCTGCGGGTGGTGGTGAGCGACTTCCTCTTCGAGGCGGACCTGCCGGCGCTGTGCTCGCGCCTGTCGCGCGGGGCGTCGGGGGTATTCCTGGCACAGGTGCTGGACGCGGAGGACCTGGACCCTTCGGGCGGGGAGGGGGCGCGACTGGTGGACGCGGAAAGCGGCGCGGCGCTGGAGGAGTTGCTGACAGAGGACGTGCTGGCCGCGTACTCGCGCCGGTTCGCGGAGCACCAGCGCGGGTTGAGGGCCGCTGCCATGCGGGCGCGCGGGACGCTGGTGACGGCTCCAGCGTCGGAGTCGCTCGCGGCGCTGGTGGCCGGGCCGCTGCGGCCCCTGTTCATCGCGGGAGGTGGGGCGTGAGCTTCGGCTTTCCGTGGGGGCTCTTGGCCCTGGGGGCGCTGGCGCCGCTCGTCGCCGCGTATTTCCTGCGTCGCCGGCAGAAGCCCGTCGTGGTGAGCGCGCTGTTCCTGTGGCGCACGCCGCGTCCCCGCGCCGAGGCGGGCCCACGCTTCGAGCGCTTCACGCGCGAGGCCTCGCTGCTGCTGGAGGTCCTGGCCGTCGTGGCCGTGGCGCTGTTCCTCGCGGACGTGCGGCTCGGTGAGACGGCGAGAACGCGGCACCTGGTGCTGGTCGTGGACGGCAGCCTGTCCATGTCCGCGCGCGGCCGGGACGGGGTGACGGTGCTGGAGAAGGCGCGCCAGGAGGCCGCGAAGCGCGTGGAGGAGGTGGACGCCACGCAGGTGACGGTGCTGGCCAGTGGCATCGCCCCGCGCGTGCTGGCGGGCCCGGAGGCGGAGCCTTCGCGTGCGCTCGCGGCGCTGGAGTCCTTTCATGCGCAGGGCGCGGACCATGACCCCGTGCCCACGTTGATATGGGCGCAGGAGCTGGCCGGTGCCGGCAGGCGCGTGGTCTTCCTCACCGACGTGGCTCCGGAGAACGCGGCCCTCGTGCCGGACTCGGTGCGGTGGATGGCGCTGGGGTCGGGGCGCGACAACGTGGCGCTCGTCTCCGCGCAGCGGCGGGACGAGGGCGCCACGGCCACGGTGACGCTGCGGGTGGCGCGCTTCGGCGCGGGGCCTCGGGAGGTGGAGGCACGGGTGCGCGCGCAGCCCGGCCCCGGCGCGAAGCAGGGCACCGAGCGCGTGGAGCGCGTGCAACTCCCCGACGAGGGCACCGCCACCGTGCGCCTCACCTTCCAGGGCGCGGGGGAGGTGGAGGTCTCCCTGCCCGACGATGCGCTGCCCGAGGATGGACGCGTCCGCCTGTCGCCCGCGCCGTTGCGTCCCATCGCGGTGGGACTCGCGGAGGGGCTCGCGGCGCCCGAGCGTCAGGCCGTGGAGCGCTTCCTCGCGGTGGCGCCCGAGGTGGAGAAGGGCACTCCGACGACTGGAGAGACGCTGCTCATCGGCCCCCGGGGGACGGATGCGCGGGTGACGGTGGGCGCGGCGGGGACGCTGCGCACCTTCCTGGGGCCGTTCTTCGCCGAGAAGGGCCACCCACTGCTGGATGACGTGCAGCTCGCGGGCGTGCGGTGGACCGCGGGGGACAACCCGCCCGGGCGTCCGCTGGTGACGGCGGGTGAGGCGGTGCTCGTGTCCGAGGAAGAGGGCGGCCGGGTGCACCTCAACGTGGACCTGACGCGCTCCAACGTCCAGCGCGTGACGGCGTGGCCGGTGCTGCTGGGCAACCTGGTGCGCGAGGCGCGGCGCACGCGCGAGGGCTTCCCCCGGCGGCAGCTCACCCTGGGCGAGCCCCTGCCCGTGGTGACGGTGCCCGGCGCGCGCTACACGCTGGTGGGCCCGGAGGGACGCCGTCCCGTGTTTGGCGCGGGGGCGGTGGACCTGCCACCGCCTTCGGGTCCGGGCCGCTACGTGCTGGAGCGCGACGGGGACGAGGTGGACACGGCGGAGGTGCTTGCCCTGGACGCCCGCGAGTCGGACCTGCGCGGGCGTGGCGCCGCGGACGTGGCGGCGCGCGAGGCGGGTGATGACGAGGAGCACGGCGCGCCGGGACGGGCGCGCTGGCCCCTGGTCCTGCTGCTGGCCGCGTTGGTCGCGGACTTCTACGTCACCCGGCGCGTATGAGTGCACAGGCCATGCAAGGGAACGAACAACAGGCCGCGCCAGACGGCCCCCCGAAAACTCCACCCGCAGGCGCCAGGCTCCTCTCGCGATGACCTTCTCCCTTCCCCAGGCGTGGGTGCTGCTGCTGCCGCTGGGCCTCTTCCTCTGGAAGTACGGCCGGCGGCCCGGTCCGCCCATGTGGCTGCGGGCCGCGCTGCTGGTGCTCGCGGTGGGCGCGCTGTCCGGCCCCGAGCTGCGGCTGGCGGACGCGGGCAGCGACGTCGTCGTGGTGGTGGACCGCTCCGCCTCCATGCCCCGCGACGTGGACCGCACCGCGCAGGAGCTCATCACCCTGCTGGAGGCGCAGCGCCGTCCCGGAGACCGCGTGGGCGTCATCACCTTCGGCCGCGAGCCCCGCGTGGAGCAGTCGCTGTCCACCGCCGGCCGCTTCGGCGGCTTCTCGCGGCCGGTGGATGTGGAGGCGTCGGACCTGGCCGCCGCGCTGGATGCGGCGGGCGGCCTCATTCCCGACGAGCGCACCGGTCGCGTGCTGGTGCTGTCCGACGGGCGGGCCACGGGCGTGGACGCGCGCGGCGCGGCGCGGAGGCTGGCGGCGCGAGGGCTCGCCGTGGACTGGCGCCAGCTCGCCCGGCCCGAGCCTCCGCTGGACGTCGCCGTCGTCTCGCTGGACGTGCCCGGCTCCGTGGCCGTGCGCGAGCCGTTCCAGTTCTCCGCCGTGGTGCACGCCACGGCGGCCGTCACCGGCAAGGTGCGCCTGGAGCGCAACGGCCGCGTGCTGGTG
The DNA here is from genome assembly GCF_026626705.1 of Pyxidicoccus sp. MSG2. Classification (NCBI taxonomy): domain Bacteria; kingdom Pseudomonadati; phylum Myxococcota; class Myxococcia; order Myxococcales; family Myxococcaceae; genus Pyxidicoccus; species Pyxidicoccus sp. MSG2. The sequence continues at coordinate 7,321,651 of NZ_JAPNKC010000001.1, forward strand.
CAGGGCCCCTTCGACTTCACGCCCGGCGCCAACGTGTTGCCGCTCCGGGACTTGGTGGAGGAGCCGGGGCTCGTGCGCTACCAGCTCACGGTGGAGGCCCCCGGCGACGGTGTCACGGAGAACGACAAGGGGCTCGCGGTGCTGCGCGTGGAGGGACCGCCGCGCGTGCTGCTCTTGACGAACCAGCCCCGGGGCACACTCGCGAAGGCGCTCGCGGAGACGGGCATGCAGGTGGACGTCCGCGCGCCCTTCCGGCTCACGCTGGATGATTTGGACGGCGTGGGCTCGGTGGTGCTGGAGAACGTGGACGCCAACACGCTGGGCGAGCCGGGGCTCCTCTCGCTGGCGTCCTATGTGGAGCAGGCGGGGGGCGGGCTCGTGATGACGGGCGGGCGCAGCAGCTTCGGCGAGGGCGGCTACCGGCGCTCACCGGTGGAGCCGCTGCTGCCGGTGTCGCTGGAGATGCGCGAGGAGCAGCGCCGCGCGGCCGTGGCGCTGAGCGTGTTGATGGACTGCTCGTGCTCCATGGGCGTCACCGTGCCCGACGGGCGCACGAAGATGGAGCTGGCCGCCGAGGGCGTCGTCGCCGCGCTCACGCTGCTCAATCCGAAGGACGAGGTCTCCGTCCACATGGTGGACACGGAGTCCCACGAAATCTTCCCGCTCAGCTCGGTGGAGGCGGGCCTGCCGCTGAACGAGGTGGCGCGAGGCTTCAGCGGGGGCGGCGGCATCTACGTGGGTGAGGCGCTGCGCACGGGCCGGGAAGAAATCCTTCGCAGCGACAAGCCCACGCGGCACGTGCTGCTCTTCTCCGACGCGGCGGACTCCGAGGAGCCGGACGACTACCAGCGCACGCTGGCGGAGCTGCGCGCGAAGGACGTGACGGTGTCCGTCATCGGCCTGGGCTCGCCGAAGGATTCGGACGCGGACCTGCTGAAGGAGGTGGCCTCACGCGGCGGCGGGCGCATCTACTTCGCGGAGGATGCGATGAGCCTGCCGCGCATCTTCAGCCAGGAGACGCTCACGGTGGCGCGCGCCACCTTCGTGGACGAGCCCGCCTCGATGGAGGGCGCCCCGGACCTTCCGTTGCTGGGCCGCTTGTCGCCGCAGGGGCTGCCGCAGGTGGGCGGCTACAACCTCACGTACCTCAAGCCGCGCGCCAGCGTGGCGCTGCGCACGCTGGACACCAACACCGCGCCGGTGCTGGCCATGTGGCCGCGCGGCGCGGGGCGCACGGTGGCCTTCACCGCGGAGGTGGACGGGCCGTACACGGGCGAGCTGCGCCAGTGGAGCGCGCTGCGCGCGGCGCTGGAGGCCATGGTGCGCTGGACGCTCGCGGGCGCGACGCCCGTGGGCGAAGCGGTGGTGCGCTCCGAGCGGCGGGGCCACCTGCTGCGCGTGACGTTGGATTTGCCTCCCGGCGAGCCGCTGCCGGGCGCGCTGCCCACGCTGGTGCTGCTGCCCGGGGACGGGCGCACCGCCCAGGTGGAGAAGCCCATGCGCTGGGAGGACGAGGACCGGCTGGTGGCCGAGTACCCGCTGCAGGGCAGTGGCACGTGGCACCCGGTGGTGCGCCTGGGCTCGCGGGTGCTGCGCGCGCCGCCGGTGACGCTGCCGTACGCACCGGAGTTCGAGCCCGGCAGCGTGAAGGAGGGCCTGGAGTTGCTGCGCGCGGTGGCGGCCGTGGGGGGCGGCGTGGAGCGCCTCTCCATGACGGGCCTCTTCATGGAGGCGCCCGAGTCGCAAGGCCGGCTCGCCCTGGCACCGTGGTTGGTGGGCCTGGCGCTGGCCGTGCTGCTGGCGGAGGTGGCCGTGCGCCGCTTCCTCTCCGGGCCTCGCGTGCGCAAGCCAGCCTCGGTGACGGTGGCCAGGCCCGCGTTCGCGGGTGTGCCGGCTGTCAGTGCCGCGCCTGTTCGCGCGGCTCCCACCGTGGAGGTGAAGCGCGGCACGGAGGAGCAGGGCGAGGCGACGGCGGCTCCCACCGACACCGCGGTCGCGAAGCCGAAGGAGGGCGGGGTGGATTCCGCGCTGGAGGCGGCTCGCGCCCGCTCCCGCCGACGGCTGGACCGGTGACGCGCGGAGGTGGCGGCGCGCTCGGGCCCATGCATGGCTCACGACGTCGCGAACGCTGGCGGCAGCTCCCGTTGGAGGCGGGAACGCGCGAGCGGCGGTAGCGCAACGGATGGAAGGTGCGGGCTGGCCGGACTCGGATGGAGATCAGCGCTGAGGCACAGCCCGCGATGAAAAAGTGCAGGCCGCCCCGGGTTCGAGATGGGCAGTCAATGGTGTGGGGCGGCCCGCGGTGAAACGGTGCGGGTCGTCCCGGACTCAGGATGCAAAATCACAGTTGGGGGGCGACCTGCGGTGAGGCACGGGTGACCCCAAGCTCGGAGGGGGAACACAGATGCAGGGCAACCCGTTCCCCGTGGGGCTCACAGGGCGAAGAGGAAGATACACGGCAAGTGTGTTCAACGCAACAGAATTGGAAAATTCCTTAGGGGCGAGAATCTACGACATGGACCTCCAAGAGACGATGCGGGAGCTGGAGTCATTGGGTTCGGAGCAGACCCGGAAGACGTTCCTTCGTCACGGTGCGTCGGAGCCGCTCTTCGGCGTGAAGTTCGGGGACCTGGAGAAGCTGCGCAAGCGCATCCGGACGAACGCCGGGCTCGCCGAGGCGCTGTGGGACACGGGCAACGCGGATGCGCGCATGCTGGCGACGATGGTGGCCGATGCCGCCGCCATGTCGTGGGAGCACCTGAATGCCTGGGCCCAGGCGATCAACTGGCACTCGCTGGTGGATGTCTTCGTGAGCAACGTGGCGCTGCGCTCACCGCACTTCAGGACGGCGGTGGAGACGTGGACGGCGCAGGCCGGGGAGCTGCAGAGCCGCGCGGGCTGGCAGTTGCTGGCGGCGCTGGCCACCAAGACGACGAACCTGGTCGACGCGGAGCTTGCCCCCTGGCTGCCGCGCATCGAGCAGGGCATCCACACCGCGCAGAACCGCGTGCGCGAAGCGATGAACACCGCGCTGATTGCCATTGGCGGGAGGGGTGGGCCGCTGCGGGAGACGGCACTCGAGGTGGCGAAGCGCATCGGCAAGGTGGAGGTCGACCACGGTGACACCGCCTGCGAGACGCCAGATGCGGCGGAGTACATCGAGCGGATTCGCGCCCGGAAGGAGGGGGGCATGGCGAAGGCCGCCGCCGTGGCGAAGAACGCCGTGGACAGCGTGAAGGACATGGCGGCGAAGGCTCAGGGCGTGGCGTCGTCGGGCGCGATGAACGCCGTGGCGAACGCGAAGAACGTGATGGCCGGCGCGAGGAGCGTCGTGAGCAGTGCGCAGGGCGTGGTGTCGGCAGTGGCGAAGAAGGCGGCCGCCGGTGCGCGGAACGTGGTCTCCGGTACGGCGCGGAAGGCGCCCTCGGGTGTGAAGACGGCTGCGGCGAAGAAGGCCCCGGCTCGCGCGAAGAAGAACGGGGCGGCGAAGAAGGCCAGCCCGGCGTCCACAGCTCGCAAGGCGGCGCCGACGAAGCGTGCCTCCACCACGGCGAAGAAGGCCACCGCGAAGCGCGGCGCTTCTACCCAGACGAAGAGGACCCCGGTGCCTCGGGCTGCCCCCGCGTCGAAGCGGGCCACGGCGAAGCGAGCCGCTCCCGCACCGAAGCGGGCCACGGTGAAGCGAGTCGCTCCCGCATCGAGACGGGCCACGGCGAAGAAGGCGGCGACACCGAGCCGGAGCAGGACCGGCGTGAAGAAGGGCTCACGGTCCCGCTCCTGATTCGCACGAAGGATGGCCTCATCAGGAACGGGCTGGAGCGGGGCCCCGGTTCTCCGCCTGTTCCGGATGACAGCGGTTCCGTCGCGGAGCCGCACTGCCAGGGTTCAATCTGGACGCGGATTCGAACCGCGGGGACTCCTGCCAGACCTTGCGGTGGAGCCCCCGGGCAGGAGGTTTGAGTCTCCCTGTTCGGAAATGTCGGGGGTTTTCAGGCGCGGCGAAATGTCCCGACATTTCCGAACAGGACGGTGCCCGGAAGCGTCCGGACCGCTCATGCCGTCAGTGCGTACCGCCTGGTGGCGCTCGCCGAGCCGCCTGTCTGCTGTCGAGCGGAACGTTTCCTCCAGCTCCGCTCGTACCTCCTCGCCCGGTGCCAGCCCCGCCATACGTGGGCGACACCCAGGCCCCGCAGGACTCATCCGCGCCCTGAATCACTCCGCTACGGCGTGCACAGCCGCTGGCCACCGGTCTGCTTGTAGGCCCGCACGCGGGTCACCAGGTTGCCGTTGTCCGACTCCGGCGTGGTCGTCCCATCGATGCCGGCACCGAATGCGAAGCCCACGGAGTGGGCGGCGGCCAGCTCGGCGGTGTGCGCGAAGAAGTAGTCCACGCGGTTGTCCTTCCACGCGTCGCCCGAGTTGGGCAGGGCCGGGTTGCCCACCGGGAGCTGCCACCAGAAGTTCGGCTTGTTCAGCCGCTCGGAGAGGGCCCTGGCCCAGGCGAAGGCCTGATGGAAGTGGGGCAGGGTGGCGTTGGTCGCGTCCCACCACGTGTCCTCGCCCTGGTTCACCTGGTACCAGCCGGCGTCGCGGTCCGCCGCCTCGATGACGACGAAGTCCGTGTCCGCCGCGCCCAGCTTCAACAGGAAGTCGGCCACCTTCCGGGCCTCGCCCGCCACGTCGAAGGACGCCTGCGTGTTGAGGTACACGTCCATCTTCGTGGCCCAGGGGCTCGCGTGCAGGCCCACCTTCGCGTTGGGTGCGTACTTGCGCGTCATGGCCACCATGCACTTCGCCAGCCCCGCGGCGTTGTTCTCCTGCGTGCCGCAGTCCGTGGAATTGGCGGTGGCCACCTGCGCCGGCACCGTGCGCGGGTCTCCATTCGAGTTGAACTGGAGGTAGCCCCACAGGTCCGGCTCGAGGTGGAGCAGCGCGCGCTCACTGCCCACCTGCTGCAGCGCGAAGCGCCAGTCGTTCAGGTAGCGCCGCATGAACGCCACGTCGTTCAGCTTCGTCAGCTGCGCTGCGCCCTCGCCCTCGCGGCTGCCCAGCAGCTCCACGTAGTAGGTGATGAAGGGAAGCTGGCCGCGCCCCTTCGCCACGCGGATGAAGTCGCGCACCATGGCGCCCGGCGTGGCGGCGATGTCCTGCCAGCAGCCCCACCACGCGCACTGGTACTGCCCGCAGGAGCCCTCCTGCGTCGTGCAGGAGTTGTTGCAGGCGGTGCAGACAGTGGTCGAGTCCACGAGCCGGCTCGACACGTAGAGGTAGTGGACATCGAAGGGCGCGTTGGCCGCGGTGGCGTCCTCCATCTTCGCGCCCACCAGCAGCCGGTCCTTCCCCAGCGACTTCAACAACGAATCGCCCAGGCACGCCGAGGGCTCGGTGCCGCCATCCGTGTTGCCACCGGTGCCCGCGTCCGTCTCCGTCCCGGCATCCACGCCCGCATCGGACGAGGGCTGCTTGTCGCCGTCATCCGAGCTGGAGCAGCCCGCCAGCGCCAACAGGCCAAGGGTGAGGAACGCGAGCTGCTTCATCCGCTTCGGAGGAGGGGTGCGCATACGGCCCCCGACGCTACTCCGTCACCCCGCCAGAGCGTCACCGGACCCATGGTGTCGCGGGACGGCCCGGCCTGCCTGCCCGTCCACCTCGGCCCGCGTCCAGTCAGGAGCCAACAATCCGCCAATCTTTCAAATCAAGAAATTCTTGAGAGTTGCTCAGCGCCCCGGCTAGACGCACGGCTCCCTTATTCCCCCCGAGGATTTGATGAAGACGCGAGTGTGGATGCTCCTGGTGCCCGCGCTGCTGGCGGCTGGCTGTGGCCCCGTCGATGAAGCGGAGGCGCCCGTCATCGACGAGCTGACCGGTCAGGTGCTGCAGGAGGCCACGACGAAGTACGACATGCACCGGTTGATGGAGGACGAGGACATCGTCGGCGGCCAGTGGATTACCCCCGCGCAGGTGCAGGCCTTCCTCCAGCAGAACGGCTCGTACCTGGCCACGTACAAGGACCCGGCCTGGGGCAACAAGACGGCCGCCACGCTCATCGTCGAGCGCTCCAGGGCGTACACCATCAGCCCGCTGTACATGCTCGCGCGCATCCAGGGCGAGTCGAGCCTCATCCAGAGTGGCACCTCCACCAACCTGTCCAAGGCCACCGGCTGCGGCTGTCCGGACGGCAGCGGCTGCGACGCGCAATACACGGGCTTCGGCAACCAGATTGAGTGCTCGGCGAAGAAGATGCGCGGCTACTTCGTCGACCTGGATGCGGGGCGCACCACGGTGTCCGGGTGGAAGGTGGGCCTGACGAAGAACACGTCGGACCCGTGCACGGTGAAGCCCGTCACGAAGGCCACCGCGGCGCTCTACACGTACACGCCCTGGGTGGGCGCGTACGCCCTCCAGTGCGGCCGCACCACCGTGGGTGGCTCGTCGCTGATGGCCAGCATCTTCAACCGCTTCAAGACGGCCTATAACTGGGGCAGCGCCCCCACCACCTGCTACACCGAGACGGCGGGCACCGCGCTGCCCGTGAATGGCTGCGTGCAGAGCTCGTCGGATGCGATGTGGCGGCAGTGCCTGTCGTCCGGAGCCTTCACGGCGGGCAGCACCACGAAGCCCACCACCTGCACCGTGTCCTATCCGTGGTGCTCCTCCGCCACGCTGGGCCGCTCCGTCCCCGCGCGCACCTGCGTGCAGTCCTCCGGGGACTCGCAGTGGCACCAGTGCGGCGTGGAGGGCGCATGGCAGAGCGCGCCCACGGCGCCCACCAGCGGCTCGGGCCCCGTCGGCACCTGCTTCGAGCTGTACGCGCTGTAGCCTGCGCGCCTCCCGAGCACGGGCTCCCGTCCGAGGCACGGACGGGAGCCGCCCGTGCGCGTCAGTATTCCTTGCTCCAGATGAGGTCCAGGCCGCCCGAGCGCGCGTCGCCATACTGGCCTTCCAGGCTCCAGCGCGTACCGAGCTGGTACTCGAAGCGCACGGCGTTGGCGTTCTCTCCCTGCTGGAGGTTGGCGCCGACGCGGCCGGTGTAGCCCACGTAGATTTTGTCCGTCACGTACGTGCCCACCTCCAGCTTGGTGCCGGCGATTCCGGAGTCGCCGGCCTCGATGGAGAGCACGTCCAGCGGGAGCTTCGCCGCCAGCGCCTTGCGCGCCTCGTTGGCCACGAGCGAGCCCACCACGGAGGCGGCCTGGGCGCTGGCCGTCATGGACGCGCCCGAGCCGCGCTCCAGCGTGCGGCGGCCGGTGGCGAGCAGCGTATAGATTTCCGACTCCGGCAGCGGCGGGTCGCTGGTGGGCTTCAGGGTGATGTCCCGGCCCTGGCCGCGGATGGTGACGAACACCGTCACCTTGGCGTTGTCGTTGCGGTGCTCGGCGGTGACGTTGATGTACGGCACCGCCGGCGGGCCGGTGAAGCGCACCTGGCTGTCGCGCTGCACGTCGAAGCGGCGGCCCAGCACGTCCACGCGCCCGCGCAGCACGCGCACCTCGCCGAACAGGCGCGCCGCGTCGCGGTACTCCACGCGGAAGTCCTCGGACAGCCCCAGCTCGACATTCACGTCCGAGCCCTTCACCCAGATGTTGCGCGGCGCATTCACGTTCACCCAGTACGTGCGCAGCGGCGCCTCCTGCTCCACCCCGACCTCCTCGTCTTCACCGGCCTCGTCCACGGCCTTCGCGAGGTCCTCCGCCTGAGCTCCCACGCCGCTGCCACCCACGGCCGTGCGCCGGCGGTCGCTGGGCGTGGGGTCCGGGATGTTCTCCTCCTTGTCCTTCTCGGGTGTCCCGGGCGCTCCGGGCGAGGGCTGCTGTTGCTGCTTGCGCTTCTTGCGCTCCACGGGCACGCCGTTGCGCACGAGGACGATGTCACCGGGCCGCTCCAGTGGCTGCAAGTCCCTCCGCTTCAGCTCCGGCAGGGTGATGGTGGCCTCGGGGACGGAGACGTTGCGCAGGTTGACGAGCGTCGCGGACAGCGTGCCCTCCACCTTCGCGCGCAGGCTCACCACGGCCATGAGCTGGTCGTCGTAGATGATGGGGAAGTCCTGCGTGACGAGCGGGTGCTCATTGCCCTTCGGGCTGGACAGCTCGTACTCCCCCTTGCGGGTGCGCACGGCCGTCAACGGCGCCTCCAGCCGCAGCGAGCCATTGCCGGCCTTCGCCGACAGCGTCCGCAGCGCGAGGGACTCCTGGCTGGCCTCCAGGGCGAGCTGGATTTCGCGGTACTCGCCCAGGCCCATCAGCCCCAGCACGCCGTCCTTCCACGCCAGGGTGCCCTGGAAGGTGGGCGCTCCCACGGTGCCGGCGAGCTTCGCGTCCGCCTGCACCAGGCCGCCCAGGGTGCGCACCATCTCCGTGGCGCCGGAGAGGAAGGACGGGTCGAAGTTGCGCGCCTTGAGGGACACCTCCAGCGGCGCGCGCGTGTACTGCAGGCCCTTCTCGAAGGCGGGCAGCGACACGTCCAGGTCCACGCCGCCCGTCACCATCATCGTGCCGCCCGCCGGCGCGGTGAGCATCGCGTCGAAGGCGGAGCGGATGCCCTTGTACGTGTAGTGCAGGCGCGCCTGCCCCAGCCCCAGGGTGCCCACGCCCAGCTTCTGCACGCCCGCCGTGAGGTCCACCTCGGGCGTGTCCAGCGTGCCGCGCGCGGCCACCTCCATTGCCAGCACCCCCTGCAGGCCCTGCGAGTGGGTGCCCGGCGTGGGCGGCAGGTCCGAGGCGCGGGCGCGGGCCAGGCCGGGCAGCTCCTGGATGGACACCGGCATCAGCCGGCCGCGGATGCGGAAGGGGATGCGGCCATAGACTTCGCGGTCCTGCAGCGCGCCCAGGGGCGCCAGCAGCGTGGCCTCCAATTGCGCCAGCGGCCCTTCCTGGCGCTGCACCGCCAGCACCACCTTCACGTCCTTCTCTCCCCCCGTCACGGTGAGCTGGCCGTTCTGCGGAGGAATGCCGTTGGCGGTCGCCCCCGCCACCTGCACGGCCAGCTGGCCCTGGGGCACCAGCACCGAGCCCCGGATGTCCACCTGTGCGGACACCTTGCCATCCGGCTTCTCCACGCCCTGCATCCCCTCGAGCAACGTGAGGGGCAGGTCCGCCACGCGGGCCTCCAATTCCACCGCCGCGCTCAGCGCCTCTTCGGGCGTGGGCGGCTTCGCCAGCAACCCGCCCATCGTGAAGGGCGTGCGCAGCGCGACGTACGCCTGCGAGGCGAGCCCTTGCAGGTCCAGGCGCGCGTCCAGCGTGCCGTCCTTCGCATCGGACGCGGCGCGCAGCTCGAAGGCCAGCGGCTGCTTCAGCGAGAAACCCGGAGGAGGCACCTGGTAGCTCATGTCCCTGCCGCGCAGGACGAAGTCCAGCTTCGGCTCGCGCGCCGGGCCCACCACCGCCAGCGTCCCGGAGAGGTGGCCGCTCGCGCCTTTCGGCTGCTTCGCCAGCTCCATGGCCCGGGCGACGTCCAGGTCCTGCAGGTTCACCTTGAGGGACATCGCGTCACGGCGGCGCTTCAGCACGCCCTGCACCGGCACGTCGAAGTCCGCCGAGAGCTTCGCCACGGGCAGGCTCGCGGACAGCTTCCCGGTGGCGCGGTCCTTCACGTAGCGCGCGTCCACCTCCGCGTGGAGGCCCTCATAGCCCTGCACGCGCCCGTCTTCCCAGCGCAGGTTCGCCTCCGCGTTCGGACGTGGCAGCCGTCCGCGCGCGGCCACGTGGCCCGTCACCGTGCCACCCAGGCCGAGCGACTCGGGGACGAAGGCGTGCGGCAGCTTCGTCAAATCGAACGCGCCCAGCTCCACGCGCGCCGTCACCTGCTCGCCCTCCTTCGCGCCGCGCAGCGACAGCGACTGCGGGCCGGAGGTGAGCGTCAGCGCGGGCTCCACCTCCACCCGGCCTCCGCCGAAGCCCACGTGCGTGGGGCGCTGGAGCTTCCAGGTGGCCTCCGGCCAGGACAGCGACAGCGCGTCCACCGCGAGCCCCTGGCCGTCCTCGTCCACCAGTCCGCCCAGGCGAGGCCCAGCTGCGCATCACCCTGCACGCGCACGGAGGCGTCCAGCTTCCGCTCGCGCGTGGCGACGGTGGCCGCCAGGTCCTTGAAGGTGCGCCCGCTCGTGCGCAGCTCGGCCACCACCACCGAGGCGTCCGTGTCCAGCGGCCGGGTGACGTCCGGCAGCTCCGCCTTCACGGACAAATCCTTCAGCGCCAGGTCGGGGCCATACGCCAGCGAGGCGAAGCTGCCGTGCGCCTCCAGCCCCGGCGTGCGCAGCGGGCCCTCCACGACGAAGTCCAGCGTGCCGCTGCCCGCCATGGGCGCCACCGTGCCCGGCAGCAGCTTCGTCAGCGTCTGGGACAGCAGGGCCAGGTTGCCCGCGGTGAAGCCGCCGTCCACCCGCATCTTCTCCTGGGTGCCCTGGCCCTTCGCGCGCAGCGAGGCGCCCGGCACCAGCACCAGGAGCCGCGACAGCGTGTACTGGCCGTTCTTCGCGCTGGCCTCCAGCTCCACCGGGCCCAGGGGCTGGCCCTGGTACTCGGATGGGGAGACGGTGAGGTCCACCTCGCCGTCCAGCGTCTCCAGGCGGGTGCCGCCGCCCTTCGCGACGAGGTCCGCCTGGACGTTCGTCTTCGGGCCCTCGGCCACCAGTTGCGACAGGTCCACGTCCCGGGCCTTCGCGGTGAAGCCGCTGGTGCGCAGGTGCTCCAGGTCCAGGTCGCCCTTCAGCTCCAGCTTCGCGTCCGCCGCTTGTGCCCGCGCGTCCGCGCGCACCAGGTCCCCGTCCAGGCTGGCCGTGCCCTCCAGCGACACGGGCACGAGCAGGGGATACGTGGGCACGAAGCCCTTGAGGAGCTCCGGAGGCGCCACGAGGCGGCGCACCGTCACCTGTCCCTTCAGCGTCCCCTCGGGCTGACCCGGAGGAGTCTCCGGCGGCAGCTTCACGTTGCCGCTCGCGTCCAGCACCAGCCCCGCGGCCTCCAGGCCCACGTCCGCCTGGAGCGCGCCCTCCTCGCCGCCGCCCTTCAGCGTCAGGCGCACCGGGCCGGACACGGGGAGCGCGAGTCCGCCGGTGGCGTCCAGGGTGGCGCTGAGGCCCTGCGTCGCCGCCGCGTAGCTGGCGGTGCCCTTCGCGTCGAAGTCCTCCAACCGGAGGTTGCGCTCGGGGCCGTCCTCCACTTCCTGCCGGAAGTCGACGTAGCCGTCCTCCAGCACCAGCTCGTGGATGTCCAGCTTCAGCGTGCCCCGGCCCTTCGGGGGCTCCTCGGGCTTGGGCTCGCGGGGCTCCAGCGCGCGGGACAGGTTGAGGCCGCGCTCGTCCTGCGCGAGGTACAGGCGCGGGCGCTCCACCTTCGCCAGCGAGAGGTCCACGTGCTGGCGCACCAGCTGGCTCAGGCCGAGGCGCGCCTCCACGCGGGCAATCTCCGCCACCAGCTCGCCCTCCGGGTCATACAGCTTCAGGTCCGTGAGGACGGCGCCGCCCGGCCACAGGTCCAGGCCGCCCAGCTCCAGGCGGCCGGAGAGCTGCTCGTTCGCCAGCGCCACGCCCTTGCGGACGAGCCAGGCCTCCCCGCTGGCGCTGGTGAGGAAGACGAGCGCGCCCACCACCGCGAGCACGAGCACCGCCATGAGGCCGCCGAGCCCCCACAGCAGCCTGCGTCCCCAGCGCTTCCGGTCGCTCAAAACGCCTCTCCAATCGACAGGTGCAGCGCGCACAGGCCGTCCGGGGCGCCAGCGAACGTAGCTCCGCGAGTCCTCGGACCGGTGGTGCTCCAGCTGCTGCCAATGCCGAAGCAGCCTCCGGATTCGGGATAGATGTACCCCGGGGTGGTGACGGGCAATCCCCTGCCGATGTTCAACCGCCGCGCGATGTCCAGCCGCACGGGCCCGACGACGGTGAGGTAGCGAAGCCCCAGTCCCAGCGCGTGGTAGTGGTCGGGACCGAACAGTTTGGGACTGCCGGTCGAACTGAAGTCCGCAATCCCCACCAGGCCGGAGTCATAGAAGGCCGCCACCACGAGGCTCTCGGTGAACTGGTAGCGCACCTCCAGCGAGCTCTCGAAGAGGCTGTTGCCGCCCACCGGCACGGTGTCCCACTGCTCGTTCTGCGACAGCACGGTGGTGGACTGGCCGCCTCCAATGGGCTCGTCCACCGTCTCGGGCAGGGCGGCCATGGGGGACAGGCGCTGGCCGTTGAATCCGCGCATGGCGGTGGCGCCGCCGGAGAAGAAGCGGGTGACGACGGAGCTCTGCCCGTTGCCTGCCGGGTTCAGCGTCCCCATCCGTAGCTTCAGCCCGAGGACGAGCCGCTTGTCCTCGTCCAGGGGCCGGAAGAAGCGCACGTCCGGCAGCAGGCGCACGTAGGTGTAGTCGCCGAAAAAGGGGCCACCGCCCTTCTGCACGGACAGCGCCAGGTAGTAGCCGTCGCGGGGTTCAATGGGGTCGTCCCGGCGGTCCCAGGCGAAGGCCACCTCCAGGAAGCTCAGCGCCACGTCGCACTGGGTGACGTTGTTCGGGCAGCCCAGGACGATGGGCGGCACCGCCGCGTCCGCGCTGACGCGCCCGGTGAGCCGGTACACCTGGAGGTTGTACGAGGGGAAGATGGAGAAGCTGGGGTGCGGCTGCCAGATGACGCCCGCCTGGAGCTTCCCGCCCCAGAAGTCGTACGCCTGCTCCAGGCCGCGCTCGGCGGTGAGCGAGGTCTGCAGGCGCAAGTCACGGAAGAGGAAGCGCGGCTGCTCGAACTCGGTGGTGACTTCGAAGACGGGGCCGGCCTTGCTGCGGTTGAAGACGTTGGGGATGAAGGCGTAGCCCAGGCGGCCGCGCACGGTGAAGCGGCGCAGGCCACCCCGGAAGTTGCGGTGCGTCCACTCGCCCAGCACGCGCGCCTCCTGCCGCGCGGCGTCGATGCCGAGGCCGCCGCCCAGCCGCACTGAGCGGAAGGGCGACTCCCGCACGTCCACCACCACCGGCACCGTGCCGGACTCCCGGTCCGGCGCCCCGCGGTTCACCTTCACCGCGCCGAACACACCCATGCGGAACACGCGCGCCTGGGCCTCGGCCAGCGCCGTCTCGCTGTACCAGTCCCCCTTCTTCAGGCTGCCCTGCACCTGCTCGATGATGCGTCGCGGCGGCACCTGGGGGTTGGCGTCCGTGGCGACGAAGGTGTTGCCGAAGCGGTAGCGCAGGCCCGGAACGATGCGCAGGTCCACCGTGGCCTCTTTCGTGGCCAGGTCCACCCGCACCTCGCCGCCGGCCTCCGCCTCCGCGTAGCCCAACTCCCGCAGCCGGTCCTGGACCAGGCCCTTCGTCTCCTCCCAGGTCTCCTCGCGGAAGATGTCCCCCTTCTTGATGGGGAGGTCCGTCATCACCCGGGCGCGGTGTTCCTCCTGGAACTCCCGAGGCAGCGTGTCCAGGCCCGTTACCTGGATGTCGGTGATGTGGGTGGGCTCGCCCTCCTTCACCTTCACCTGGAGGGAGACCGCGTTGGCCCCCTCCGGCTTCACCTCGCTGGAGAGGACCTCCGCCGCGTAGAAGCCCTGCGCCTGGTAGTAGCGCTGGATGCGGCGCAGGTCCGCCTGCCAGGCATTGGCGTCGAAGTAGCGCGGCCCGCCGAAGGGCCAGAAGCCCCACCAGGGTGTCTCCGTGGTGAGGATGCGTTCCTTGATGTCGCCCTCGGCGACCGCCTTCGTGCCCTCGATGTTCAGGTCATTGACCTTGGGGCCGGAAGGGCGCTCCTGCGTGGTGGCACAGGCGGCCAGCAGCAGGAGCGCGGCAGTGGTGGCGAGGCGGAGGGTTCGGGGATGGGCGGCGGCCACGGAGGGCGTTCTTAATCCCTGTGCGCGCCGCTGACTCTCCCCTTCCCAACGGAAATTCGCCCCACTGTCGCATTCCGAGACCTGCGCGGAGTCAACAGTGTCCGGTGTCTCGCGCAGACAACCCCTCGTAATACAGCGACACGTGCAAGACGGTCCGAGGTGCGCAAGATTGGCACCCTATGTCCCTGTCCTGGCGAATGAGAGTTCTGGGGTTCTCCGCGCTGGCGCTGTTCGGCTCCGCGTGCGGCGTGGACGATGACGAGGTGGTGAAGCTGAAGGAGGGCGAGAGCTTCGCGGACGCGGCCTACTGCGGCTCGTTCGGCTGCGAGGACCCGTACCAGCTGTGCGCCGAAATCTTCCTGGAGTTCGGCCGCTCGCCCCCGCTGTGCGTCTACGACGACGTCTGCGAGCGCCTGGAGTGCGCCAACTCCAACCGCCGGTGCGCCGTGTTCGACGGCTTCCCCGGCCAGGTGAAGTGCATCGACTGAAGTGAAGGGGCCCCGGCGCCCGGAACGTGTGCTCCGGGGCGCGAGGTCCTCGTCGCCAGCGCCTTCCCGGCGGAGACCTCCTCGCGGAGGTCGTCCGGTGGGAGGAGTCGTCCCTCTAGCGCCGCGCGGAGGCGGTGAGCCAGGCCAGGCGCTCGGCGGCGCCGCGGGACTCCTCGTCCTTCAGCAGCGCGTCCGCGTCCTGGCGGATGCGGTAGGCCCAGTTCGAGTCGCTCATGGAGCCGGGCAGGTTGATGCGGTCCCTCGTGCCGAGGATGTCCTGCCAGGGCAGCACGCACAAATCACTGCCGGAGTTGAGCGACGCGGCCAGCATGGCGCGGTGGACCTCCGGGGTGAACTCGCGGGTGACGGGCACGCCGTTCAGCTCCGGCCATGCGCGGGCGGCGGCCTGGCGCTCGTCGTCGCGGGCACCCTCCCACCACTCGGCGACGGTGTCCGTGTCGTGGGTGCCCGTGGTGACGAGGGACACCGCGGGGAACTGGTGCGGGTCCCGGTAGGTGTTGTCGTCGCGCTCCCAGCGCATCACCCGGTAGCCCGGCAGCTTCAGGTCCGCGAGGATGCGGCGCACGAAGGGCGGAATCACGCCCAGGTCCTCGGCGACGATGCCGGCGCCTTCCGACAGCAGGCGGAAGTGCTTCTCGCCCAGGCGCTTGTGGCTCTCCTCATCCGGAGGGACGAAGCGGCCGGTGGGCGTCTGCTCGTCGCGAATCCACTGGCGGAAGTAGCCCACCGCGTGGTCCACGCGGCGCAGGTCGTAGTAGCTGGCCGCCTTCTTCGCGCGCTTCTTCAGCCACGCGTAGTCGTCCTTCTCCATGGCGGCGAAGTCGAAGTAGGGCAGGCCCCAGTCCTGGCCGGTGGCGGAGAAGTCGTCCGGGGGCACGCCCAGGCGCGCGTCGCGCCGGAGGATGTCCGGGTGGGCCCAGCAGTCCGCGCTGTCCTGGCCGATGATGAAGGGCTCGTCGCCGCACAAGAGCACGCCGCGCGACTTCGCCTGCTCGCGCACCGCGTCCCACTGCGTCTCCGCCACCCACTGCAGCCACGCGTGGTAGCGCACCCGGCGCTCCAGTTCCTTCGACTTCGCGGCCAGCGCTTCCGGCTGGCGGTGCTTCAGGCCCTCCGGCCACTCCCACCAGGGCCGGCGGTCCTCCTGCTCGCTGATGGCGGTGAAGAGGGCATAGCTCTCCAGCCACTCACCCTGGGCGTCGCGCCACAGGCGGAAGGCCTTCGCGCGCTCGGACTGGGGGCCCCAGTGCTGCGCTTCGAAGGTGTCGAAGGCGCGCGCGAAGGCGGCGTCCTTGAGCGGGAAGACCAGGTCGTAGCGCACGCGCGGGGCGGCGCGGGCCTCGGCGAGCTTCTGGCGCTGCTCCCCGGAGAGGGCGGCCTCGCCACCGGAGGCGGTGAACTCCGGCAGCTTCTGCAGGTCGATGAAGAGTGGGTTGAGGCCGAAGGCCGAGCGGGTGGAGTAGGGCGACGGGTCGCCCGGCGCGGTGGGCAGCAGCGGGAGCACCATCAGCAGGCGCTGGCGCGCGGCCTTCATCCAGGCGAAGAGGCCGTCCATGGCGCCGAAGTCGCCAATGCCGAAATCCGTCTGCGAGCGGAGCGAGAAGAGCGGAAGCAGGAGACCGGAGAGCCGGCCAGGTGTGGACATGGTGCGGCGCAATCTGCCCCAGCCCCGCGCCGGTGTGAACTGCTCCGACACCGAGGAGTGCGCGGGGGCTCCGCTGCCTGACGGAACAGACTCCAGGCGGCGCCGCCAGCTGGCCCCGGGTACTATCCGAACGTGAACTGTCTTCCGGAGTCCTTCTACGCGCGGCCCGCGCTCACCGTCGCCCGCGAGCTGCTCGGCACCCTGCTGGTGGTGGAGGGAGGCGGGGTGAAGCGGGTGGGGCGCATCGTCGAGACGGAGGCCTACATCGGCGAGCATGACCTGGCGTGCCATGCCGCCAAGGGCGTCACCCCGCGCACGGAGGTCATGTTCGGGCCGCCGGGGCGGGCCTACGTCTACCTCATCTACGGCATGCACAATTGCTTCAACGTGGTGACGGATGCCGTCGGGGTGGGCGCGGCGGTGCTGGTGCGGGCGGTGGAGCCCGTGGAGGGGCTGGCCGAAAAGGAGCGCACGGACGGGCCCGGGCGGGTGTGCAAGGCCCTGGGCCTCACCAAGGCGCACAACCGCTTGGAGCTGTTCTCCCCCGCGCTGCACCTGTTGCCCGGGGAGCCCGTGCCGGAGGCCCGGGTGGCGCGGGGGCCCCGCATCGGCGTGGACTACGCCGGGGTGTGGGCGGCGGAGCCCTTCCGGCTGTGGGTCCGGGACAGTCAACACGTCAGCCGGCCCCCCAAGGGAGCGCGCAAGCAGCCTTGACGGAAGCCGCCGCGGCTGGTTGGGTGCGCCCCGCCATGTCCGACGAGGCCGCCAGGGAAGAGGACCGACAGCTCCTCGAGAGGGCACAGGATGGGGACGTTTCCGCCTTCGAGGCCCTGGTGGATGCCCACCGGGACAAGGTGTACGGCCTGGCCCTGCGCATGACGCGCTCCGAGGCCGACGCCGCGGAAATCACCCAGGATACCTTCCTGTCCGCCTACCAACACCTCAAGGATTTCCGGGGGGATGCCGCCTTCGGGTCCTGGGTGCACCGCATTGCCGCCAACCACGCGCTCATGCGTCTGCGCCACCGCCGGGTGGCCCAGGCGGCCGAGCAGGAGCTCCAGGGCCCGGAGTTCACCGAGCGGGGCTCCCTGGCCGAGTACCCCATCTCCGACTGGAGCCGGGACGCCGAGGAGAAGGCCCTGGACGCCGAGCTGGGAACCGCCATCCAGCAGGCGACCGAGCAGCTTCCGCAGGGGTACCGGGAGGTCTTCCTCTTGAAAGACGTGGACGGCCTCAGTTACGAACAGATCGCAGAGGTGACGGGGGATTCCATCCCCGCCATCAAGAGCCGCCTGCACCGTGCCCGGCTCGCGCTCCGTGAAGCCATCGATGATTTCTACAACCGGGACAGTCGCGGGGTGTGAAACGCGACGAAGCGCTCGGCATCTTCGAAAGGGACAAGGGCGCGCCGCAGCCAGCCGAGGTTCGGATGTATAATTGCAAGGATTCGATCAACCTCCTGCTGGAATTCCTCGATGGCGAGATGTCCGCCGAGGAGGCACAGCATCTGAAAGAACACCTGCGCGGGTGCAGCCCCTGCGTGGACTTCCTGCGCACGTACAAGGCGACGCCCGGGCTGTGCAAGAAGGCCCTGGCGGCGAAGATGCCGAAGGAAGTCTCCGAGAAGCTGACCGAGTACCTTCGCTCCAAGATCAAGTCCGCCTCGTGAACCTGAAGCAACTGTCGCTCCCGGAGCTGGAGGCCGCGCTGGCCCCGCTCACCCCGTCGCCCGCCGCCGTCCGCAAGGTGTTCGCGGCCGTCTTCGCCCATGGGGCCAGGACGGTGGAGGACGTGGCCGGGGCCCGCCAGGTCCCGCGCCGTGTCGGTGACTACCTGCGAGAGCACGCGGAGCTGCCGACGCTGCAGGTGGTGGAGCGGCGCAAGGCGGACGACGGCTTCGTGAAGTACCTCTTCGACTCGCCGCTGGGCGGGCGGGTGGAAGCCGTCCGCATCCCCATCTTCGACGAGAAGTACGTCATCTGCGTGTCCAGCCAGGTGGGGTGTGCGCTGGCCTGCGACTTCTGCATGACGGGGAAGCTGGGCTTCAAGCGCAACCTCCAGACGTGGGAGATATTGGACCAGGTGCTCCAGGTGCGCGCGGAGGCGGACCGGCCGGTGCGCGGCGTGGTGTTCATGGGGATGGGCGAGCCGCTCCTGAACTACAAGGAGACGCTGCGCGCGGCGGACATCCTGCGCAATCCGGCCGGGTTCTCCATCTCCGGCGAGGCGATTACCTTCTCCACCGCGGGCCACGTGCCGGCCATCCGCCGCTACACGCGCGAGGGCCACCCGTACCGGCTGGCCTTCTCCGTGACGAGCGCGATTCCGGAGAAGCGCGCGCAGGTGCTCCCGATTGAGAAGACGCACCCGCTGCCGGAGCTGATTGAGGCCATCCGCGAGTACAGCACCGCGCGGCGCGAGCGGGCCATGATTGCGTACGTGGCCATCAGCGGCTTCAACCTGGGGCTCGAGGACGCGGAGGCGCTGAAGGTGGCCTTCGAGGGCATCCCCATCAAGGTGGACCTCATCGACGTGACGGACCCGACGGGGAAGTACCTGCCGCCCACGCCCGAGGAGCTGAGCGCCTTCCGGGACCACCTGCAGATTCTGAAGTCGCCGGTGGCGCGGCGGTACTCGGGCGGCAAGGAGATTGGCGCGGCGTGCGGAACGCTGGCGGCCACGCAGTACGGCGGCACGGTGATGCCGCGCCCCGAGCCCACCGCCTCGTGAGCGCGGCTCAGGCGCTCCGCAGCAACTCTTCCAGCAGGGCCTGACCTTCGAGCCACGAGCCCAGCTTCGCCGCGCTGCCCAGGTGGCCCTTCGCGCCGACATTCACCAGCCGGGCGCCCCAGTCCGCGGCGAGGCCGGTGACACGCGCCATCGTGATGTAGTTGTCATCGGTGCTCGCCACGACGAGCGAGGGAAACGGCAGCCGCGAGCGCGGCATGGGCGCGAAGCCCACGGTTCCCGGGGGGAAGTCGGGAGCCTCGGTGTCACTGGGCGCGACGAGCAGCGCGCCGTGGACCTTGCCGGTACTCGCGGGATGGACCGCGGCCCAGGACGCCACCAGGATGCACGCGAGGCTGTGGGCCGCGAGCACCACGGGCCGCTGGGCGCCCGTGATGGCGCGCTCCAGCGTGGCGACCCAGTCCTCGCGCCGGGGCGTGTTCCACTCCGCCTGCTCGACGCGCTGACAGTCCTTCCGCTCCCGCTCCCAGTGGGTCTGCCAGTGCTCGGGCCCCGAGTTGTAGAGGCCCGGCAGGAGGAGGACGGTGGGAGCGATGTCGGTCGGCATGGAGTCCCCGGACGTTACCGGGGACCCCCATCCGGTCAAGGACTGGAGTGCAGCGGCACGCTCCAGAGCTGGTTGGCCAGCGTGTCGTCGAAGGCGCTGAAGAACACCCGCTGGCCCACGCGGGTATAGGCGTACGGATAGGAGCTTCCGGTTGAGATGTCCTTCAGCAGGCGCGTGCCCGCCACCGTGCCGTCCGTCACCCAGGGCTCGATGCCCGAGGCGCCGTCATACGCGGCGAAGAAGACGAGGCTGGAGTCCGCGGCGAAGATGGGCGAGCCGTACTCGTCGGAGAGGCTGAGCGGCCGGCGCAGGAGCTTCGTGCCGGCCTTGGTGCCATCCGTCACCCACAGCTGCGTGTCGCGCGGCGCGGGGCCTGAGCTGCCGATGTACTGCTCGAAGTAGATGCGGTCCGCGGTGGCGCTGAAGGTGCTGAGCGAAGGGAAGGCGTCCAGCTGGTCCGCGTACGGATTGGACAGCGTGGCGACGTGCTCCTTGCCGCCCTCGCCGTCCAGGCGCAGGCGGAAGATGGCGAGCCGCTGGTCGACCGGGTTGGACAGGGTGACGTAGAGGTACTCACCCATCGTGGTCATCAGCCGTGGGTAGCGGCCGTCGTTGACGAACGTGTAGAGGTGCACCGTGCCCGCGCGGGTGCCGTCCGTCTTCCAGACCAGGGTGGCGCCCTGCGCGTCGTACGTGCTGAAGAACGCCAGCCGTCCGTCGCTGCTCACGTCCACGGGCCCGTAGCCTCCCGACGTGTTGAGCGTGCGCAGCGGCTGCGTGCCCGCGCTGGTGCCGTCGGTCCTCCAGGCCGTGGTGTTGCCGGCCTCGTTCCGGACGAAGAAGACGAGCACATTGCCCGCGCGCGCCGTCCGCCAGTCGACCTCGACTCCCGCCCCCAGGTCGCGGATGCGGACCGTGCCGGTGGCGGTGCCGTCGCTCTTCCACACTTCCATTCGCGAGGGCGTGGAGTCCGTGCCCGGCACGGCTCGGAAGAAGGTCAGTGTGTTCCCGAGCGCGGTGAGGCTCGCCAACTGCGAGTCCTCCGCGCCCGGGGTGACGTCCTTGACGAGCCGGGTGCCGCTGGCGGTGCAGTCACTCACCCATAGCTCGTTGCCGTTGACGGGCTCGCCCACGGTGAAGAAGAGGCGCTCGCCCACGGGGGTGAGCTGCGCCACGTGGGTGTTGATGGCGGGCGGCGGCGACGCGGGAAAGCTCCTCACCGCGACGGTGCCCGCGCTGGTGCCATCACTCGTCCATAGCGCGCGGCTGCCATCCTCGAAGTTGGCG
This sequence comes from Pyxidicoccus sp. MSG2, assembly GCF_026626705.1. Lineage (NCBI taxonomy): Bacteria > Pseudomonadati > Myxococcota > Myxococcia > Myxococcales > Myxococcaceae > Pyxidicoccus > Pyxidicoccus sp. MSG2. Next base: position 7,342,186 of record NZ_JAPNKC010000001.1, read on the forward strand.
GCGAAGGCGAGCCGGCCTTTGAAGTCCACCAGCGAGCTGGGGCCCTCCGCGTAGCGCGGAGTCATCTGCGTCGGCGGGAAGATGACCTTCACCCGACTTGCCGTGCCCGGAGCAACGGCTGCCATGGCAGCGAAGGCCGGCTGCTCCTGCACGTCCTCTCGCGACAGACCCTCCTCCGGCACCATCCCCCCGCATCCCGTAGCCAGCCAACCCACCAGCACCCCACCGCACCATCCACGCATCCGCGACCTCCATCCAACTGCCTCGGGCGAGGGTAGGGAGCGTGGGTCATGCGGACCACCGCGTGCGGGAGGCCGCGGCGCGTGTTGCGTGCGCTGGCCGACGGATGTGCCTCCCCTCTTGCTCCATGAGTGGGAACGCGAAGGGCCACACCGTGAAATTCATGCGCCACGAGCAGGCAGGAGCACGGGCCCATGCCTTCGTGCCGGCCCGCTACGTCACCGCATCTTCCCGCTGGTGCTGGAGTGACGGAGCCGTCACGAAGGTGGCACTGCGTGCTCGCGACGCTTTCCGGGGAGTGCCGCGCGGAGAATGCTGCGCCCCATGTTCGCGCCATCCACACCGGAGGCCCCTGCGAAGCCCGTCGGGCTCCGGCTCATCATCGCGTACAAGGTCGTCAAATCGGCGCTGGTGCTGGGGGTGGCGGTGCTGCTGACGCTCGCTCCTGAGACGGCGGGCGCCTTCACCGAGCACCTCATCCACGCGCTCACCGAGCGCGGGGCCCTGCTTCATCGCATCGGAGAGTGGCTTCGCTCCCACGGTGCGGCGACGCTCGTGACCGATGCCCGGACGGTGGCGTGGGTGGACGGCGTGTCGACGGCCATCGAGGGTGCGCTGCTCATCTCCGGCAGTGCGTGGGGCGAGTGGGTGGTCGTCGGAAGCCTGGCCCTGCTCATCCCCGCCGAGCTCGTCTCCCTGGAGCACCGCTTCTCGGTCGCGAAGGTGGTCGTCATCGTCGTCAACGTGGCCATCGTCGCCTACCTGGTGCACCTGCGGCTCCGGGCCCGGCGTGGCGTGCCCCGCGCATCCCCGTGAGTCAGCGTTGCGGCTCCGGCGGACGCTCGTGGCCGAGCCGCTCGGTGAGCAGCTCCAGTTGGAGCTGCTGGAGCTCCAGCATGCGCTCCCACTGCATGTGCATCAGGTGGTCGAGTTTCTCGTGGAGCGTGGCCACTTCGAGCTCGGCCTTGAGGTTGACGCGATAGTCCTGGTCCGCCTGTCGCCTGTCGCGGAGGGCCTGGCGGTTCTGCGACATCATGATGATGGGCGCCTGCAGCGCCGCCACGCAGGAGAGGACGAGGTTGAGGAGGATGAAGGGGTAGGGGTCGAAGGCGCGCGCTCCGAGCCAGCCCGAGTTGAGCAGGACCCAGCACAGGAGCAAGAAGAGGCCGCCCAGCACGAAGCTCCAGGAGCCGCCGACGCGGGCCACCGCGTCCGCCGCGCGCTGACCGAGGGTGAGGTTGCGTGAGAACTCGAGCTCGAGGTCCTCGGCGACCGTGGAGTGGATGGCCGCGCGCCGCGCCACGTCCGCCTCCACGGCGGTGAGCTGGCCGCGCTCTTCTTCGAGGCGAGCGGTGACGAGGGCGAGGCGCTCGGTGTCGCGGCAGCCGCGGCAGATGAGGGCGCTGGGTGCGGCGGCGTCCGGATGGCGCTGGATGATGAAGCGGGACAGCTCGGCGCGGAGGGCATCCAGGCGCATGCGCTCGCTGGACGGGCGCTCACCGTGACAGACGCTGCACGTGAAGGTGGGCGGGTGATGGGGCCCGTGGTGGTGATGTCCCGCGTGCCCGCCTCCGGTGCTCGTCGTCATGTGGATGCCTCCCGCCGAGCGGAGGTGTCACGGAGGGCCGCCCACCCTGTTCCACCACTGTGCCACCGCGAAGGTGTCTGGGGGAGCGCGCGCTTGCTGCGCGTGGGCGCGGCGGAGCCGGAGGTGTGCGGCGGCGCGCACCTGTTACCTCGGCGCGAGGGGCTCCGTGCATCACCTTGGAGCGTGGAGCCGAAATCGCCCTGACCACCACGTGACACCCGCCCCGGAGGGAGGGCACTCCCGCTTCGTGCCGCCGGATAGGGTGCCCGCGAGGAAGCCGGGCCGTCGGCCATCGCCGGCGGTGCGCGGGCTTCCCGGGAGGGGCCTTCCGTGTCCGTGCTCTCGGAGTTCAAGGCGTTTGCGCTGAAGGGCAACGTGGTGGACCTGGCGGTGGCAGTGGTCATCGGCAACGCGTTCACCGCCATCGTCAACGCGGTGGTGGCGGACCTGGTGATGCCGGTGGTGGGGCTGGTGCTGCCGGGCGGAGACTGGCGCAACGTCACCGTTACCCCGCTGCAACTGCGCATCGGTCACCTGCTGGGCGCCCTGCTCGACTTCTTCATCATCGCGATGGTGCTGTTCCTCGTGGTGGTGAAGGTGGGCTCGCTGTGGCGCCGCAAGGAGCAGGCGCCTCCGCCGCCCACGACGAAGGTGTGCCCGGAGTGCCGGGAGACCATTCCCCTGGACGCTCGGCGCTGCCGGGCCTGTACTTCCATGCTGGAGCCCCTGGCGTCCGGCCGAGCCTGACGCTGTTCACCGCTGGCAGGCTCGGCGTGGATGTCGCTTTCCCTTCAGGCCCTCCGGCCTTAAGTCTGGGTCCCCGGAGGTCTCACGCGCGGATGGTGGAATTCATCGACCAGCTCATCACCTCGCTGGGGCCCCTGGGGCTGCTGGTGCTGGGCGTGGCGGCGGCGCTGGAGTACATCGTTCCTCCCTTTCCCGGGGACACGATTACCCTCCTGGGGGGCGTGTACGCGGTGCGCGGCACGCAGCCGTGGCCGCTCGTCTTCCTGGTGGTGACGGCGGGCAGCGTGCTGGGCGCGGCCATCAACTACTGGGTGGGCCACTGGCTGGCGAAGCGCTTCGACGCCCACCCCGGGAAGAGCTACTTCGGCATCACCCACGCGCGGCTGGAGCAGGTGCAGGCGCGGATGCGGCGCAACGGGCCGTGGCTGTTGCTGGCCAACCGTTTCCTGCCCGGCATTCGCGGGCTCATCTTCGTCGCTGCGGGGGCCGCGCAGATGCCCCGCTTCAACGCGATGCTGCTGGGCACCCTGTCCGCCATGGCCCACACCGGGCTGGTGCTGGCGCTGGGGGCGGCGGTGGGCGGCAACCTGGAGCGACTGGCGGCGCTCGTCACCCGCTACCAGTACGCGGTGGTGGGGCTCGTGGTGGTGGGTGTGGTGGGAGTGCTGGTGCGCATGTTGGCCCGGAAACGTGCTCCCGCGCCGGAGCCCTGAGTCCGGGGCGCGACGGGACAGCGGGTCGGGATTGCGTGCCCCCGGCGGGCGCGCTTGAGTCGGGCCCATGGTCTTCCGCGCCCGCCCCTGGAGTCCGCTGCTCTTGGCATTCGTGGTGGTCGTCATCGGCGGCTGCCGGTGCGGCGACCCGGGCCTGGAAGGCACGCGCCAGGGCTTCCGTCCGCAGGAGGAGTCCGTGGACTTCGGCCGGGTGCTGGAGGGCGAGCAGGCGCGCCGGCAGGTGACGCTGCAGGCCACCGGCCGTGCGAGCATCACGGTGACGGCCTCCGCGGGCGCCCCCTTCTCGGTGCCGACGTCGGAGGTGACGGTGCCGGGCAGCGGCACGGCCACGGTGGAGGTGGTGTTCACCGCGGGCAACGGAGTTGCGGAAGGCTCACTGGTGCTGGAGGGCAGCGGTGACACGGAGACCGTCCGCCTCACCGCCACGGGGGTGCGGCCCAAGCCCTGTCCCGCCGCGCAGTGCCTCCAGGCGCGCTTCGACGTGGAGTCCGGCGAGTGCGTGGAGTCGCCCCAGCCGGACGGAGCCACCTGCATCCCGGAGAGCCGCTGCCAGGAGAACGGCCGCTGCGAGGCCGGCGCGTGCGTGGGCAGCCAGCGCTCGTGCAATGACGACAACCCGTGCACGGTGGACTCGTGCTCGCTCACGCAAGGGTGCGTGACGGAGCGTGTGGCGTGTCCCGTGCCGAGCAACCCCTGCAAGGTAGGCCTGTGCGACCGTGATGACGGCTGCACGGAGGTGGATGCCGAGGACTTCATTCCCTGCGGCCCGTTGGACTGCAAGAACGCCAATGTCTGCATTGGTGGCAGTTGCACGAAGGTGCCCACGCCGGACGGCACCGTCTGCGCGCCCGCCACCGCCTGCCGGGATGAGGGCACGTGCCAGGATGGCGAGTGCGAGCTTCCGGATGCGGGCGAGCTCGAGTACGCGAGCCGGCAGCAGCTCGGCGGTGAGCCGGTGAGCGAGCCTGGCGGGCCCGTGCTGCTCGTGCAGGACGGTGCGCTGTTCACCTCGCTGTGCGGTGGGGATGCGGGCTGCCGGCTCGTCTCCTTCACGGCCAATGGGCTGCTGCGCTTCGAGTCTCCCTACCCGGATGGAGGTGCCCGCACGCTGGTGGCCACCTCGGACGCGGGCGTGGTGGTGCTGGGCTCGGAGGGGCTGGAGGTCTACGCCCCGGTGGGGGATGGCGAGCGGCTGTGGGAGGCGTCGTGGGCGTCGATGGGCCCGCCCTCTGCTCTGGATGCGGGGACGTGGCATGGCGGGACGGGCGCGGGGCGCGTGGCGCTCACGGCCGAGGGAGACGTGCTCGCGTACGTGGACTGGCGGCCGGAGGTGGATGCAGGTGTCGATGGAGGCGACGGCGGTGTGGTGCCGCTGCCCCCGCCAGAGGCCGCGCGGCTGGTGTGGCTGGCCGGGCGCGAGGACGCGGGCACGCTGCTGCGCGCATCGCCCGTGGAGGCCTGGCCCGGTGAGGCACGGCTCGCCCTGGATGTGACGGGCGCGGCCTTTCTCTACTCGGTGGACGGGCGCCTGGCGCGCGCGGACGTCGAGCCGGACGGTGGCACGGCGCTGTGGCTGTCCCCGCTCGTGGATGGCGGTGTGCCGGATGGTGGCGCGTCGCTGGCGGTGGCGGATGGGACGCTGCTGGTGGGCGCGCGGGCCTTCGTGCACCTGGAGGCTGAAGACGGCGGCGCGACGGGGATGATGGAGCCCCGCGCCTCACTCCTCGCGGATGGTGGCGCTCCGGTGCTGGTGGACTGGGACGGTGGGACTCGCACGCTGGTGCCGCTGGCGGAGCCGGCGCTGTTGTCCGTGGCGGGTACGCCCGGCTATCTCTTCGCCCGCGCATGCAACCGCACGGACGGTGTCCCCTGCACACCCGAGGAGGAGCGCGTGGTGCTGCGCGCGGTGGACCCGGCCACGGGGAAGCTGGAGTGGGAGGTGGACGCGCTTCCGGACGAAGCCCTGCCGGGCACGCTGCACGACGCGACGCTCGTGAATGGCGGCGCGGTGGGCGTGCTCGCGGCCGCGGAGCAGGCGGACGGGCCTCGCGTCTGGTACCAGCTCTTCGCGCGCGGGGAGCGGCTGGGCATGTGCCCGCTACCCGGAAGGCCGCATGTGGCAGGCGCGGCCTTCGTGGGCGGCCTGCTGCACGTCGTGGTGGAACGCCAGGGCGCGTGGCTCCTGGAGTCGTACGCGGTGGACGGGAGCGCGGAGACGCAGGGCTGGCCTCAGCGGCACGGTGGCGCGGACGGGGCGCGGCGCGAGGCGCGGTGATTCAGGAGGCCGCGCCCGGGTCCACCCAGAGGTCCTCGAAGCGCACCTGCGGCGGCGTCTGGTGCAGCCGCAGGCCCTGCACGGTGGGCATGGCCGCCGCGTGGATGCGCTCGTGGTACAGCGGGATGAGCGGACAGTCCTCGTGGAAGAGCTTCTCCGCGCGCACGTAGAGCTGCTGGCGCAGCCCCGGGTCGATGGACACGCGCGCCTCCGACGTAATCCGGTCCAGCTCCGGGTTGCGGTAGCCCAGCGGGAAGACGGTCTGCGCGTTGGAGTTGAGGAGGAAGTAGAGGAACGTGTCCGGGTCCGGGAAGTCCGCGAGCCATCGGCTGCGGAAGGCCGGGAGCTTCCCCTCGCTTCCCCGGGCCGTGTACTCCTCCTGGGACATCCGCACGTGCCGCAGCTCCAGCAGGCCCGCCTGCACCAGCGGGCGGAAGAGCACCGCGTCCTCGGCGGCGGGGTCCTGGTCGGCGGGGTGGTGCAGGGTGAGCCGCAGCCGGCGCAGGCCCGCGTCGCGCAACAGCTGCTCCGCGAGCGCCACGTCCGGCACATGCGGTGCCCCCACGTCCGCGTCGTCCAGCAGCTCCGGTGGGGTGAGGGTGCGCGCCATGCGGGCCCCCGGGTGGAACTGGTCCACCATTCCCTGGATGTCCATGCCCGCGCGCAGGGCCCGCCGGACGCGGACGTCGTCGAATGGCGCCTCGCGCTGGTTGAGCACCACGAAGGCCGTGGAGGGCGTGGTGCTGGTGACGATTTGGAGGGACTCCAGTCCCGGCACCTCCACGTGCTCGGCGGCGAGGAAGGAGACCATGTCCAGCGCCCCCTGCCGCAGCTGCGCCACGGCCTCCTGCCGCGAGCCGGCGAGCAGGAACTCCAGCCGGTCCACCAGCGGCCCGCCGGGGCGCCAGTAGGAGGGGTTGCGCTCCAGCACGACGCGCTCCTGCTCCAGCGCCATGAGGCGGAAGGGGCCGGTGCCCACCAGCCGCCCGCTCGAGTCCACCCGGGCCACCGCCGTGGCGGTGAGGGCCATGATGTGCAGGAAGAAGGCCTTGGGCTCGCGCAGGCGGATTTCGAGCGTGCCGTCGTCGAGCGCTTCGATTCCCGACACCTCGCGCGCGAGGCCGGAGCTGTACTCGGGCGCGCCCTCCACGTCCTCCAGCAGGCTGCGGTCCGGCGAGCGCAGGGCCGGGTCCAGCAGCCGCTCCAGGTGGCGCTTCACGTCGCCCGCGGTGAGCAGCGTACCGTCGTGGAAGGTGACGCCGCGGCGCAGGTAGAAGCGGTAGCGGCGCGCGGACGGGTCCGCGTCCCAGCGCTCGGCGAGGTCCGGCTCCAGCCCGCCGTCCTCCAGCCGCAGGAGGCTGGAGAAGATGCACGAGGTGAGCTCGGAGACCTGGTTCTCCACGGTGAAGAGCGGGTCCACCGCCTGCCGGTTGCGCAGCGACGCCGCCTGGTGCAGCCCCACGCGCAGCGTGCCGCCGGCGCGCGGCGTGGGCAGCTTGAAGCGGAACACCTCCGTCTCCAGGCCCACGGCCTCGTGGCCCAACTGGTCCACCGTGCGCGTCAGCCCGTCGCCAATGCGGATGACGCGGCGTGCGTCCTCGCGCACCTGCGCCACCTCCTCGCGGATGGAGACATCGCCCTTGGTGAGCACCACGTTGGCGGAGCGCAGCTCTTCGATGGCCGCGCTCAGCCGCACCACGGACTCGGACAGGTCACGGCCGGTGCGCGCCTGGGCCTCGGCCTTCTGCGAGGCGCTCTGCCCCACGCGCGCCATCTCGTGTGTCTGGCGCACCAGCTCGCGGGCATGGCCGGACTGTTCAATCGCCATGCGCGTGACGTCCTCCACGCGCCGGGCGACGCGGCGGCTGGCCTCCACGACGGTGGTGCCCTGGGCCTCCAGCCGCTGCGTCTCGGCCACCGTGGCCTCCACGGCGGTGAAGGTGCGCTGGGTAATGGTGCGAATCTCCACCAGCGCCTCGGCGGCGCGGTCACCGAGGGCCACGCCCGTGGTGGCCTGCTCACGGCCCTCCTGCACCAGCGTCACGGCCGTCTGCACCGCGTCGCGCACGCCGGCCACCATGGCGGCGATTTCGCGCGTGGAGCGCGTGGTGCGCTCGGCGAGGTTGCGAATCTCGTTGGCGACGACGCCGAAGGGGCGCCCGTGCTCGCCGGCCTGGGCGGCGATGATGGCGGCGTTGAGGGCGAGCAGGTTCGTCTGGTCGGCGATTTCCTGGATGACGTCGACGATGCGGCCAATCTCGGTGGAGCGGTTGCCCAGCGTCCCCATCAGCTCGGCGGCCTTGCGCACCGTCTCTTCCACCCGGTACATGCCCTTGACGCTGTCGCCCACGAGCACCTCGCCGCGCTCGGCGGTGGCCGTCACGGCGATGGCGAGCTGGTTCGTGTCGTTGGCGCGGCGGCGCACGGAGTCGATGCCGCCCTCCACCGCGGCCACGAAATCCTCGGCCTCGCTGGCGAAGCGGCCCAGCTCGTCGCCGGAGGAGGCGATGTTGGCGAGCCGCTCGGCCATGGCCTGCATCAGCGCGCTGGTGTTGTGCGCGAAGCTGTTGACCTGCGTGAGCGAGTCCACCACCTGCTCCAGCCGCTCGGTCATCTCCAGCAGCGCGCCGGTGGTGTCGACGGCGAAGACCTCCAGCTGGTGCACGCGCTTGACGGCGACCTGGAGGCTGCCGCCCATGCCGCTGACGGCTTCCAGGGTGCGCTCCACGGCGCCGCCCTGACGGCGGGCGGCCTCTAGCAGCATGCGGGCCTGCTCGCTCACCTCATTGCTGGTGCGGTGGAGGTTGGCCGTCACCCGCTGCACCTGGGACAGCGCGCGGCGCAGCGACAGGATGAGGCGGCGGGTGTCCTCGTGGCCCTCGTAGCGGGAGCTGACGGTGGTGGTGAGGTCGCCCTCCGCCAGCCGCGCCATGACCTGCCGGCGCACGCGGCGCCGACGGGCCGCCCAGCGGAACCACGCGAAGTAGCCGCCGGTGAGATAGAGCGCCGGGGTGGCGACGAGGAGCACGACCCACGTCGGGTTCGGCAGCTCGTCGCCGTGAACGGCCCGTAGCAGTCCCCCCAGGACGAGCGCGGAGATGAGGCCCGCGGCCAGGCCGAAGGCGAACAGATACCGTTTGGCGCCCATGAACGGAGGCAACGCTACCCTGCCTTCTCGCGCCGGTCCTCAAAACGCCGCACACTTCGGCCCGTGGCCGCCCTGCTCGCCTTCCTGTTCCTTGCTCTCCCTGTGAAGCCCGCGAACCCTGGCGAGGTGGGCGGGTCTCCTCCCTCCCGTGAAGAGGCGCGCTTCGTCTTCGCCTGGAGGGGCGTGCCCGTGGGGACGGTGACGCTGACGCGGGAGCCGGGGCGCTTCACGTATGCGAGCCGGCACCTGCACACGCGCGACGGCCAGCCGGGCGAGCGTCGGCGCGAGGTGACGCTGGAGGTGGATGGGGCGGGGCGGGTGAGGGGCTCCGGCGCGCGAGAGGCGGGTTCGACGCGAGAGCAGGCCACGGAAGTCTTCCCCCAGGCCCTGTGGCTCTGGCGCGGCCCGCCGTCCGTGGGCTGCGTGGTGGCGCGAGAGGAGCTCTCCGGAGCCGAGGGCCCGCACTGTGTCACGCGGGTGGAGGGCTCGCGGGTGGAGGGCTCGCGGGTGGAGGGCACCCTGCTGGGCACGCCCTTCCGCGCGAGCTACTCCGCGCAGGGCCTGCTGGAGGTGCTGGACGTGGGCGACTCCCGCTTCACCGTGGCGGCGCCCGGCACGAAGCTCCGCTCACCTCCCGAGCTCTTCGCGCAGGGGCTGCCGGTGGAGGGCACGCGGGGAGCGCTGGTGCTGGAGCCTCCGCTGGAAGTCCCCTCGCGACTGGACGGCATGACGCCCTGGGAGGCAGGCGCCGCCAGAGCGCTGGCGGCGCGAGTCCACGCGGCCTTCATCGACAAGGCGCCCGGGGCCGCGGATTGGAAGGAGAATGGAGAGGGCGAGGCGGGCGGCTGTCTCGCGCATGCGCTGCGCTTCGCCGCGGGGGCGAGGGAGCGCGGCGTCACGGTGGCGCTCGTCCACGGCCTGCTGGTGGTGGACGGCGGTCCCGCGAGGCCCCACGCGTGGGTGCGCGTGGCACTGGCGAAGGGCGCAACGCTGGACCTGGACCCCACCTCGCTGGACGCCGTGAGGCCGGACACGCACCTGCCGCTCGCGCTGGAGGACGCGCGAGGGCCGGCACTGGAAGCGGGACGGCGCTGGCTGGAGTTGCTGCGCGGGGCGCACCGGGTGGTGCGCCGGCCGTGAGGTGACTGCCGGCTACTCGAAGGGGATGAGCGACAGCTTTGCCCCGGCCTCCGCGCCGAGGATTTCCTTGGCGCGAGCAGGCAGGTAGGCCACGGTGTTGTCCAGGCGGGCCTGGCAGCGCACGGAGCGGAAGCGGTTGCGGCCCGAGTCACGCTCGAAGGCGACGAGCACGTCGTCTCCCTCCATCTCGAAGTCCTCGTCGGCCAGCTTCACGGTGCGGTACTTGCGCACCAGGGAGATGTCGGCGGTGTTGGCCTCGAAGTGGGGGCCGCCGTCGAACGGGTCGATGCGCTCCACATACTTGAAGCCGACGCGCTCCAGCATGCGCTGCACGCCGCGCGTCTGGGGGCCCACCTCGCCCAGCACCTTCTGCACGCGGTCCGGGAAGAGCGACGCGTAGATGTCCGAGGAGGGGAACAGCTCCTTGATGAACTCCTTGTTCTGCCGGCTGAGGCGGTCCGCCTCCTGGTAGGTGAGGCCGGTGAACTTCTTGCCGCACGCCTCCCACAGCAGGCTGCGCCCGTCCGGCAGCAGCGGCGGGAGCAATTCCGCCAGCACGCGCGGACGGAAGATGCGCCGGTGCATGGCGATGAAGAGGAAGCGCACGTACGACAGTTGCTTGCCGGGCTTGTCCGGCGTGGCGCGGTAGGGCGGGTCCACGACGAGGCCGCCGATTTCGGTGGGGCCCTCGTAGTTGTAGGCGATGGAGAGCACCTTGTGGCGCAGGTGCCGCTCGAGGGACGCGGAGTAGTGCTCGCGCTCGCTCACCTCGTAGTAGATGTGCGGCGCCTCGTACGTCCCGTGCTGCGCGATGATCATCGACGTGCCGATGATGAGGTTGTTGCGCACGTCCTCCAGGACGAAGAGGTACTCGCGGTTGAAGGGGTTCTTCACCTTTCCCGCGAAGCTCTTCACCGACTTGTCGATGATGGCTTCGAGCGTCTCCTCGTTGTTCGGCAGGTTCACCGTGTTGAGCACGGCGGCAAGCCGTTTGAGGCCGGCCAGGTCGGTCTTCTGGACGTCACGCAGGACAAGCATGGGTGCACCGGGGACGCCCCCTTCAGAGGGGGTGCCGGAAGGGTGGGGACCATACACCACGCCTGCCGGCAGTCAGCCTCCTGGTTGCCCGCCTCGTCGACTTGCGCACTGCGTCACGCAGGCCCGCTCGCCTGGAGGGCCACGCGGAGCGCGCCAGGGTGAAACATGTTTCACAGCCTTCGAGGGCCTGTTCGGCTGTCTGCCCTGTTGTCAGGCAGGTGGGAAGGAATTGCCGGCGGAATGAAGCGCGGAATGCCTTGCGGTACGGTGTGTCACTCGTTTGCTGTCAAACTTTCTCAAGGGCACATCATTGAAAGCTCTCTTCCCCGTCTGGCTTGCGATGTGGTTGGTCCCCGGGTTGGCGTCGGCAGGAATTGTCTGGCGCGGTGACTTCGAGACGGGGGACCGCTCGCAGTACTCCGGCACGCAGATGGTGAGCGCGGACCGGCTTCAGGTGGTGACGTCTCCGGTGGCGGAAGGGAAGTACGCGCTGAAGGTGACGGTGAAGCAGGGGGATGACCCCATCAACGCCAGTGGGAATCGGAACGAGCTGGTGTACCAGGGCAAGGAGGCGGTGGGCTCGGAGTACTACTACCGCTGGAAGGTGATGTTCGCGACGGACTTCCCGAGCGTGGACACGTGGCAGCTCTTCACGCAGTGGCACCATGACGGGTGCTGCGGCTCGCCGCCGGTGGAGTTCTACGCGCGCGGCGAGGAGATTCGCATGGCGCTGAACGGCACGGGCGAGGTGCCGTGGAAGACGAAGCTGGTCCGCGGCGTGTGGCACGAGTTCATCCTGCACGCGAAGTGGGGCGCCACCGCGAACACGGGCTTTGTCGAGCTGTGGCACAACAAGGAGCTCGTGCTGTCCAAGCGCGGCGCGGTGACGATGTACTCGGGGCAGAAGAACTACCTGAAGCTGGGCCTGTATCGGAGTGACACGGTGCAGCCGGTGGGCGTCGTCTACCATGACGGGTTCGTGCAGGCGACGACGCTGGCGGATGTGATTGCGCTGGATGTTCCGCCGCCGGTGGATGCGGGGACTCCGGTCGTGGATGCGGGGACGCCGGTCGTGGATGCGGGGACGCCGGTCGTGGATGCGGGGACGCCTGCCGTGGACGCGGGCTCTCCGGAGGAGCCGGTGGAGGAGGCTCCGGAGACGGAGACGCCGCCGGGTTCGAGCGTGCCGCCTCCGGCAACGGGCATTCCGTCGGGTGAGGAGCTGAGCAGTGAGGTGGGTTGCAGCAGTGCCGGTGGCGCGCCGTTCGTGGCCTTCGCGCTGCTGGGTGTACTGGGGCTGACGCGGGCCCGGCGCCGTCGGAGCTGAGGTGGAGTGGGTCGCGCGGGTGATGGACTCGCGCGTCTTGTCGTCGAGGCGCATGGATTGTGGCCCTGGGAGGCCTGCTGCTGCCTTGACTTGAGGGACTCGTCCTTCTGGAGTGACGCGGCCCGAAGTCGGGCGCCCGCAGTGGCTCAGCAAGCAGTCCTATGAGGCGCAGCGCGATTTCGGGCTGCTTGCGATCGAGAACATCCGGAAGGGACTCTGCAGATGAAGTTGCAGGAACTCGCGGAGGAGTTCGCTCTCAACGTCGCCGCCCAGACCGAGGCCATCTGGCGAGGAGATGCCAGGACCGGGAACAAGCACGCCCGAAAGTACGGTGCCGCGGTCGACAAGCTCCTGACTCTGGGGGACACAGGACGGGATGCGCTCGCCGTGCTGCTCAAACATCCACGCATGGACGTGCGGGTCATGGCCGCGGCACATCTGCTTCGCTATTGCACCGTCGAGGCAAAGGCTGTTCTGGAGGAGGCGGCGAAGGGGGACGGCATGGTGCCATTCGAGGCCCAGCAGTGCCTGAAGCGCTGGGAAGAAGGCACCTGGGCCCTCGACCCCGAGTAGCCCGCACCCGGCGCTTGAAGCTCCGCGCCACCCATGGGAGGAACCGCGCGCATGAGCCACGACGCGCGTGACGGTGACGAAGCGGTTCCCCATCTGAGCCCGGAGGAGTTCCGGAAGCTCGGGCACAAGATGGTCGACTGGATTGCCGACTACTGGTCCCGCCTGGAGTCCTTCCCCGTCCGCTCGCAAGTCAGTCCGGGCGCAATCGCCTCGAAGCTCCCCGCGCATCCCCCGGAAGAGGGCCTGAACGGTGAGCAGGGCTGGGACGCCATCTTCCGCGACCTCGAGGATGTCGTGCTCCCGGGGCTGACGCACTGGCAGTCCCCCTCCTTCTTCGCCTACTTCCCCGCCAACGCCTCCGGCCCGGCCGTTCTCGGCGAGCTCCTCTCCGCCGGCCTCGGCGTGCAGGGCATGCTCTGGTCCACCAGTCCCGCGGCCACGGAGATGGAGACCCGGGTGCTGGACTGGCTCGCCGAGCTCATCGCCCTGCCCGCGTCCTTCCGTTCCACCTCCGCCACCGGTGGCGGCGTCATCCAGGGCACCGCCAGCGAAGCCACCCTCGTCGCCATGGTCGCCGCCCGCGAGCGCGTCCGCCGCCACGGCGCTCCCGCGGACTCCCAGTGGGTGGCGTACTCCTCCACGCAGGCCCACTCGTCCGTGCTCAAGGCCGCCATGCTCTGCGGCGTCGCCCGGGGCGCGGACGACACGGTGCACGTGCGCCAGATTGAAACCGATGCCCACCAGGCCCTCCGCCCCGAGGTGCTGGAGCGCGCCATCCGCGAGGACCTGGCCGCCGGCCGCCGCCCCTTCTTCGTCTGCGCGAGCCTGGGTACTACGTCCTCCGGCGCTTTCGACCCCGTGCGCGCCGTGAGCGCCGTCATGGAACGCACGGGCGTCACCGCTTCGGGCGGCTGGCTCCACGTCGACGCCGCGTGGGCGGGCGCCGCGCTCGTCTGCCCCGAGCACCGTGCGCTTTTGGACGGCGTGGAGGTGACGGACTCGTTTGCCTTCAACCCCCACAAGTGGTTGCTCACCAACTTCGACTGCAACGCCTTCTACACGCGGGACAAGCGCGCCCTGCTGGACGCGCTGAGCGTGACGCCCGAGTACCTGCGCAACACCGCGAGCGCGAGCGGCGCCGTCATCGACTACCGCGACTGGCAGGTCCCGCTCGGCCGCCGCTTCCGCGCGCTCAAGCTCTGGTTCGTGCTCCGCCACTACGGCGCTCGCGGCCTGCGTGCACACGTTCGCGGCCACATCCGCATGGCCGAGCACTTCGAGTCCTGGGTTTCCGCGGACGCCCGCTTCGAGCTCGCCGCGCCGCGCTCCCTCTCCCTCGTGTGCTTCCGCCTCAATCCCCTGGCCGGAGAGACGCCGGAAGCCACCGACACGCGCAACCGCGCCCTGTTGGAGCGGGTGAACTCCACCGGGAAGCTGTTCCTCACGCACACGGTGCTGCCGGCCGTGGGCGGCCGGCCCCCGCGCTACGTCCTGCGCATGGCCATTGGAGGCACGTACACGGAAGCGCGTCACGTGCGTGCCGCCTGGGACGCGCTCTCCGCCGCCGTGGGGTAGAGCGAACCGTACCCGGGCCCGCGCGGTCCGTCGCTGAAGGACGGCCGCGCGGGTTCACCGGAAACGTCGACTCAGGCCCCTCGGGACGGGGGCCCTTCAAGCTCCGTCCAGACTACGGGCAGACGTCGCGGATGCATTCGATGGGCTCCCAGCAGTCCGGGCGGCAGTTGAATCGCGTTTCCCCAGTCCCGCAGAAGCCGTCGCCGCAGTAGCCGGAGTTGCCGCAGTCGGACCAGCAGGAGGAGGTGTTCTCATGGTACGGGTTGCAGTAGCCGTCACCGCAGCTCCCCCAGCAGTCCTGGCCGCAGCTGTACACCGTCTCGCTGCCGTTGCACACGCCGTCGCCGCAGACCGCGGGCGGGGGGCCGCAGTCGGCCGCGCAGTTGTAGGCCGACTCGTGGGCGGGGTTGCAGTAGGCGTCTCCGCACCAGCCCGGGCAATCCCCGCCGCAGGAGTACATCGTCTCGCTGCCGTTGCACGTGCCGTCGCCGCAGTACGCGCCGTAGGGGCCGCAGTCCGCCGTGCAGCTGTAGATGGATTCGCCTCCGTTGCAGGCGCCGTCGCCGCAGGCGGTGCCGCAGTCGTAGTAGCAGGTGACCGTGGTTTCACCCTCCCACGAGCGGCAGGCGCCGTCGCCGCAGTAGCCACTGGAGGGGGCGCAGTCGGAGGGACAGCTGTACTGGGTTTCCCCGGCATAGCTGTCACAGTAGCCGTCGCCACAGTAATAAGGCTCACAGGGCGGGCAGATGTACGCGCCCGTCACCTCGCTCTTCGTCGCGGGGCGGCCCTGCGCCTTCTGGGCGGCCGCCTGGCCCGCCATGGCCGCTATCGCGCACGGCTGACAATCATACTGCTGCCCCTCCGTGACCTGCGTTTCGTCCGAGGACGGCTCCATGTCCACGGGACCACATGCGGCCAGGGCCGCGACGTACACACCTGCAAGGACAACCACGAGACGGCTCTTCATGCGGGGGACCTCCTGCGGGATGTGAGGCCGCGCATCACTAACATTTTCTAGAGGTCTGAGAGCAATAAGACAGACGTAATTGAATTGAATACATACACGTATTGGGGAATCCCCGTAGGAATGAGGCCTTTTGCCGGGGTGCCGCGCGCCCCAGTTGCGCGAGCCTGTGGCATCATGCCCATCCGCATGGAGTCCCACCGCCGCGTCGCACTCGTCCTCAGCTACCAGTACCCCGGCAAGTACGCCTTCACCGTGCTGGCCGGCGCCGTGGAGTCGGACCCGGCGCTCGCGGGCGTGTCGCTCCACTTCCCACGGGACCGCGAGACGCTGCTGGCCACCGTGCGCGAGCGCGCCGACGCGGGTGACACCGTGGTGGCCGCGTGGTCCTTCTACTCGGCCAGCTTCGGCCCTTCGGTGGAGGAGCTCGCCTGGGTGCGCGAGCGGCTCGACGGGCGCGACGTGCTCTGCATCGCCGGCGGCGTCCACGCCACCGCCGAGCCCCTTCAAACCCTGCAGGCCGGCTTCGACATCATCGCCGTGGGCGAGGGCGAGCACTCCCTGCGCGAGCTGCTCGGCCGCGTGCAGCGGGGCGAGGACCCTCGCGCCACGCACGGTGTCGCGTACCTCAAGGACGGCAAGCTGGTGCAGAACGGCCGGGGCGAGGGCGTGTTGCTCGACGACTTCCCGCCCTTCGCCGCGCGCAATGCCATGTACGGCGCCATCGAGATTACGCGCGGCTGCATCTACGCCTGCCGCTTCTGCCAGACGCCCTTCATGAGCAAGGCGCGCTTCCGCCACCGCTCCGTGGCCAACGTGGCGCACTGGGCGCGCGAGCTGCGGCGCTCGGGCCGGCGCGACATCCGCTTCATCACCCCCACGTCCATGTCCTACGGCACCGCGGACGAGTCCGTGAATCTGGCCGCCGTGGAAGCCCTGCTCGCCGCCGTGCGCGAGGCCATGGCTCCGGACGGGCGCATCTACTACGGCACCTTCCCCTCCGAGGTCCGCCCCGAGCACGTCACCCCCGAGGCGCTCGCGCTCCTCAAGCGCTACGTGCACAACGACAACCTCATCATCGGCGGGCAGTCCGGCTCCGAGCGCATCCTCCAGAGCACCCGCCGTGGCCACGACGTGGAGACGGTGGTCCGCGCCACCCGGCTCGCGGTGGAGGGCGGCTTCGTCCCCAATGTCGACTTCATCCTCGGCCTGCCCGGAGAGGAGCGCTCAGACGTGGATGCCACCGTGGCCCTCATGGAGCAGCTCGCCGCGCTGGGCGCCCGCGTGCACGGGCACACCTTCATGCCGCTGCCCGGCACGCCCTTCCGGGACGCCGCCGCCGGTCGCGTGGACGAGGAGACGCAGCGCAAGTTGGATCGGCTGGCCTCGCAGGGGCGGCTGTACGGCCACTGGAAGCAGCAGGCCGTGCTCGCGGAGGGCATCGTCTCCCGCCGCAAGCCCCGCGCCCGCCTGACCCCTTCGTCCTGACGCCGCCACTTCTCCGGGCCCGCGCCACCCGGGGCGTTTAGGATGGAGGCGCGATGTCTTCCGACCAGGCTCCTCCCTATTGGGTCCTCATCTCCGTCCTGTTCAGCTCCCAGCCGCTGAGCCCCGCGCTGGCGATGACGCTGCACCAGGCCGCCTACGAGCTGCACCAGCGCGGTGACGGGATGAAGGAGGTGGCTGGAGACATGCTGAGCGGCCGCGTCATCAACCTGCGCAAGGACGTGGCCCTGGGCGGCATCTCCGGCCCGGCCTTCGAGGCGGAAATCGACACCGAGCGCGGCTCCGGCGTCGTGCGCTTCGTCCTCACGCGGCAGGGGCTGGAGATGATGAAACAACAGCCCGCCGAGCCGCCCCGGCCGAAGTACCTCAACTAGGCCAGCGGGGGCCCGTCAGGCGGGCTGCTCCCTCAAGCGCAGCGCGGGCATTCCCCTGGACCCGGCGAAGCAGAAGGACCCCGAGGAAGCTCAGGTGTCGAGGCTGATCTTGTTCTTGTTGCCCATGTGGATGATGGAGTTGCCCAGCGTCGCGGCGGAGAGCGCGGCCAGGTCCATCAGGGCCTGCTCCTGCTTCGCCTGCTCCGAACCCGGCGCGGCGGTGCCACCCTGTGCCTGTCCCGGGGTGCCCTCCTGGGTGACGGGCCCGCGGCCCACGGCCGAGAGGTAGGAGTTCATCAGCCCGCTGTGCGGCGCGCTGCCCACCGACGCCAGCGCCGAGGCCACCACCGCGCCACCGGACGTCATCAGCGGGTCGCCCGGACGGTTGGCCGGTGCCGCCGCGGCGCCCTGGAGGAGCGAGCCGAAGCCCGTGCGGGAAGCGCCGCTGCTGGCCGGGGTGGTGGGCTGCTGCACCCGGGGACCCGTGAAGGAGTTGATGCGGTTCATGGCGGCTCCGTCGCGGCCCGGATGACGCGCACCTCGCGCGCTTCAGGCCTCTGATCCGCATTATCGCCGGAACCGGCCGGAAGTTGCGTCCCCCCGAAAAAGCCCGAAGGCCGCGGACTTACGGGCGCACTGCCCGTCCGTCCACGGCCCTGGGTGAAGCTTCAGGACTTGCGGCGCGCGACTAGAACTGGTGCGCCTCGGTCGACTCGTGCAGGGCGAGCGTGCTGGCGTTGCCGCCGGAGATGACCTCGGCCACCTGGTCGAAGTAGCCGGTGCCCACCTCGCGCTGGTGGCGCGTGGCGGTGTAGCCGTCCTTCTCGGCGGAGAACTCGGCCTGCTGCAGCTCGCTGTAGGCCGCCATGCCGCGGTCCTTGTACTTCCGGGCCAGCTCGTACATCGCGAAGTTCAGCGCGTGGAAGCCGGCCAGGGTGACGAACTGGAACTTGTAGCCCATGGCGCCCAGCTCACGCTGGAACTTGGCAATGGTCGCGTCGTCCAGGTTCTTCTTCCAGTTGAAGGACGGCGAGCAGTTGTAGGCCAGCAGCTTGTTCGGGTACTTCGCGCGGATGCTCTCGGCGAACTTCTTCGCCTGAGCCAGGTCCGGGGTGCTCGTCTCGCACCACACCAGGTCCGCGTACGGCGCGTAGGCCAGGCCGCGCGCAATGGCGCAGTCCAGGCCGCCGTTGAGGCGGTAGAAGCCCTCGGCGGTGCGGCCGCCCTTCTTGTCGATGAAGGCGTGGTCGTACTCGTCCGCGTCGCTCATCAAGAGCTTGGCGCTGTCCGCGTCCGTGCGGGCGACGACGAGCGTGGGCACGCCCATGACGTCCGCCGCCAGGCGCGCCGCCGTCAGGGTGCGGATGAAGTGGCTGGTGGGCACCAGCACCTTGCCGCCCATGTGGCCGCACTTCTTCTCGCTGGCCAGCTGGTCCTCGAAGTGGACGCCCGCGGCGCCCGCCTCAATCATGCTCTTCATCAGCTCGAAGGCGTTGAGCGGGCCGCCGAAGCCGGCCTCCGCGTCCGCGATGATGGGCGCGAACCAATAGCGGTCATTGCGCCCTTCCGCGTGGTCAATCTGGTCCGCGCGGCGCAGCGAGTTGTTGATCTTCTTCACCACGGCGGGGACGGAGTCCACCGGGTAGAGGCTCTGGTCCGGGTACATCTGCCCGGCCGAGTTGGCGTCCGCCGCCACCTGCCAGCCGGAGAGATAGATGGCCTTCAGGCCGGCGCGGACCATCTGCACCGCCTGGTTGCCCGTGAGCGAGCCCAGCGCGTTGATGTAGTCCTCGGTGTGGAGCAGCTCCCAGAGCTTCTTCGCACCCATCTCCGCCAGCGTGTAGCTGACGGTGATGGAGCCGCGCAGCTTCTCGACGTCCTTCTGGGTGTAGTTGCGGGTGATGCCCTCGAAGCGCTGAGCGTGGAGCTTGGCGTGAGGGGAAGCTTCGGTGGTCGTCGGCGTGGCGTCGTACATCGCAGGCTCCTCGCTACAGTTGAAGTGGTTGAAAAATGTGCTGCGGGTTCAGACCTGCGCGTCCAGGGCCTCGTAGGCCGGCAGGGTGAGGAAGTCCTCGAAGGCGGGTGCGGTGGACAGCTGCTCGAAGAGGGCGCGGGCGCGCTCCAGGTGGGCGGCGCCGTAGCGCTCCTTCGCGCCCTCCTGGTCGATGCGGGCCATCTCCTCGCCGAGCAGGGTGCGGAACAGCGCTCCCGTCACCTTGCGGCCGTCGTCCAGCGAGGCGCCGTGGTGAATCCACTGCCACACCTGGGCGCGGGAGATTTCCGCGGTGGCCGCGTCCTCCATCAGGTTGTAGAGCGGCACGCAGCCCAGGCCGCCCAGCCACGCGGCGGTGTACTGGATGCCGACGCGGATGTTGTGGCGCAGGCCGTCCTCGGTGCGCGTGCCGGACGGCACCTTGAGCAGCTCCGCCTCGCCGATGCGCACGTCCTCGCGCTTGTTGGCGATTTGATTCGCGCCCTTCATGTGCGCGTCGAAGATGTCCTTCGCCACCGGGACGAGGCCGGGGTGGGCCACCCACGTGCCGTCGTGGCCGTTCTTCACCTCGCGCAGCTTGTCGGTGCGGACCTTCTCCATCACCGCCTCGTTGGCGGCCGCGTCCCCCTTGATGGGGATGAAGGCCGCCATGCCGCCCATGGCGTGCACGTTGCGGCGGTGGCAGGTCTGGATGAGCAGCTGCGAGTAGGCGTTGAGGAACGCCTTGTCCATGGTGACCTGGCCGCGGTCGGGCAGGACGACGCCGGTGTCCGACTGGAGCGTCTTGATGAAGCTGAAGATGTAGTCCCAGCGGCCGCAGTTGAGGCCGGCGGAGTGCTCGCGCAGCTCGTAGAGGATTTCGTCCATCTCGAACGCGGCGGGCAGCGTCTCGATGAGGACGGTGGCCTTGATGGTGCCGCGCGGGATGTCGAGCTCCGACTGGGCCAGGTGGAACACGTCGTTCCACAGCCGGGCCTCCAGGTGGCTCTGCATCTTCGGCAGGTAGAAATACGGGCCGGTGCCGCGTGCGAGCTGCTCGCGGGCGTTGTGGAAGAAGAAGAGGGCGAAGTCGAAGAGCGAGCCGGAGATGGGCTTGCCGTCGATTTCCACGTGGCGCTCGGGCAGATGCCAGCCGCGGGGGCGCACGAAGAGGACGGCCGTCTTCGGGTGGAGGGCGTAGTGCTTGCCGCCCTCGGCGGTGAAGTCGATGGTGCGGCGGACGGCGTCGCGCAGGTTGAACTGCCCGCGCACCACGTTGTCCCAGGTGGGGCTGTTGGCGTCCTCGAAGTCCGCCATGAAGACA
Organism: Pyxidicoccus sp. MSG2; assembly: GCF_026626705.1. Lineage (NCBI taxonomy): Bacteria > Pseudomonadati > Myxococcota > Myxococcia > Myxococcales > Myxococcaceae > Pyxidicoccus > Pyxidicoccus sp. MSG2. The sequence continues at coordinate 7,362,711 of NZ_JAPNKC010000001.1, forward strand.
TTGGCGCCCGAGTTGAGCGCGTTGATGATCATCTTCCGGTCCACCGGGCCGGTGATTTCCACGCGGCGGTCCTGGAGGTCCGCGGGCAGGGGCGCCACCGTCCAGTTGCCCTCACGGATGGCTTTCGTCTCCGCCAGGAAGTGGGGCCGCTCGCCCTTGCGCCACGCCTGCTGCACCACCTTGCGGCGCTCCAGCAGGGCCTCACGGCGCTCCCCGAAGGTCCGCACCAGCTTCGCGACGAACTCCATCGCCTGGGGGGTGAGCACCTCGGCGTAGTCGGGGTGCCACGGACCCTTCACCACCACCCCCGCGCCGAAGGACGGGGTCTTGTTCGAAGGGGTTGCCGCGCTCATCCGGACTCCTTGGCCTGATGCGTTGTAAATCGCTCCGACGGTTCCGAAAATGGATCCTCAGAGTGAGGAATGGAAGTGTTGGTGAAGTTGTGCCTGCTTGCCTGTAATCCTGTCAACAGGTAGCCGATTAAATCTGTAAATCAACAAACGGGCAGCGCTGGGGTGCTGGTGACCCACCTGCGGCGAGGAGGTGCCGGGCGGGCGCAATCGGAAGCGCCGACTTCCGTAGGTAGGGACGAGGGCTGCTGACGCCAAGGGCGGCCCGTCAGGGAGTGACACACCATGGACGCCATGAAGCGCTGCACGGCCTGTGTGGAGGAGATGAGGGTGGAGGCCACGAAGTGCCCGCACTGCGGGACGCGGACGGAGCCGATGCACCGCGGGGTCGAGGGACGGACGCTGTCCGGCGTGTGCGGAGCGCTGGCGCGTCAGTTCAACCTGGACCCGGCGTTGGTGCGCGTGGCCTTCCTCGTCTCGCTCCTGATGTCCTTCGGGACGACGATGCTCGTGTACCTGCTGCTCTGGGCCTTCACGCCTTCGTCCGCGCTGGGCAAGGCCCCCTTGCAGAGCACCGTGGACTGGCTCGGCAACCTGGGGAACTCCGACGAGCCGCGCGTCGAGACGCGCGTGTAGTTGGCTCCATCCTTCGGCCGGGGCCGAAACGTCGGCCCGGGCCGCGCCCGTAGAACCTCCTCACCGCCGGAAGCTGCCGGCGGTGGGAGGAGCCCTGGATGTCGTTCCCGAAAGACGCGCTCGCCGCGCCGACGCACCCGGACCCGTATTCCTTCTACGCGGACCTCGTCGCGCGCAGGCCCTTCTCCTGGGATGAGCCGTCGCGGATGTGGATTGCGTCGAGCGCCCGAGCGGTGGGCGCCGTCCTCACGCATCCCGCCTGCCGTGTTCGTCCCGCAACAGAGCCGGTGCCGCGAGCGCTCGGTCCCGGGGCCGCGGCGGTGTTCGGGCACCTGGTCCGAATGAGCGACGGCCCTGCCCATTGTCCGATGAAGCAGGCCGTGTCCTCCTTCCTCGGTGGCTTCGGGGAGCGGCAGGTGCGGGAGGAGGCGCGGCGGCGGACGCGCCTGCTCGGGGGGCCCGAGCGGCTGCACATGCTTCCATTCCAATTGCCGGTGTCCGTGATGGGGCGCCTGCTCGGGCTCTCCGAGGACGTGCTCCCCCAGGTTGCCGCATGGACGGGGGACTTCGTCCGCGCCCTTGCTCCGGGGGCGGACGTGGAGCGGCTCGAAGCGGGCGAGCGGGCCGCACGCGGGTTGCTGGAGGTATTCCGCGTCGCGCTCGCTTCGGACGTCGCGGGGCCGCTGGCCCTCTTCGCCCGAGGGGCCGAGCGCTTCGGAGCCCAGGGGCGGGAAGTGCTGCTGGCCAACGCCATCGGGTTGCTGTCGCAGACGCATGACGCGACGGCGGGGCTGCTGGGCAACACGGTCCTCGCGCTGCTCGGGCAGCCGTCCCTGCGCGAGCGCCTCGAGCACCTGCCCCACATCCTGGACGAGGTGCTCCGGCATGACGCGCCCGTGCAGAACACGCGGCGCTTCCTCGCGGAGGACGCCGTCATCGAAGGGCAGCGCCTGTCCGCGGGCGACACCGTCCTCGTCGTCCTGGCCGCCGCCAACAGAGACCCTGCCCTCAATGAGGACCCGCACCGGTTCGACGTCGACAGGAGGGCGCGGCGCTCCTTCACCTTCGGCGCGGGCGTGCACGCCTGCCCCGGTGAGGCGCTGGTGAAGTGGATGGCCCGGGGCGCCCTCGAGGAGTTGCTCACGGACGACTCCGGACTCCTTCGCGTCGCCGCGCGCGGCGTGTCCTACGTGCCCTCGGTAAATGGGCGCATCCCCCTCTTCTCCCGCGAGGCCCGCTCATGATTGCCGTCATCTTCGAGGTGCGTCCCCATGCCGATGGCCGGCAGGAGTACCTGGACCTCGCGGCTGGGCTGCGGCCGCTGCTCGAAGGGGTGGACGGGTTCGTCTCCATCGAGCGCTTCCAGAGTCTGACGGACCCGGGGAAGCTCCTCTCGCTGTCGTTCTGGCGCGACGAGCAGGCCGTGGAGGCGTGGCGCCGGCTGGAGCCGCACCGGGCCGCGCAGGCGAAGGGCCGGGCCTCCGTCTTCGAGGACTACCGCCTCCGCGTCGCCGGCGTGCTCCGGGACTACGGCCTGTCCGAGCGGGCGCAGGCCCCCTCCGACAGCCGGGGTTTCCATCGCGGTTGAGGCTCAGGGCAGCTTCGGGCGGATGATGCGCGGCGCGTCCGGGTTGACGTCCAGGAGCCGCACGGCGTCGCCCTCGCGCACCGTGCCGCCCCGCAGCACCTTCGCGAGCTGACCGCGCCGGCCCCAGCTCTCCTTCAGGAGTCCGGGGCGCAGGGCGTCCAGCTTCCAGCACGGCACGCACGGCTCCGTCAGCTCCACCCGCACCTCGTCCCCCAGGGCCAGCCGCTGGCCCGGGGGCAGGGTGTCCAGCGGCAGCCCCTCCACCAGCACGTTCTCCTTCAGCGCGCCCACCGGGACGTCCAGCGCCGTGCGCGAGGCGTCGTCCAGCAGCAGCACCTGGCGCTTGTGCCCGAGCGCGCGCTGGGAGTGGCGGTCTCCCTCCAGGCCCCGTCCCTCGACGGCCCGGGCTTCGGGGACGCGGAGCATGGGCGTGCCCCGCGCCTGGGCGAGCAGGAGGGCTCGGATGGTTCCGCTTGCGGTGGGAGTGCTCACGGTACAACGGTAATCACGCCAGGGCGGCGGCTGCGAGGTCCGGCCTGTTATGCCCTGGCGCCCCGTCTTCACCTTCCGAGGAGTCCCCACGTGAGCACGAAGAACGCCCGCATCGAGAAGGACACCTTCGGCCCCATCGAGGTGCCCGCCGAGCACCTCTGGGGCGCCCAGACGCAGCGCAGCCTCCAGAACTTCGCCATCTCCACCGAGCGCATGCCCCCCGCGCTCATCCGCGCGCTCGTCCTGGTGAAGAAGGCCGCCGCGCTGGTCAACATGGAGAACGGCAGCCTGCCGCGCGAGAAGGGCGACGCCATCGTCAAGGCCGCCGACGAAGTCCTCGCCGGCAGGCATGACGGCGAGTTCCCCCTGAGCATCTGGCAGACGGGCAGCGGCACCCAGACGAACATGAACGCCAACGAGGTGCTGGCCAACCGCGCCTCGGAGTTGCTCGGCGGCGAGCGCGGTGAGGCGCGCAAGGTCCACCCCAACGACGACGTCAACAAGGGGCAGAGCTCCAACGACGTCTTCCCCACCGCGATGAGCGTGGCCGCCGCCACCGCCATCGTCGCGCAGGTCCTCCCCGAGCTGCACGCCCTCCGGGACGTGCTCGCGGAGAAGTCCCGCGCCTTCAAGGACATCGTCAAGATTGGCCGCACCCACCTCCAGGACGCGACGCCCCTCACGCTGGGCCAGGAGCTGAGCGGCTACGTGGCGCAGTTGGACCATGCGCGCGGGCACCTCGAGATGGCCCTGCCGCACCTGTACGAACTGGCCCTGGGCGGCACCGCCGTGGGCACCGGCCTCAACGCGCCGAAGGGCTACGCCGAGCGCGTCGCGAAGGAGATTGCCCGCCTCACCGGTCACCCCTTCGTCACCGCGCCCAACAAGTTCGAGGCGCTCGCCGGCAATGACGCCCTCGTCCACGCGCACGGCGCCCTCAAGGGCCTGGCCGCCTCGCTCTTCAAGGTCGCCAACGACGTGCGCTGGCTGTCCTCCGGGCCGCGCTCCGGCCTGGGCGAAATCACCATTCCGGAGAACGAGCCGGGCAGCTCCATCATGCCCGGCAAGGTGAACCCCACGCAGAGCGAGGCGCTCACCATGCTGTGCGCCCAGGTCATGGGCAACGACGTCGCCGTCTCCGTTGGCGGCGCGTCCGGCAACTTCGAGCTGAACGTCTTCAAGCCCCTCATCATCCACAACGTCCTGCAGAGCTGCCGGCTGCTGGCGGACGGCATGCGCAGCTTCCGCCTCCACTGCGCCGTGGGCATCGAGCCCAACATGCCGCGCATCCGGGAGAACCTGGAGCGCAGCCTGATGCTCGTCACCGCGCTCAATCCGCACATCGGCTACGACAACGCCGCGAAGATTGCCAAGAAGGCCCACAAGGAGGGCAAGACGCTCAAGGAGGTCGCCGTCGAGCTGGGCCTGCTCACCTCCGAGCAGTTCGACCAGTGGGTCCGCCCGGAGGCCATGACGGGCCAGAAGGACTGACGCCCCCGGGCCGTGTGCGAGAAGGTGAGCCGGGCGCTCCGTGCCGCCCGGCATCCGGACTCGCAGGGCAGGGGAGCGGCCGGGAGGGCGTCCCGCGCGGCCCACACCCCGGCGGGCCCGAAGCGTGGGCCAGCGCACGCTCCAGGCAGAAGGGACGGGCGCTCGGGAACGAGGGGGATTAGGGTACTGGGGCCATGAACGTCCCCTTCGTCATTGAGACCACGCACCGCGGCGAGCGGGCGTACGACCTCTACAGCCGGCTCCTCAAGGACCGCATCATCATGCTGGGCACGCCCGTCAACGACGACGTGGCCAACATCATCGTGGCCCAGCTCCTGTTCCTGGAGTCCGAGGACCCCGACAAGGGCATCAACCTCTACATCAACTCGCCCGGTGGCTCGGTGACGGCCGGCCTCGCCATCTACGACACCATGCAGTACGTGAAGTGTCCGGTGTCCACCATCTGCGTCGGGCAGGCCGCCTCCATGGGCGCGCTGCTGCTGCTGGCCGGCGCCAAGGGCAAGCGCTACGCGCTCCCCAACAGCCGCATCATGATTCACCAGCCGCTGGGCGGCGCGCAGGGCCAGGCCACGGACATCGACATCCAGGCCAAGGAAATCCTCCGCCTGCGCAGCTACATCAACGGCCTCATCGTGAAGCACACGGGCCACACCATCGAGCGCATCGAGAAGGACACCGAGCGCGACTACTTCATGAGCGCCGAGGATGCCCGGCAGTACGGCCTCATCGACGAGGTGGTGGAGAAGCAGCGCATCATCTCCCCCACCGCCGGGAAGTAGTCCCTGGCGACGCCTCCGCCCGCTCCGGCGAGCGGGCGGCCTGATGGACCGGGAGCGCTCCAGGCGAGAGGGTGCCGACCGCTTCCGGCCGTACGTATCTTCTGACGCGTGGCCGTGCGCTTCCGGGTCCGGCGCCTGGAATTCCCGCCGGCCGCTGGCGCAGGCTCCGCGCTGGTGGCCCTGGCAGGCGCAGGTTCTGCGCGACGTCTCCGCACGCTCCCTTGGCTGCGCATGGCATGGCGCATGCTCAAGCTTCAGGCATGCCCCCACGTCGCCTCCTACTCGCCTTCGGCTCCCTCGTGCCCGCCTTCATGGCCGGGCTCGCCTGCGCCACGTCGCCCACCGGCAGGCCGCCCGAGCCTCCCTCGGCATATCCCATCCAGCTGGAGCTCGGGCAGCGGGACGTCATCCAGGCGGGGGAGGAATACGCCCGGAACAACAGCTTCCTGTTGGCCGAGGCCGACCGCGACGCGGTGGAGCTGCGCCCCAACTACTGGCGCATCCGCTTCGCGCTGGCGGACAAGCCCGGACGCGGACTGGAATTGGAGTTCGACGAGCTGGCACGCCAGGTGACGCGCGTGCAGGAAATCGAAATCATTCCGGGCGAGCTTCCCAGGCCGGCCGAGGGCGGGAGCGGGCTCGGCGTGCCCGGCGCGAGCCAGGGCCGAGGGGTGCCGCCTCCCTGAGGTCAGGCGTTCTCGTCGAGGAGGCCGGTCGGCAGCCCGTCGAGGCTGCGGACGTTCTTCTGGCGCCGGTAGGTGTCGAGGCCCTCTGGTCCCTTGGCCTCGGCCCACTTCGTGAGCGTGGGGCGCTCACCTTCGAACGCGTAGAGCGGCACGGCATAGCCGCACGAGGTCTGCACCAGCTCGAGGTCGAGCAGGATGATCTGCCGCGCGCCGAGCGGCTCCTCGCCGCCGAAGTGGGCGGTGAGCACGCGCGTGTAGTCGGGGCCGCCACGACGGAGGGTCCGGCCGCGCCCGTAGAGGCGCAGAATCATGGGTGGCCCCTCGAAGGCGCAGAACATGAGGGTCAGCCTCCCGTCCGCGAGCAGGTGCGCGGCCGTCTCGTTGCCGCTGCCGGTGAGGTCGAGCCAGGCGACCGTCTTCTCGTCGAGCACGCGGAGCGAGTCGAGCCCCTTGGGTGAGAGATTCACGTGCCCGGTGGACGCGGCGGACGCGGTGAAGAACAGCCGCTGACGCTGGATGAACTCACGGTGGGCGGGCTCGAGCTGGGGGAACTGCCTGGCCATGCGGTGGACCTCCTCCCGCAGGGTAGTCCCTTTGGCCTCCCCCGGCCGTGTGGGTGTGCGGCGGCTCAGGGGATGACGCGGCGGCGCCGGAAGTCGTCGAAGATGCCCAGGAACATCGCCTCCGTGTCCACGTACTCGTGGAAGCCGAAGCGGCGCGCCTTCGAGCCGTCGGCGAACATGTCGTAGTTCCAGGAGAAGACGAAGTCGCCGAAGCGCCAGGAGGACACGTCCTTATAGGCGTGCCGCTCCAGGCCGTGCTTCTCCTGCATGCGCTTCCACAGCGGCTCCTTGTCGGCCATGACGACGTCCAGCGACATGGGCAGCGGCGGGGCGACCTCCAGGCCGAAGTGGCGGGCGATTTTCGGCCACAGCTCGCTCCACCGGAACAGGTCGCCGTTGTTGATGTTGAAGGCCTGGTTGGCGCAGCGCTCGTCGGTGGCGGCCCAGACCGTGGCCTTCGCCAGCAGCCCCGCGTCCGTCATCTCCAGCAGCGAGTCGTACGCGCCCGGCTTGCCGGGGAAGCGCAGCGGCAGCCCCAGCTCCTTGGAGATGGCGGCATACACGGCGATGACCATCGCCAGGTTCATCGGGTTGCCGAGCGCGAAGCCGCACACCACGGACGGGCGGATGGCGGACCAGCTCCACGCCTTGCCCTTCTGCCGCGCCTCCAGGAAGGCCTGCTGGTCCACGTTGAACTCGGGCGGCATGTGGTTCGCGTCCGTCTCGCGGGCCGGCGTCTTGAACGGGCCCAGGTGCGCGCCGTAGACCTTGTAGCCCTGCATCAGGCTGACGTGCCGCAGGCCGGGGGCGATGGGCTCCACGGCGTCGACGACGTTGACCAGCATCGCGAGGTTGGGCGGCACCAGCTCCGCCCAGGTCGGCCGGTCCTGGTACGCGGCGTAGAAGAGGTGCGTGACGTAGATGAGGTCGCCCAGCTTCGCGCGGCAGTCGGCCGCGTCGAGCAGGTCCACCGCCACGTGCCGGACGCGGCCCTCCGCGGGGCCGCCCCGCCGCGACAGGCCGATGACGTCCCAGTCGCCGAGCGACGCGAGGTGGTTGACGAGGTTGCGGCCGATGACTCCCTGGGCTCCGACGACCAGGGCGACCTTGTTCTTCGGACTCATGAGCCTGACTCCCGTGGAAATGGCGCGGGCGCGCGAACGCTCCTGATAATGGGCTCCGCACCGCTCGTGGACCGCACAGGCTCACGGCATAGGACTTGTGAGGTGAATTCACGATGGCGCGTCTGGACGTCAACCGCTCGGGAGAGATGGAGGTGTTCGTGAAGGTCGTCGACCTGGGCGGCTTCTCCGCCGCGGCGCGCGCGTTCCGGATGACGCCTTCCGCGGTGAGCAAGCTCGTGGCCCGCCTCGAAGGACGGCTGGGCGCCCGGCTGGTGAATCGCTCCACGCGGAAGCTCCAGCTCACCCCGGAGGGCGTCACCTTCTACGAGCGGAGCGTCCGCGTCCTCGCCGACCTGGAGGAGGCCGAGCGCGGGGCCGCCACGAGCACCACGCCGAGGGGCCTGCTGCGCGTCAACGCGAGCGTGCCCTTCGGGAGGCACTTCCTGCTGCCCCTCGTCCCCGAGTTTCTCGCCCGCCACCCGGCCGTCTGCCTGGACCTCGTCCTCACCGACGCGGTGGTCGACCTCCTGGAAGAGCGCACGGACGTGGCGATTCGCAGCGGGCCGCTCAAGAGCTCCGACCTCGTCGCACGCAAGCTGGGCGAGACGCGCATGGTCATCGTCGGGGCGCCGGCCTACCTGAAGCGCGCCGGCACTCCGGCGACGCCGAGGGAGCTGGCGCGGCACAACCTGCTCCGCTTCGGCTACGCGCGCGCGGTGGAGGGTTGGCCGCTCGTGGAGCGGGGAGCGCCCATCACGGTGATGCCACGCGGCAATGCCCACGCGAGTGACGGCGAGGCCCTGCGCCAGCTCGCGCTCGGAGGGCTGGGACTTGCCCGGCTCGCCGCGTTCCAGGTGAAGGAGGACATGGCTGCGGGCCGGCTCGTGGCCGTGCTGGAGGACTTCAACCCCGGAGACACCGAGCCCATCCACGCCGTGTTCCTTGGCGCGGGCGGCCAGCTCCCCGCCCGTGTGCGGGCCTTCCTGGACCACCTGGCCGCGAAGGTGCGGCTGGACTGAAGCGCCGTCGTCCGGCAGCCGCGCGCCGTCGGCGGTTTGCTTGCGACAATTTTCCGGGCCTGGCGTTTACCTGATGTCGACACCTGGAGCCCCGGACACGGGCTCCGGGGAGGACACTGCTGCATCCATTCCCCTCGCCAGGGCTCCGCACGGAGTGTCTGTCGTCGCGCGCCGTGCGCGGACCGCTGGTCGTTCCCTGAGCCGAAGCCGTACCCATCTCCTGCGCTCCGCGGTGTGGCGGACGCATGGACTTTCATTTGTCGGGAGTAGGCAATGTCATTCAGACGCATGCTGCTTGTGATTGCAACCGCGGCGGTTCCCGCCCTGAGCGCCTGTAGCCCTGATGCCTCCGAGGGCGCGACGTCCGTGGATGTCGCCCCCGACGCGCTCGCTTCCGTGGAGTCGCCGGTCAAGATCTGCCCGGTGGATGAACCGGACTGCGTCGGCATCTGCAGCCCCATCCGCGACTACGGCTGCCTGCCCTGTGACTCGACCAACCCGCTGCACTGGTGCTACGAGCCGCCGCCGCCTGTCATCTGCACGCCCGCGGACGGGCTCATCAGCCAGTACCGGGTGCAGCGCACGGGCCAGGAGTCGGGCCAGCAGCCCGAGGTCAACATCCTCCAGGGCAGCGACTGCAACCGCTGGGTCGTCACCGGCATCGGCGGCTCCATCGTCTCCGACAGCAACTACGAGCAGTTGCTCATCCAGTACCGCGAGCTCCACGCGGACGGCACCATGGGTCCGCGCATTCTCTACCGCACGGGCAGCAACCCCTACCGCACCCCGGAGGCCTGGGTGGAGGCGACGGACGGGTACGCCATCGTCGGCGTGGCGGCAGGCCAGCAGGGCTCTCATGACCTGAAGACCCTGACCGGTTATGCCCGCCAGGTGGTGGTGACGCCCTCCGGTGTGCGGATGGCCGGCTCGTACCAACCGCTGTACGGCGGCATCAATCCGTACGGCTCGCTCGATTCCCAGGCCGTCAATCAGACCCCCAACGACAACGAGGTCTTCATCGGTCTGGGCCTGCGCTCGGCCGTGCAACAGACCAAGACGATTGTCGCGTACATCGGCACGCTGCCGTAGCCCGAGCGCGCTCTTCCGCGAAGGCGCCCGCGGCCCGTCCGGCCGCGGGCGCCCCGTGATTCTCCTGGGACGGCGCCAGGGCCGGAGCCTCATCTGGGTGAAGTGGAGTCACGCACCCAGGAGAGGCTCATGAGGTCTGACGGCATTTGCTGCAAGGTTACGAAAGCAACGGAAGTTCAAGTGTGGGCACGGCTGCTCCTCGTAGGGCTGGTGCTTGTCTCCACGAGTACGTGGGCCGCGGAGTTCTGGGTGGACCCGGTGCGGGGCAGTCCCGACGGTGACGGCAGCGCGGCGAGGCCCTGGCGGACGCTGAGAGAGGTCATCAACGACGGACTGGTGGAGAGCCAGAACTGGGAGTCGCTGCCCTATGTCGAGGGCAAGGTGCTGGAGCCCCGGAACGTGGGCGCCCCCGTCAAGGCGGGCGACACGCTGTGGCTGCGCACCGGGTATCACGGCGAGGTGGAGGTCACGAGTCACTACAACACGGGCTACGTGACGGTGGCGGCCGCGCCAGGTGAGGAGCCCCGCCTGGGCAGCCTGCTGGTGCGCTCCAGCGCGTACTGGGTCTTCCGGGGGCTGCACATCAGCTCGGAGTTCATGCCCGTCCCGGAGAAGACCACCCTCGTCGACATCGAGTGGCACAACTACCGGGGGCCGGTGCACCACATCACCCTGGAGGGGAATGTCATCCAGGCGGTGTCCGACATCAGCGGCTTCACCGAGGCCGACTGGGTGGGCAAGGTGGGCCACGGAATCGTCGGCGATGGGTGGAGCCTGGTCCTCCGCGGCAACCACCTGAAGAACGTCAACTACGGCATCCAGGTGGGGGCGTACGACTCCGTGGTGGAGTGCAACACGGTGGAGAACTTCTCCGGAGACGGGCTGCGCGGGCTCGGTGACGACTCCGTGTTCCAATACAACACCGTCAAGAATTGCTACGAGGTGTACAACGACCACCGCGACGGGTTCCAGTCGTGGACGTACGGCCCGGGCGGCGTGGGGACCGGCGAGGTGCGCAACGTCGTCCTCCGGGGCAACTACATCCTCAACTACGAGGACCCGAATCAGCCGTTCCGCTGCGCGCTGCAAGGCATTGGCAACTTCGACGGCACCTTCGTGGACTGGGTCGTCGAGAACAACGTCATCGTCACCGACCACTACCACGGCATCACCTTCATGGGCGCGCGCGGCGTGCGCGTGACGAACAACACCGTGCTGGAGCCCAACGGTGCGGCGGGGCAGCCCGGTCCGCCGTGGATTCGCGTGTCGGAACACAAGAATGGCACCCCGCCCCAGGCCTGCGTGGTGCGAAACAACCTGGCGGCCCAGTACGCGAATGCCGACGTGGGCGTGAGCGAGGACCACAACCTCGTGGTGACAGACCCGGCGGCGTTCTTCGTGAGTCCGGCCACGTATGACCTGCGCCTCAAGCCGGGCTCGCCCGCCATTGACGTGGGGAGCGCCACCCTGGCACCGCTCATCGACATGGAAGGCGTGGCGCGGCCCCAGGGCGCCGGCGTGGACCTGGGCGCGTACGAGTGGCGGCCCTCCTCGCCCCCGGGCGTGACGGCGGGCTCGGGTGTTCCCCAGTGCGCCGCGTTCCAGGCGGGCGCTTCGCGGTAGGAGGAAGGCGCCCCGCCCCCTTCGTGGAAGAAGAGGGCGGGGCGTGAAGCCGGGCGCTACGGCGCGGGCGGCGGCAGGATGCCGATGATGCGGTCCAGCGCGGGGAGAGGAAGCGGGCTCGCCTCGCTGCTGTTCGACTTGAGGTAGTTCTCCAGGGCGTCCGTGTCCACGGCGCCGCCCAGGCGGTTGCGGCCCTCGTTGAGCACCGCGAAGCCGTCACCGCCGGTGGCCAGGAAGCTGTTCACCGTGACGCGGTAGTCGGTGGCCGGGTTGATGACCGCACCGTCCAGGCGCATCTGCGCCGGGTCGATGCGGCTGCCGATGGGCTGGGTGGCGTCGTAGGTGTACGTGAAGCCCACGGACGGTTGGAGGATGCGGGTGATGACGCTGCTGCCCGACTGCTGCCACTGGCGCTCCAGCACCGCTTCAATCTGCGCGCCGGTCAGTGTCAGGGTGACCAGGCTGTTGCCGAACGGCTGCGTGGTGAAGGCCTCGCCGTAGGTGACCTCGCCCGCGGCGATGTCCGCGCGTACGCCGCCCGGGTTCATGAAGGCGATTTGCGCGCCACCCAGGTTGGCGGGCTTCGTGGCGGCGAGCTGCGCGTCCGCGATGACGAAGCCCATGGTGGACTGGCCCACCGGGTCCTTCTGGTTGCCCGGCGTCTGGAGCGTCGCCGCGATATAGCCGATGACCCGGTTGGCGAGCGGGGCGGAGCGCTCCTGGTACTTCGTCACCAAGGCCTTGAGGTTCGTGTCCTCCGCCACGGTGCGCGTGACGATGACGTTGTTGGCCTTCGTCTCCACCACGTCGCCCGTCGCCCGGTCGAGCTTCAGGTCGATGTCGGTGACGAGCCGGCCCACCGAGGCGGCGCTGGTGACGAGCTTGCCGTCGATGAGGCAGTTGTAGGCGTTGTGCGTGTGGCCGCTGACGATGACGTCCACCTCGTCGTCGATGCCCTTGGCGATGTCCACGATGGCGCCGGAGATGAGGCCGTCCGTGGTGCCCGTGCCCTTGCACTCGTTGACCAGCGCGCCCGTGGCCGCGACGCCACCCTCGTGGACGACGACGACGATGGCCTCCACGCCCTGCTGCTTCAATTCCGGGACGAGCTTGTTGACCGTCTCCACCTCGTCCTTGAAGGACAGGCCGGACACGTACGTGGGCGTCACGATTTCGGGCGTGCCCTCCAGCGTCATGCCGATGAAGGCCACCTTCACGCCCTCGAAGGTGCGGATGTCATAGCGGGGGAAGAGCGTGCGGTCCGCGGCGGTGGCCACGTTGGCGGCGAGGTACTTGAACCGCGCGCCCTCGAAGCCGTCCCCGTCCTGGCAGCCGTCCACCGGGTGGCAGCCGCCCGCCTGCATGCGGAGCAATTCGGGGCTGCCCTCGTCGAACTCGTGGTTGCCCACGGCGACGAGGTCGATGCCAATCTGGTTCATCGCCTCGATGGTGGGCTCGTCGTGGAAGAGCGCCGATAGGAGCGGCGTGGCGCCGATGAGGTCACCCGCGGACACCACCACCGTGTTGGGGTTCGTCTCGCGCAGGTCCTGGATGTGCTTCGCGAAGTACGTCACGCCGCCCGCATTCACCCGGTCCGGTCCGCCGTCGGGCAGGACGCCTGTCTGAATCTGCCCGCCGCTGCCCGCGGGCGCCTCGAGCTGCCCGTGGAAGTCATTGAACGCGAGAATCTGCACGCTCACCGTGGTGGGGCCGGCGTCCGTGCCGGCATCGGTGCCCGCGTCCGTGGTGCCGGCATCGGTGCCCGCGTCCGTCGCGGGCTGCTCGGTGGGGCGCGTCTCGCACGTCTTGTTGATGCAGACCCACTCCTGTCCTTGAGAGGGCGCGCCATTGTTGTCGGTGCAGTCTGCGGCGCTTTCACAGTCGTCGCTGCCGCAGCCGGCGTGGGCGAAGAGGAGCAGGCCGGTGACGAAGGCTCCGGCGAGCAGGAAGGTGCCAGGCCGCGCGCCGAGGCGCGGTGGGGATGAGGTCGATTGCATCGCAGCGGCTCCTGGAGCGGGAGGATGGGGGGACCCGCTCGGGTCGGCGGACCTTGTCGTAACCGTGTGGCGACTGCGTGAAGCCTCCGCAGCGATTCCGTATCGCGCTGAGTTCTTCCTGACGTGAGGTTTGGAGCGGTGGCGCTCATCCTCCTGGCGTTCTGTGCGATAATGTGATGCCAGTGGTAGGTGGCTCTGAAGCCGAGGCTTCCCTGTTATCGGACCGGTCCTATTGACCAGGCACATCTGGAAATCGAAGTCGGGAGTGCTCGCAGTCAGTCTGTTGCTCGGAACCCTCTATGCCCTGCCAGGATGGTTCCACCTGCTCGACTGGGGGCATCACACGGTCGCCGTGGAGAAGCTGCGGTCCGGCGACTTCGCGTGGACGACGTCACGTCGGGTCGTCGTGAGTGCCCGACCCGATATCGAGTCGGCGTATGAATCTTCCGTGATGACTCGTGGAGGAAGGGATCGCTGGCTCTGCGTTCCGCTGCTTCCTTCGGAGGGGCCTGCAAGCGCCGCCAGCGAGTCAGTCTGGGCCCTCATTCCCATTGAAGAGAGCGCCGAGGCTGCAGCGGGAACGCTCGCTTACCGGAAGAGCTTCGAGGGCGTGCTGCGGAACGTGCTGTGGGAGCAGCAGGAAAGCGAGGGACGGCTGACAGGACCTGAACGGCCCTATGGGTATGCAGGTGCGATGGTCGTTCAGGTCGGGAGTAATCCGCAGACGGACCTGGCTTCCATCTTCGGGGCATACCTGTTGTTTGTTGGAGTCGGAGTCTTGGTCCTGCTGGTGCCGCGACTGACAAGGTCACCTCCAGTCACTGGCGGGCCGCGGGCGAGTCCTCAATGAACCGCCGCTCCGCAGGCGCGCCCACACGGCCCACCTGCTCCTCCATGCTGGGCTACAAGACACCTGCGGAGGTCGGAGCTCGCCGTGCCCATGCCTGCCCCGCAGCATCATCCACGCGCACGGCATCAACAGCTCCGCAGGACTCTCGTAACGCGTGGCCCGAAGAATGGTGGCAGGTCATATCATGATATCGATTTGTGCTGGGCTTGCAATCCTTGGCCTTTGCTTTCCAGTGCCGGGATATTCGATTGGAAGCGTGAAGGATGCGGGCTGGGTGAACCAATCAGAGGAAAAAGACACCTGGTCGTCCGTACACATGTTCGCCTCGAATGCGTACCGTCTCGGAGCGCTCGTTGAGGGCGACCTGAGGCGCGTGACGAGTGTATGGCTACGGGAGTCACGCGCGTCGGACCGCGAAGCGCCCGACTCTCCCTTGCGCCGCGCCCTCGCACAGGTTTGTGGTGGTGCGAAGGAAGGGAAGCCGTGCCGCCTCCAAGGGTATTCGTTCTGGCGAATGGAATGTGGAGGAGGGTGGCTGCTGTATGCGACAAGCATGAGCCCAGAGCGGAAACAGCTTGAGGAGAGTTGCAAGAGTTTCGGGCGGCTTTTGGAGTAAGCGTTCTTTCCTCCGAATCGGCGTGAGCGCCGATCAGTGAGCCGAGAGTGACGCCATTGCCGAGAACTGGGGTCGTTACACGCCCTTGGTGCCGGACGGCATCTGCAGGGGAATGAGTTCCAGGTAATTATCGCTGCTTCGTCAGCGCTCCGTGTGCGAGGCCACGCAGAACAGCAACTCCGCTGACTCGCCCACACGGCCCACCAGCACCGCCACCTGTCCGTAGGCGCGGCCCAGGCGCTCGGCTTCCGCGCACGGTAGAGCCGGGACGAAGAGGCTGTCCTCGGACCAGCTTTCGTCCTCCGCTACGCCGGTGGCATCCACCACTTCCCAGCCTCCCGCCGCCAACTCCGACTTCAGCTGCTGCTGGGCCCGGTCGTTCTCGTCCTTGTTTCGCGGGCGTGAGCCCGGGTTCCACGCCGTCAGGAAGGCCCACTCGCGGTGGCCCCGTGCGGTCAGCGCGGTGTCCAGCTCGGGGTGGAGCACGCCCACTCGCAACACCCACTCCTTTCCTCCCGTGAAGGCGTGGGGCCGGATGACGTAGCGCGTTGCCCGGTAGGCCTCTTCGAGTCGCTTCCGCTCTGCGTCGTTCATGCGCGGTCTGTCTTTCGCCTCGCCGTGCGGGTCTCCCTCGACCTCTGATTGGCGAATCCAGTTTCTGTTAATTCTTGTGAATATCGGGACCCTCGCGACGTCCGAGAGGCCTGCCACGTTCCATTGCGGAGCGTTCTGTTTCGAGGGGAAAGCAAATGATGCGTCGAGTCGTCGCGGGTGCCGCGCTGTTCATGGCGTTTGGAACCGGCTGTGTCTCTGTCAGCCAGGTGCAGACGGCGGACACGCTGGGTTCGGGCAAGTTCCAGTTCGGCATCGAGCCCGGTGTCGGCGGCGCGGCCGTCATCAATGACGACGTCGGCGGCGGCAGCATCTACTACCCCCACGTCGACCTGTCCGCGCGCTATGGAGTGTCCGACAGCGTGGACCTCGGCGTCCGTTTCGGCTCGTCCCTGGTGGAGCTGCAGAGCAAGTTCCTGCTGACCGACCCGCGAGACCCGGGCAAGGCCATCTCCCTGGCGCCCTCCGTGTCGGGCGTGTTCCTGGGCTCCGGCAGCGACACCACCAGCATCAGCTACGTCAACGTGGCCCTGCCGCTGCTGGTGGGCTTCAAGACGAGCGGCGGCTCGGAGTTCGTGCTCGGGCCCCGCGTCACCGGCACCCGCCTGTCCGGCAACGCGCTGGATGAGGGCGCCGCCGTCAACATCCTCAGCGTGGGCGCCTCCGTGGGCTACGCGCTGCGCGTCA
Source organism: Pyxidicoccus sp. MSG2 (assembly GCF_026626705.1). Lineage (NCBI taxonomy): Bacteria > Pseudomonadati > Myxococcota > Myxococcia > Myxococcales > Myxococcaceae > Pyxidicoccus > Pyxidicoccus sp. MSG2. The sequence continues at coordinate 7,378,934 of NZ_JAPNKC010000001.1, forward strand.
CCGAGGGCTTCCGCCTGATGCCCGAGGTCGGCGTGTCCGTGCCCGTGCTGGGCGAGGTCAACACCACTCAGTCGGACTCCGAGACGGCCTCCGGCTTCGGCGGCGGCTTCGTGCAGTTCAAGCTGGGCTTCCTGTTCGGCGGCGGTCGTCCCATCAACCGCAGCGCCAGCATCGACTCCGAGGACATCGACCACGGCACCGACGAGAGCGGTGACGCGGACAAGGACGGCTACGAGGATTGAGGTCGCCGCCCCGCGCGTTACGGCGCGGGCTTCACGCCTCCCGTGACGCGCTTCACCGTGTGGCCCGCGGGCAGCGTGTCCCCGGGCTGCACGCCGTTGATGAGGGCCACCTCCTCCACGGGAATGGTGGAGGGGTGCTTCTGGTGGAACTCGCGCACCGTCATGGGCGCTTCGAGTTTCACCAGCTCGATTCGGGCCGGCTGCACGGCCAGCGCCGCCGGGTCCGTCAGCTCGCCGAAGCTGTTGAAGGTGTCGCGGATGGCGCTGTCGTACGCCGGCAACTGCGCCGCCGTCGTGTAGCCGAGCAGCTGAAATGTCGCGCCCGCGTGTGTGAAGAAGGTGGTGGCGCCCCTGATGGTGCCCTGCTCCGTCTGCGCCTGGAAGTACACCGAGCCCGCCGGGTAGCCCGTGGCCGGCGTGTCCATCACCTGGATGCCCTGCTGCGTGACGAAGGCCTTCAGCGCCTCCTGGGGTGACACGTTGCCCGCCGTCGCCAGCCCGAGGAGGGCTTCCTCCTGGGGGCTGACGGCGAGCACCGCCTGCGTCTGGTTCGCCGTCTTCCAGTCCTGCGGGAAGGTGAGCTGGAAGCGCAGGCCCGGGTGGAGGAAGCGGCTGCCCTGGAAGAAGCCCTGGCGTGGGTCTTCTCCGTAGGCCATGCCCTGGAGCATGGCGAGGTACTCCTCTCGCCGCTGCTTCAGGCGGGTGAAGTCCACGTTGGCCTGCTCGGCGCGCGCTCGAGCCGTCTGGACGCGCTCGCCCGGGTCGGGGTGCGTGGACAGCCAGGAGGGCAGGCCGCCTCCGGCGGACTCACCGACGCGGCCGAGGGTGACGAAGACGTTGGCCGCCTCGCGCACGTCGTAGCCGGCCTGCAGCATGTAGCGGAAGCCCAGCTCGTCGGCCTGGCGCTCGTCGTCGCGGCCGTACTTGAGGAACAGGAGCTGGAGGCCCGCCGCGGCCAGCCCGCCATACTTCGCGAAGTCCTCGCTGAGGACGCTGCCCACCACGAGGCCGACCTGCGCGAGCTGCGCCTGGGAGAGCTGCTCCACGGAGTGCCGCGCGGTGATGTGGCCGATTTCGTGCCCCAGCACCGACGCCAGCTCCGCCTCCGAATTGAGGTGGGTGAGCAGCCCCCGGGTGACGAAGACGGGGCCGCCCGGCAGCGCGAAGGCGTTGACCACCGGGTCTTCCACCGCCTGCACCGTCCACGGCAACTCCGGCCGCTCCGAGCGGCGCGCCATGGGCAGGCCCACCGCTGCCACGTACTCCTGCACCTTCGGCACGTCGAGCAGGCCGATGGACTGTTTCACCTCCAGCGCGCCCTGCTTGCCGAGGGAGATCTCCTCGTCCTGGGACACGAGGGACAGCATGCGCTTGCCGGTGGCGGGGTTGCGCACGCAGGCGGTGAGCGCGAGCAGCACGAGGGACAGCACCCGGAGTCGTGCGGGCATGAGACCTCCTGAAAGGGCGGAGCCCCGGGAAGGCCGGGCCCGGAGCCGGGGTTCGACTTAGGGCAGAGAGGCCCGTGAGGACCACGGGCGGTGCGGATGTGGTGTCACTGCCGGACAGAAGGGCGCGCGGACGGGCCGGTCTTCCGTTACGTTCAGCTCTTCCCGGCGCGCGGGTTGCACGGACAGGAGGCTCTCGGATGGACACGCTCGAGGCACGGATGGAGCGGCTGGAGCGCCGCTGCCGGCGGTGGCAGGGGTTGACGTTCGCCGCGCTCGCGCTGGCCGGACTGGGGCTGGGCGCGGCGGCGCTGAAGGACACGGCGGTGCCGTCCGGGGAGTTGGTGGCGTCCCGGCTGGTGCTCACCGACGCGCGCGGGCGCACCCGCGCCACCCTGGGCACCGACGAGGCCGGCAACGCGGCCCTGGTGCTGCGCGACGGCGCGGGCAAGCCTCGTGCGCTGCTGGGCGTGGGCGAGGACGGCTCGCCGAAGCTGCGCTTCTCCACCGCGGCCGGCGAGTCGCTCGCGGAGCTCACCGTGTACTCCGACGAGGCGCCGCGCCTGACGCTGTCCAAGCCCGGTGGCGCGGACCTGTTCTCCGTGGGGCTCCAGGTGGACGGCTCGTCGCGGCTGGAGCTGGCGGATGCCAATGGGCGGCCACGCGCGATTCTGGGCGCGGACGAGCACGGCGCGCCCAACCTGCTGCTGGTGGACCGGCGCGGTCAGGCGCGCGTGGCGCTGCGGGTGAATGCGTCCGACGCGGCCAGCCTCGTGGTGGAAGGGCGCGACGGCGAGGTGTTCCGCGCGCCCGGCGTGCAGTGACGGCGCGTCACGGCTTCGGAGGCACCACCTTGTAGCCGCGCTGGAGGAGGGGGGAGAGCCGGTCCGAGATGTCCCAGGCCTCCACCACCTTGCCGTCGCGCATGCGGTACAGCGACTGCCCGTCGAGCATGAGCGGCTTCGGCTTGCCCGTCTCGTCCAGGTTCTTCGGGTCCGAGCCCAGGGCCTTCCAGTGCACCACCACCATGTCCCCGTCCGCGACGAGGTGGAGGATGTCGAACTTGAGGTCGGGGAACTGCTGGAAGCTGGCCTCGGCCTGCTGGCGCACCAGGGCCGGGCCCCCGGCTCCCGGCGGTGTGCCCGGTGAGTGGTCCACGAAGTCCTGGGCGATGTACTCGGGGATGCGGTCCAGCTTGCGCAGGTTGTAGAGCTCCTCGGTGAGCAGCCGCGCGCGCTCCTTGTTCTGCTCTTCCAGCGCGGCGGCGCGCTCCACGGGGGACAGGGTGGCGCAGCCGGACAGCCACCCCAGCGCACAGAGCCACAGCGTCACATGTCGGGTCATGGGCATGGGGACGGGGAGTCTGCCCGGGCCACCGCAAGCCCGTCAGCGCCCGGACCCCGCAACCGTTCACCTCATGGCGCCTATGGGGGTAAGAGGCGGGGGCCCTGTTGGATCCTCTGCACACCCTGGTGCGTGAGCCAGTCCCTTCCCGTCTGGGGGCCGGTGCGATAAGCGGGGATATCGCCGCACTGCATCGACTCTTGGAGCGATTCCGTCATGGCCCAACTCGAGAAGCTGACCATCAAAGGCTTCAAGTCGATCCGGTCGCTGGAGGGGCTGGAGCTTCGTCAGCTCAACGTGCTCATCGGAGCGAACAGCGCGGGCAAGAGCAACTTCATCGCGTTCTTCCGGCTCTTGAATGAGCTGATCGAGGGACGGCTGCAGCTCCATGTGGCCCAGCGAGGGGGACCGGACGCACTGCTGCACTACGGGCGTAAGAAGACTCCCGAACTCAAGGCCGAATTCTACTTTGCGAAGAATGGCTACTTTCTTGAATTGATGCCGACGGCTGACAACCGGCTCATCTTCTCGCAGGAAGTCTTCTGGTTCGAAGGTGAGTACTATCCTACTAAACGTACAATTGGTTCAGGGCACACCGAGAGTCGAGCTCCGGCTCAACTAATTACGGGAAGCACTCACCAACGGCTTGCGAAATACATCGTCCCAGTCATCCAGTCTTGGCGGGTGTACCACTTTCACGACACGAGCGACGCGGCGAACGTCAAGCGGGTAGGGGCGCTCAACGACAACCTCTTCTTGCGCGCGGACGCGGGCAATCTGGCGGCCTTCCTATATCGGTTGCAGGTGCAGCACTGGGCTGAGTACGAGCGCATTCGCGACGCGGTCCGGCAGGTGATGCCCGCCTTTGACGACTTCCTGCTGCGCCCGTCGCCGCTCGCCCCCAACTCCATTGAGCTGGAGTGGCGGGAGCAGGGCTCCGACTTCCCATTCCTGGCGCACCATCTGTCGGACGGGACGTTGCGGTTCATCTGCCTCGCGACGCTGTTGCTCCAGCCCGAACTTCCCGCCACCATCCTCATCGACGAGCCGGAGCTGGGCCTTCATCCCTACGCCATCAATGTCCTGGCTTCCCTCCTGCGAAGCGCTTCGACCCGGACCCAGCTCATCGTTGCGACCCAGTCCGTGACCCTCATCGACCTGCTGGAACTGGAGGACCTCATCGTCGTGGAGCGGCACGGCGGACAGTCGACGTTCAAGCGGCTCTCCTCCTCGGAGTTCGCGCAGTGGATGGAGGAGTACAGCCTGGGCGAGCTGTGGATGAAGAACGTCTTGGGCGGGAGGCCCTCCCGGTGATTCGGCTGAACATCATCGTCGAAGGGCAGACCGAGGAGACCTTCGTGCGGGACCTGCTCGCTCCCCACCTGGGAGAGCATCAGGTCTTCACGGTGGCTCGTTGTGTCGAGACGGGGCGCCGCAAGCAGCGCATCTACCGGGGCGGACTGGTCAGCTATGCCAAGGCCCGACAGGACATCCTGCGTTGGCTGTCGCAGGACCCGCAGGCGCTCGTCTCCACCATGTTCGACTACTACGCCCTGCCCGATGATTTCCCGCAGCCCGCCGTGCTTCGGGGCGGCACCCCCATCCTGGAATGGGTAGCGATGCTGGAGGCGGCCCTGGCCGCCGATATAGGAGGGGGCTCCCGCTTCGTGCCGTACATCCAGGCCCACGAGTTCGAGGCGCTCCTCTTCAGCGACGTGGATGCGACGAGCCAGGTCCTCGGTGCCTCCCCTGCACAGCTTCAGCAGCTCCAGAAGATTCGCGGGGACTTCGAGACGCCCGAGCACATCAACGACTCACGGGAGACTGCCCCGTCCAAGCGGCTCATCCAGCTCTTCCCAGCGTACGACAAGACCTTCTTCGGCCCGGCTGCGGTGAGCCGGATCGGCCTGGCCGCAGTCCGGCGCGAGTGCACTCACTTCGCGAGCTGGCTGACGCGCCTGGAGCGTCTGTCCGTATAGGCCAAGGACAGCGAAGCCACCGGAGGGTGAGCCCCGGTGGCCCCAGTCATGGCGCCAGCCGGCCCAGGCCGATGGGCGCGGCGAGGCTGGTGTCCGGAATCCCAAACGCGTCCACCAAGGCCACCGCGTCCGGCCGCACCTCCGCGCACAGCCGCTCCACCTCTTTGCGGATGGCCCTCGCCTTGGACCCCTCCAGCAGCCCGTGCTCCAGGAACCAGCCGCTGGCCGACTCCAGACACGACAGGCCATAGAGGTCGCACAGCCGTCCCAGCACCGTCTTCAGCCCCGGCTCCTGCACCGCCGCCACGCCCTTGAGGAACTGCTCCAGCACCAGCCGCTCCACGTGCGCGTGCGCCAGCGCGAGCAGGTGCTCCTGGCACTGGTTGAAGGCCTCGAACGCCTCCACCCCCGCGCCCAGCCGCTTGCGCAGCCGCCGCGACACCGAGGCCAGCAGGTCATCCTCTCGGTAGCGCAGCACGCGGAGCTGGAAGTCGCCGTCGCGCAGGTGCTCGCTCTCCGTGCGGCGCGTGGTGAAGGGGTTGCGCTCCACCACCCCCACGGCCCGGTCCGCCAGGAGCTTCAGCACCGCGAAGACGCGGTCGTCCTCGAAGCGCTGCCGGTAGCCCGTGAGCAGGCCCTTGGCGACGAGCTGCATCAGCACCGTGTTGTCGCCCTCGAAGGTGGTGAACACGTCCGTGTCCGCCTTCAGCGCCGGCACCCGGTTGGCCGTCAGGTAGCCCTGGCCGCCGCACGCCTCGCGCGCTTCCTGGAGCACCGCCGTGGTGTGCCACGAGGCGTAGGCCTTGAGGCCCGCCGCGAGCGCCTCCACCTCGCGCGCGTCCTCCTCCGTGCGCTTCACGTACCGCTCCACCAGGTACTCCAGCGCGAAGTCCAGCGCGTAAGTCTTCGCCAGCGGCTTCAGGAGCCGCAGCTGGTGCGTCTGGTGGTCCAGCAGCCGCACCTCCTGCGCGCCCACCGGGCCGAACTGGCGCCGCATGTCGCCGTAGCGCACGGCAATCGTGAGGCCGCTCTTGGCCGCGCTCAGCGCCGCGCACGCCACGCTCACCCGGCCCGCCACCAGCGTGCCCAGCATGGTGAAGAAGCGCTTCGAGTCCCCGGGAATGGTGCTGTGGTACTCGCCCTTCGCGTCCACCTGGCCGAAGCGGTCCAGCAGATTCTCACGCGGGACGCGCACGTGGTCGAACCAGATGCGGCCGTTGTCCACGCCGTTGAGGCCCATCTTCTCGCCGCAGTCTTCAATCCGGATTCCCGGCAGCACCTTCCCCTGCGTGTCGCGCAGCGGCACCAGCAGCGCGTGCACGCCCAGCGCCTTGCCGCCCACCTCCAGCTGGGCGAAGACCGTGGCGATGCGCCCGTGGCGCGCGGCGTTGCCAATCCACTCCTTGCGCGCGCCGTCCGAGGGCGTGTGCACGATGAACTCGCCCGCCTCCGTGTCGTAGCGGGCCGTCGTCTCCACGTCGCGCACGTTGGAGCCGTGGCGCAGCTCGCTCATGGCGAAGCAGCCGGGCAGCTCTAGCGAGGCCACCTTCGGCAGGTACTCGCGGTGATGCCGCTCCGTGCCGAGGAAGAGGATGCTCGCGCCGAAGAGGCCGAAGTGCACGCCCGCCTTCACTACGAGGCTCAAGTCGAAGAAGGCCAGCGTCTCGAACGCGGCGATGAAGGCGCCCAGGTCCGCGCGCGTCTCGTCCCCTTCCGGGTAGGCGATGCGGCCCAGGCCCTGGTCCGCCAGCGCCTTCAGCCAGGAGAAGACCCTGTCGCGGTACGCGTCCGTGTCGTGCGTGTCCGTGTAGCGGAAGGCCGGCGCCTCCAGCCACGCGCGCACCTTCTGGCGGGCCTCGGGGTACTTGCGGTCCAGCACCGCGCGCAGCGCCTCCGGGTCGAAGGAGGTCGTCTCCGTGGGGCCATGGCGCACCGGCGCGGGGGCGGCCGCGGGCACCAGGGAGCGCACGGCCTCCCTGCCGGAGATGCCCAGCGCGTCCTCCAACTGCTTCAGCGCGCGCGCCAGCTCCGGCATGGGCGCGGGCAGCCCGTCCTTCCCCGTGGCCACTTCCGCCAACTGCGCGCCCAGCTCCGCGAGGCTCTGCTGCCCACTATGGGACAGTTGCTCGGCGGTGCGTTGGATGTGCTCCTTCACCACCGCGAGCTCGCCCGCGCTCGGGGGGAAGATGGGGTCCAGCCAGCGCGCCAGCACCATGTTGGAGCGGAGGTCCAGCCAGGGCTGCTGGCGGGCCGCGTCGCCCAGCGCGCGCAGCTCCTCGTGGCTCAGCTCGCCGTCCGTCCAGGCGACGTACAGCATGGGCACGAGCGGCGCGAGGCGGGGAAGCGAGAGCAGCTCGTGCGCCGTCGGATGGGTGTGCTCCACCATGGTTGGCTCTCCAGGAGGCGAGGGAACGGGCGCAGTGTGGCCAGCCCGCTCTCTCACGGCAATGGGAGAGCGTGCTCTTTCGGGGGGCAGGCGGGCGAGCGTTCGGTGGCGGAGGCAGGGAAGCGTCCCCACGTTGCCGCGCATGGACGAGCTTCAAAAACTGGAAGAGGAAGTGGTGCCGCAGGCCGGCTCGCACTTCCTCGACGGCGACAGGGAGCGGGCCCGGCACGAGATGCGGGGGCCCTTCGTGCTGCCCCCCGGGCCCGAGGGGTTCTCCTTCTCGCTCTACCAGTCCGTGGGCGTGGGGCTGATTCCGGGCCACAAGCTGGAGCTGCTGGAGAACGGGACGGTCTTCGAGCGCATGCTGCGGGACATCCGCGGCGCGAAGCAGAGCATCCACATCCTCGTCTACATCTGGCGGCCGTGCGAGCTGTCGGACCGCGTCGTCGAGGCGCTGGTGGAGCGCGCCCGCGCGGGCGTGCAGTGCCGCGTGGTGGTGGACCCGGTGGGCAGCGAGGAGGTCAGCGGGGACAAGGACTTCGACCTCCAGGTGGAGAAGCGGCTCACCGAGGCCGGCGTGGAGGTGCACTACTACCGGCTGCTCGCGGGCAAGGTGGTGGGCCGGCTGCTGGGGCGCACCCACAACAAGATTGTCGTCGTCGATGGACGCATCGGCTACACGGGCGGCTTCGGCATCTGGAAGGTGTGGGAGGGCGACGGCCTCAAGCCCGAGGAGTGGCGCGACACCAACGTGCGCGTCGAGGGCTCCGAGGTGCGCCGCATGCAGTTGTCCTTCTCGCGCCACTGGCAGGAGTCCGGGGGCGGGCTGCTGCCGCCGAGCGCCTTCCCGGAAGTGGAGGACCAGGAGTCCGAGGGCCCCGCGAGCGCGGGCTTCGTCGACAGCGCGGGCAAGCTGGGCGTCACGGATGCCGAGCGCATGGTCCGGCTCGTCATCGCCGCCGCGCGCGAGCGACTGTGGATTGCCAACGCGTACTTCACCCCGCCCAACGCGATTCTGGAGCAGCTCGAGGAGAAGTGCCGGCAGGGCGTGGAGATTCGCGTGCTCGGGCCCGGGCCCATCCATGACGTGCCCATCATCCGCGCGTCGCAGCGCTCCACGTACGAGCGACTGCTGGACGCGGGTGTGCGCATCTGGGAGTACCAGCCGTCGATGCTCCACTCGAAGACGATTCTGGTGGATGACTGGCTCGCGGTGGTGGGCTCCACCAACCTGGACGTGCTGTCGCTCAACAAGCTGGGTGAGGGCTCGCTGGTGATGAGCGACCCGGAGTTCGTCCGGAAGCTGGAGCGGTGCTGGGCGAAGGATTTGCGCCACTCGAAGGAAATCACCCTGGAGAACGGGGGCCGCACCAACCCGTGGCGGCGCCTGGCCCGACGGACCACACAGTTGGTGGGCCGGGACAGGTAGGGGTCGCGCGACGGAACAGGCCTCCGCTTCGCTTCAGCGGGGGGCCGTCACGCCGACCGGCGTCCGCGAACTGGCGGACCTCCTCGCGGATGCGGCCGAGCACCTCGTCGATGTCGAAGGGGGCCTTGTCCTCGCGGGGCGGCGGCTCGGCCACCACCCCCGGGGCCGGAGTCTGCTCCGGCTCCCGGGGCTCGCGGACCGTGCGCGCACTCACCCTCGCGGGGGCGCGCCGGCTGGACGTCCTGCTGTTACGGGGTGACGTCATCCGAGCGCGCTTCGCGACTCTTGTTGGGGCCACCGTGGGTGCCGAAGTCTCCCGCGTTGCGATTGGCGGGGTAGACGTCCGTGTCGTCCCGGCGCTCGCGGCCCTGGCCCGACACGTCTCCGGAGTCCGCCCTGCGGGGTTGGGGCTCCGGTGCGTTCGCTCGTCCCTTGTCCTGCTTCTTCGCCATGGTCTGCCTCCTGGTCCCGAAAGGTGGGGACGGTGGAGGGACATGGCCCCGGCTCACTCCAGGGCCCGCTGGTAGGGCAGGGGAGCGAGGGTCGCCTTCCCGAGAGGTGACCTGCGAAGTCAGGCGGCCGGCTTCGTCAGGTCCAGCGCGTACCAGTTGTCGCAGCCGAAGTGCCCCGTCTTGCCCATGGGCGCGCACAGGGGTTCGAAGCCCAGGCGCCGGTAGAGCTTCTGCGCCTGCTTCATCCCCGCGAGCGTCTCCAGGTAGCAGAGCCGGAAGCCCGCCTCGCGCGCGAAGTCCAGGCAGCGGCGGAGCATGCGCTCGCCCGCACCCAGGCCACGGGCCTCGGGGAGGAAGTACATCTTCCGCAGCTCGCAGACGCCGGGGTCTCCGCCGTCCAGCGGAGCGATTCCGGCGCCGCCGATGACGCGGCCGTTCCGCTCCACGACGAAGTAGCCGTGACGGGGGCGCGAGTAGGCCGCGCTCATCGTCGAGACCTCGGGGTCGTGGATGGCGAAGCCGGGGCCGTCCGCGCCGAACTCCGGCATCACCGTGCGGATGATGGAGGCCACCGCCGCGTCGTCCCGGGGCTCGATGGGACGGAGGACCAGGGTTTCCGTGCTCGTGCTCATGGGGGCCGCAACGTTCCACAGCCCGCGCCGGAGGGCCAGCGTCCGCGTGAGGTGCGTTCCGGAGCGCGCACCCGGTGTGCACCCCGGTGCACAGGTGACACCGGGACGACGCACCGGCGAAGGCGCCTCCAGAGGGGGCTGATTTCCATGGGCCCGGATTCCGGGGCATCCTTCGTGGCACGTCCGTTGTATCGAGGGGGGATATGTACTGCCCTGACTGCCGGCAGGAACGGCTTGGCACTGCCCGACATTGCGCGTTGTGTGGCACCACGATGGCGCTGCGTCCGCGCAACGTCGTGGAGGCCGAGCTCGCGCATGTGCACTTCCTGCTCGATGAGCTGAAGCGCTGGGACTCTTCCGAAGTGCCGCGCAACGTGTCGCGGTTCCTCTCCGAGCGGTACGAGCGACAGGCTCGCATCCTGCTCTCCGTGCTCACGGAGATGCCCGTCGATGCGCAGGGCCGCGTTCCCGTGACGGGGGCGGCAGCGGTCGCACCGGGGCTCATCGAAGCGGCTCCCGCCGTGGTAGCCCCGCACGAGTCCGGTGCCGCGCCGGTCCCGGTGGAAGCGGTGGCGCGCACCGTGGAGTCGGTGGAGGCGGCTGTTTCGGCTGAAGCCGTGGCGCCTGTCGCGCAGTCGGTGGAGGCGGCTGTTTCGGCGGAAGCCGTGGTGCCTGTCGCGCAGTCGGTGGAGGCGGCCCCGTCGGAGCCCGCGGCTTCGGCTGAAGCCGTGGCGCCTGTCGCGCAGTCGGTGGAGGCGGCCCCGGCAGAGCCCGCGGCTTCGACGGAAGCGGTTGAACCCGTCGCGGAGCCGGCGGCGCGCCCGGCGGAGCCTGCCGCTTCGACGGAGCCCGCGGCTGCGCCTCCGGAGGCAACGCAAGACGACGCGCGGGAAGAGCCGGCCCGCGAGCCCAAGGCCCGTGCACCGGGGCTGCCCCGTCCCCGCCGCCTGCCGCTGCCGCCGAATCCGGCAGAGGCGTACGCGGAGCCTCCGCAGCCGCGCACCGCCACCGCGCGCCTCGTCGAGGAGACCTCCACCTGGAACCGGGTGTGGAGGCCGTTCCTCTACGAGAGCATCATGTGGTTCGTCGGTGCCTTCCTCATCCTCTCGGGCACCCTCTACTTCGTCTTCGAGAGCTGGGCGGGGATGTCCTCCAGCCTCCGCTCGCTCACCGTCTTCGGCATGACGGCCGGGTACTCCGCCGGCTTCTCCATCTGGGGCGCGTACCTCGCCCGGCGCGAGGCGCTGCGCAACCCCGGCCACATCCTCGGCCTCATCGGCTCGGCCGCCGCGCCGCTCGCGGGCATCGCGCTCGGACCCCTGGACATGGGCGAGGCGCTCCACTTCGGCGGCGTGGGCCCCCTGCTGCTCATCCCCATGTTGCTGGCGTGGTCCGGCATTGCCGCCGTCCTCGTGCGCAAGCCGGCCGAGTCCCTCGACGCCCCCTCCCGGCCGCTCGTGCAGGCCGTCCTCGCCGCGAGCACGTTGATGATGGGGCTGGCCCCGCTCGCCGCGAAGCTCGGCGGCGCCGCGTCGTGGCTCAACCTCCTGCCCTGCGCGCTCTTCTTCGTCCTCTCCTCGCGCCCGACTCCGGAGCCGCGCAAGAGCGCCGCGCTCGTCTTCGCCGTGGCGGCGCCGCTCTACCTCCTCGCCCTCTACTCGGTGCGACTGCACGTGGCACTGGTGGGCGTGGACCTGGAGCCCGTGCCGGGCACGTATGCGCCCTTCGTCGCCGTCCTGCTCGCCACGGCCCTTCGCTTCCGCACGCTGGAGCCCGAGCGTGCCGCCGACACGCTCGCGCTCGGCGTGGTCTCCCTCCAGGTGGCCTCGCTGGCCGCCGCCGCGACGGCCCCCGCGCCCGCGTTCTTCGTCACCGCCGCCGTGCTCACGTGGACACTGGTGACGCTGGCGCGCGGTGGCCTCGCCCGGCTGCCGTGGGTGTACGGCGCCTACGCGAGCACCTACTTCGCCTACGCCTCCAGCGCGCAGCTCATCCCCGGTCCGGTGAAGCGCTTCATCGACGCGCTCAAGGGGCGGCTCGGCTACCCCGTCACCGACGCCCTGCCCCTCCAGTACGGCGCGCTGTCCGCGCTGCCCTTCGTCACCGCGGGCGTCGTGCTCGCGGTGATGCGGCTGTGGCGCGGTGAGCGCACGGGCAACGCGCGCGACCTCGCCTTCGCGGAGGTGCTGCTGCGCGCCACCGCCGTGGCCAGCCCGCTGTTCGCCTTCTATGGCATGGCGGGTCCCGACTCGCGCCCTGCCTTCTGGAGCGCGCTCGGCATGTGCCTGGTGTGCCTGACAGCGGGCCTGCTGGTGGAGCGCTTCTACCTGGTCGCCGTGGGCGCCGGCCTGGCGCTGCTGCTGCCACTCCACGCCGCCATCGTGCTGGGCGCTCCGGGCGCGTCCGTCGTGTCCGGTGTGCTGGCGCTGGTGCTCGCCGGCGTGAGCCTGCTGTGCACCTCGCGCACGCGCTGGCTGCTCGCCTCCGTCGTGGGGGTGACGGCGTCTGTCGGCTTCCTGATGGGCATCTCTGGCGGCGGCGCGGCGTCCGTGACGGGCGTGGTGCTGTGTGGCTCCGCGGCGATCGTCGCCGCCCTGGCGGTGCAGAGCGCGCCGGCCCTGGCGTTCGCCGCGCTCCTCGCCGCGGCGGCCCTGCCGAAGCTGGCCGGCCAGGTGTCTCCAGCCGCGGTGGCGCCCGCGCTCGCGGTCGTCGCGCTCGGCCTCGCGCTGCTGGGTGAGCGGGGCGGGCTGGCGCGGCTGCTGGGGCTGCCCGCCGTCTTCTACGCCGTGCTCGCGCTGCCCTGGGGTCTGGCGTCCGAGGTGCCGGGGCTGGGGCTGGTGGTGCTCACCGCCGCGGCCGCCGTCGCGGTGACGTCGCGCACGTTCCCCGTCGTGCGGCCGCTCGCGGTCATCATCGCCGCGCTCGCGCTGCTGCCCGACCTGCGCGGTGTCTACGAGCCCTGGGGCGGGTGGATGTCTCCGGGCCTGTCCGCGTCGCTGTTCGTGCTCTGGTCGCTGGGCACCTCGCTCTCCGCCGTGCGCTGGGGCAAGAGCGCCAGCACCACCACGGCGGCGCTGGTGGCGATCCTCTTCTCACTGGTCCCCGTGGCCGCCGGCTCGGGGCAGCACGTGCCCCTGATGCTCGCGGCGGCGCTCGCGGCCCTGCTCACCGCGCGTGCGCTGCCCGCGGGCCTCAGTGTCGGCGTGGCCTCGCTGTATGCCGTCGTCGCCCTCGCCGACGTGGGCCCCGTGGCGATGTTGGCGCTGGCCACCGTGCTGAGTGTCCTCGCCGTGCTGGAGGAGGTGCCCGCCGTGCTGCGCATCGGCGCGGGTGGCCGGCGCTTCGCCCTGGTCGCCACACTGGGCGCTGTCATCGCACTGGGCATCAGTGTGGTGCAGTGGGACGACGCGGGCCTGCCGCTGCTGGTGCTGGGCACGCTGGTGCTGCCGCTGCTGTGGACGCGTGCCAACCAGATGCCCTTCTTCGCTGCCCTCATGGTGCCCTACACCCTGGTGGGCATCGCCGTGGTGGGTGGGACGCCGCCCGTCTGGGCACAGGTGCTGCCGCTGGTGGCACTGGCCGTGGTGCGCGCCGTGGAGCACTTCCCGGCCGTGGCCTCGCTGCTCTTGCGCTCGCGGGAGGAGAAGCCCCGGCGCGAGCTGTCCGTGTGGATGCAGGGCGCGCTCGCGGTGGTGACGCCGCTGCTGCTGTTGTTGCCGTGGGCGGGCTCCGGTCCCGTGTACTTCCTCACCGCCGCGCTGGCGCTGATGCCGGGGGCGCGACCCTTCCTGCGCGTCTGTGGGGCGGCGCTATTCCTCCTCTTCGTGCCCCAGGCGCGGCCTGTCGTCACGAGCCTGCTGCTGGCGCTCGCCCTGGCCGCGCACCACCGGCCCGCCGCGCTGTGGGCCTTCTTCCGGTGTGAGCCGGACGCGACGCTGCGGCCCGCGACGGTCTTCACGGCGCTCGCGTTCGCGGTGCTGCCCGCGCTGGCGGAGCCCACGCCCCTGCACCTGGCAGTGCTGGCCGCCGTGCTGGTCGCCGCCGCGTTCCTGCTGTCTCGCCGGTGGTTGCTCACCCCCGCGGTGTGGGCCCTGGCGCTCGCGCCCGTGGGCCAGGTCGATGCTCACGCCTTGCTGGAGTGGCGGCCCGAGGCGGGGCTGCCCATCATCGCCGTGGCGCTGGGCGCGGCGCTGCTGTCCGCGGTGAGCCAGTCCGGCCGCGTGCAGCGCGCGCTCACCACCGCCTTCGCCCGCGTGCTGCCGGAGTTGGAGGGCACGTGGAGCGAGCCGCTGTGGGTGGGCGGCGCGGGCTCGCTGGGGCTGCTGCTGGCGGGGCGGCTGCTGGACACGGGCCCGGGCGCGCTGACGCTGCCCATGGCGCTGGGGGCGGGACTGACGTCGTGCGTCCTCATGGTGGCGCGCACCCGGTGGATGGCCAACGTGGCCACCGGGCTGCTGGGCCTGTCGCTCATCGCCGCGGTGCCGCCGCTGTGGGCGCCCGCGGTGGTCAGCGGGGCGGGGCTGACGCTGTGCCTGCTGGGAATGTGGCTGGACGGGCGCGGCCTGCGCGTGGGCGCGGCGCTGCACCACGGCGGATGGGTGCTGTCGCTGCTGTCGCTGGCGGGCCTGAGGGACTTGGAGCACCTGGGCACGCCGCTGTGCATCTTCTTCGGCCTGGGCGCCGCGTGGGCCGTGGTGCTGCGGCGCCGCGAGCGCGAGGTGGTGGGCTGGCTGGCCTCGCTCGCCGCCGTGCACGGGTGGCTGATGCACCTGGGCGCGGTGTACTGGCCCGGGCGGGGCTTGGAGTTCATCCTCCCGTATTGCGGCGCCGCCAGCGCGCTGCTCGCCACGCTGGCGATGCGCGTGGCGGGGAAGCCGTGGCGCCGGGGCGTGGGGCGCGGCTTCACCGTCGTCGCGCTCACCGAGGTGCTGCTGGGGCTGGTACATCCCACGCCCCTGCACCTGGCCGTGCTGGCCGCCGTGCTGGCCGCCGCCGCGTTCCTGCTGTCTCGCCGGTGGTTGCTCACCCCCGCGGTGTGGGCCCTGGCGCTCGCGCCCGTGGGCCAGGTCAGCACGCATGCCTTGCTGGAGTGGCGGCCCGAGGCGGGGCTGTCCATCATCGCCGTGGCGCTGGGCGCGGCGCTGCTGTCCGCGGTGTGCCAGTCCGGCCGCGTGCAGCGCGCGCTCGCCACCGCCTTCGCCCGCGTGCTGCCGGAGTTGGAGGGCACGTGGAGCGAGCCGCTATGGGTGGGCGGCGCGGGCTCGCTGGGGTTGCTGCTGGTGGGGCGGCTGCTGGTCACGGGCCCGGGCGCGCTGACGCTGCCCATGGCGCTGGGCGCGGGGCTGACGTCGTGCGTCCTCATGGTGGCGCGCACCCGGTGGATGGCCAACGTGGCCACCGGGCTGCTGGGTCTGTCGCTCATCGCCGCGGTGCCGCCGTTGTGGGCGCCCGCGGTGGTCAGCGGGGCGGGGCTGACGCTGTGCCTGCTGGGAATGTGGCTGGACGGGCGCGGCCTGCGAGTGGGCGCGGCGCTGCACCACGGAGGCTGGGTGCTGTCGCTGCTGTCGCTGGCGGGCCTGCGGGACTTGGAGCACCTGGGCACGCCGCTGTGCATCTTCTTCGGCCTGGGCGCCGCGTGGGCCGTGGTGTTGCGGCGCCGCGAGCGCGAGGTGGTGGGCTGGCTGGCCTCGCTCGCCGCCGTGCACGGGTGGCTGATGCACCTGGGCGCGGTGTATTCGTCCGGGCGGGGCTCGGCGTTCATCTTCCCGTACTTCGGTGCCGCCAGCGCGCTGCTCGCCACGCTGGCGCTGCTCGTGGCGGGGAAGTCGTGGCGCCGGGGCGTGGGGCACGGCTTCACCGTCGTCGCGCTCACCGAGGTGTTGCTGGGCCTGTCCCTGCTGGGCGCCACCGGGGACGGCCTGCGCGAGGCGCTCGTCGCCACCGTCTCGCTGGCCGTGCTGCTCTTCGCGCTGGTGCGCCGCGCGGCCGTGGAGGAGGACGAGACGTCCGCCTTCCTCGCGCAGGGCGTGCTCGCGCTGGGCTACCTCTCCGTGCGTCTGCTGGGCATGGGCGTGATGCCCGGCCCCGCGGACAGCCTCGCCGCGCTGGTGGGCGGCGCCGTCTTCACCGGCCTCTACTTCTTCGTCCAGCGCGAGGGCTCGGGACTGAAGGCCTTCCGCCGGCCCGCGCTGGTGGGCGCGTTCCTCTTCCCGATGGCCGGCCTGCTCTCCGCGCCGTGGGACGAGCCGCTCCAGGTGGCCGCGCTGCTGGTGGGGCACGCCGCGCACTTCGCCGCGCTGGGCACGCACCCGTCGCGCCGGGGCCCGGCGTCGCTGGCGGCGGTGCTGGCCTTCAACGCGGCGCTGCTCCTGGTGTGGCAGGGCACCGGCGCCGGGGAGCCGCAGTTCTACGTCATCCCCGCGGGGCTCTCGCTGCTCTCGCTCCTGCGCGTGTTCCGCGCCTCCATCGAGGAGGACACCTACGCACGGCTGCGGGCCTTCGCAGTCACCGGCATCTACGTGGCCGGCGCGTGGAAGCCGCTCATGTTCAGCGACGGCGGCTCCATGCTCCTGTGTGTGGTGCTCTGCGTGGTGGGCGTGGGCTTCGGCATCGCCCTGCGCATCCGCTCGTACGTGTACCTGGGCACCGCGTTCCTGGTGACGTGCATCGCCGCGAACCTCGTGCGCTTCGGCATGAGGGACCACCGCATCGCCGCCGCGTCGCTGTTCATGCTGGGCCTGCTCGTCATCGGCTCCATGGTGATGCTCAGCGCCCACCGCGCCACCCTGCTCCAGAGGTATGCGCGGGTGCGAGACATGCTCTCCACCTGGGAGGGATGACACGGAGAGTTCTTGGCGACACGCCCGGGAGGTGGGATTGAATGCAGCCCCAACTACCCCCCCCGGGAGGAACGCTGTTGCTTCGCCTTCGTCTGCTCGCCGCCATCCCCCTGTGCGCTCTCGTCGGCTGTGCCACCGTGAAGTCCCGCGCGGCGGAGCCTCCGGTGGCGATGGCGCCCGCGGCGGCGGTGATGGATTCGGCCTCGACGCCCGCCAACCCGCACGCCGAGGCAGGGCAGGCAGGCGTGGTGACGGTGGAGACGGAGGAGCCGTCCGGGTCGATTCCGGCGATGGTCCGCGAGGCCCCGGTGGAGCCGGCCGCCGCACAGCAGGACAAGGTGCGGCTGGTGACGTCCGGGGTGATTGCCGCCGCGCTGCAGGCCGCGAGCCTGGTGACGGGCCCCGCCAGCACCACGGGCCGCTTCTGGGATGAGTTGCTGTCGCCGACGGAGCAGGCTCGCTCCATCGTCCAGCGCTCCATCCAGCTCGTGGGTGAGCGCAACCTCGGCCGCGTCAGCCGGAGCGTGCCCAATGACTGCTCCGGCTTCGTGCGGCTCGCGTACCTCGCGGCGGGCATCGACCTGGTGGCCCACGGCTTCCTCGCCGGGGAGAACGCCGTGTCCGCCATCTTCCGCCGCGCCCTGGACGTGGGCACCGTCCACCACCAGGCGCCGCGCCCGGGCGACCTCGTCTTCTTCCGCGAGACGTATGACCGCAACCGCGATGGCCGCCGCAACGACGGGATGACCCACATCGGCGTCGTCGAGGCCGTGGACGCGGACGGCACCGTCACCTTCATCCACCGGGGTGGCAAGGGCGTGGCGCGCGGGCGGCTCAACCTGGCCGCTCCCGCGAAGCACCAGCTCGCCCAGGGCGGGCCGGTGTTGAATGACTACATCCGCCCCGCCGCCAAGGGCACTCGTGCCTACCTCGCAGGAGAGCTGTTCGCCGCGTTCGCTTCCCCTGAGGGACTGTAACCTTCCAGTGGCGCGCCCACACCCGGCGTGGCTTTGAAGAGAAGCCGCGCTGGGGCGTCATACGCGGCATGCGAATCGCCCTGCTGCTCATTGGGGGTCTGCTCCTGACCCCGGGCTGTGTCCTCCATACGCGGCCGCTGCCACGTCCCGCGCCGCGCCCGCAGCCGCCTCCTCCGCCCCCACCGCCGCGTCCCTCGGCCATGTCCTACAACGAGGCCGTGGACCTGGGCTTCGGCCAGTGCCGCTCGCGCGGCTACGAGTGCAAGCTGAAGGAGGCCCACCGCACCGGAAACGACGTGTGGAAGGTGAAGTTCGCCGCCTTCACCTCCGGCGCGAAGGGTCACCTCCACCTGGACTACGACGCGTACTCGCGCAACCTCCTCAAGGTGGACGAGAAGGTGAAGGGCCGTCGCGACGACTGGGACGATGACGACGACTGGGACGACGACCACGGTCATGGCAAGGGCAAGGGCAAGAAGAAGGGCCACGCCCACCGCGACGACTGAGTCCCTCTTCCCGCCCTGGCGTCCGTCAGTGGGTTGCCAGCCCACATGGCCCGGGCGCCGGGCGGCGCTGTTTTCGTTCATGGGTGACCGCGGATTCGCGCCCGGGTGTCTCCAGGGGGCGGCGCCATGACTCCCACGTCCCAGGTCGACATCTCCTCGCTCTACCGGCGCCACGTGGCGCTGGTGCGCGGCTGTGCGCTTCGCATCCTCGGCGAGCCCGCCGCCGCCGAGGACGTGGCCCAGGAGGCCTTCATCCGCTTCCTGCAGCACCGCGAGCGCAGCGGCAGCGAGCAGGACACGGCCGCCTTCCTCTACCGCACGAGCACCAACCTCGCCCTCAACCGGCTGCGCGACGCGCGCCGGCGCAAGGGACTGCACGACGCGCACCTGCCGGACGCGGAGCCTCACAGCCCGCACTCGCCCGAGGACGGACTGGCGCTGCGCAAGGTGCTGGCCGAGGCGGACCCGGAGCAGGCGCAGATTGCCGCCTGCTACTTCATCCACGGCATGGAGCACGAGGAAATCGCCGGGCTGCTCGGCGTCCCGCGCCGCACCGTGGGCCGTCGGCTGGAGAAGTTCCGCGCCCACGCCGAGCACATGCTGCATGGCGAGCGCAGAAAGGAAGCAGGCCATGGTGGCTGAGCCGTTCCCCAGGTCCAAGGTGTCCGCGGACTGTCTGTCCGGGTGGCGCGTCTCGCAGGTGGTGCTCGGGCTGCTGTCCCCCGAGGAGCGCGCGCCCGCCGAGGCGCACCTCGCCACCTGCGCGTCCTGCAAGCAGCGCGTGGACACGGAGCATGCGCAGGCGCGTGCGGCGGCGTTCGAGCAGGTGCCGGAGGCGCTGCTTGCCGCCGTGCCTTCGCGGCCCGCGCGCCAGCGGTGGTTGCCGTGGCGGTGGGTGCCTGCCCTGGCCGCCGTGCCCGTGCTGGCGGTGGGGGTGTTCCTCGCGGTGCGGTCTCCCCCGCCGGTGACGCGCCCCGGGGGGACGCTGAAGGGGGGTGCGTCGCTGGACGTGGCCGTTGCGCGCGAGGGGGCGCTCGTGGTCAACGGCATCCCCGCCGAAGAGGTGGCGGGGCTGAGGGCGGGAGACCGGCTGCGCCTGCGCGTGCAGGGCGCGGCGCCGTCCGCGTGGCTCATCCTCCAGGGAGACGAGGAAGGACAATGGACCCCGTACTTCGAGGGGCTCGCGCCCCAGGGCGGCTGGCTGCCCATGGGCATCACCGTCACGCCGGAGGGGCGCACGCGGATGCGCCTGCTGACATGCGCGGAGAAGCCTCCGCGCGGCGTGCCGCCCGAGGAAGTCTGCCGGGTGCGCGTCTACGACTGGGGCATGGCCGGCACGCCGTGAGCCTCGCGCTGGCGCCGGGGCAGGGCTGGAACGCCGTGAGCCGTGTGGCATCGCTGGCGTTGGGCGTGCTGCTGGCCCTGGTGCCCGTGGCCGCCCACGCGAGCGAGGCGCGCTATGCGCTGCTGGTGGGCGCGCACAAGGGCAACGCGGACGAGCCCCGGCTCTACTTCGCCGGACGCGACACGGAGCGGCTGCACGAGGTGCTCGTCACCCTGGGGGACTTTCCGCAGGAGAACGTCACCGTCCTCACCGACCCCAATGCGGACCGCGTTCGCACCGCGCTGTCCCGGATGAACGCGCGCATCCGCGAGGAGGTGGCGCATGACCGCTCCAGCGTGCTGCTCGTCTTCTATTCGGGCCACGCTGACGCGGAGTCACTGCACCTGGGCGGCACGCTGCTGCCGTGGGAGGAGCTGCGCAACCTCACGTCCGGCTCGGCCGCGGCGGCGCGGTTGCTGGTGGTGGACGCGTGCCGCTCCGGGCAGGCCACGCGCGTGAAGGGCACGAAGCTGGCGGCGCCCTTCGCGCTGCCTCCGGACGTGGAGTCGCACGGGCTGCCGGAGGGCTTCGCGATTCTGTCCTCCTCCGCGGCGGGGGAGAGCGCGCAGGAGTCGGACTCGCTGCAGGGCTCCTTCTTCACGCACCACCTGGTGGCCGCGCTGCGCGGCGTGGCGGACACCAGCGCGGACGGGCTCGTCAGCCTCGCGGAGGCGTACCAGTACGCCGCGGACCGCACGGTGGCGAGCACCGTGGCCACGGTGGGCGGCGTGCAGCACCCCACGTACCTGTATGAGCTGAAGGGGCGCTCGGAGCTGGTGCTCACGCGGCCGGGGCGCAACCAGGGGCTGGCGGCGGTGCGACTGGAGGGCGCGGGGCAGTACTTCTTCCGGCAGGGCGGGCGTGACGGCCCGGTGGTGCTGGAGGCCGGTATCTCCCACGAGGCGCGCACGGCGCGGCTGGTGCCCGGGACGTACTTCGTGCAGCACCGCCTGCCGGACCGGCTGCGCGAGGCGCGCGTCGTCGCGGAGGAGGGACAGCCGCTGGAGCTGGTGAAGGCGTCGTGGAGCGTGGTGGAGCTGGACCAGCTCGTGCGCAAGGGCGGGAGCGGTGGGCGCACGTGGACGGTGGGCCTGTGGAGCCGGGGAACGGCGAGCCTGCTGGAGGACTTCCCCTTCTTTCCGTCTGGCGCGGTCCAGGTGTCGCTCGACACGTCGGCACTGACGTTGGACGCGGAGGTGGAAGGCGCGCACTCGGGTTACACCGACGACGCGAGCCTCAAGCGGCGGCTCACGCTCGGGGCGCTCCGGGTGGGGGCTCGGAAGGTGTTCGACGTGGGGCCCTTCTCCCTGTCGGGCGGTGCGAGGCTGGGCGCCGCGTACGTGGACCAGCGTTTCTTCGGCCGGCTGGCGCCGAGGCGCTGGCAGGTGGTGCCGCAGTTGGACACGCTGCTGCGCGCGGACCTGCACCTGCCCCGGGGCTTCTTCATGGGCGCGGAGGCGGGCGTGCGGGCGTCGTGGATGCGCGTGCTTCCCGGGGTGGGACCGGAGGAGGTGCGCACGCCAGTGAAGCCGATGTTCGCGGCGGGCCTGGGGCTGCGGTGGTGAGGCTGACCGCCGCGCGAGGGCCGGGGGTCTCTCGTGCGTCCGCCGCGCACGTGGGCCGTGCCGCGCGCGCTTCGCGGGAGGGAGTCCTGTCATGACATGGAGTCGGTTCGTGAAGTCGCTGTGCCTGATGCTCGCGCTCGGGAGCACCGTTGGGTGTGGAGAGGCCTTGAGGGACAGCACCTACGTGGGCGAGGCCCGCTACGTGGTGCAGGGCGAGGTGAAGTCGCTGGCGCCCGCCACGAAGCAGGGGACGACGCGCGTCACCCTGGCCTGGGACAACTGGGCTCGCGAGGGAGACGTCATCTCGTACCAGAGCGTGGAGCTGACGAGTCAGAATCCTCCGTTCGACTACCAATTGCGCGTCGTCGACACCCCGGAGGAGATGGTGCTCAATGACTTCCAGGGGGGCCTCATCGGCTTCGCCTACCTCCTCGTCTACGAGGACGGGGATGGGGATGGCAATCCCGACGGGGACGAGGCCCGCCACTGGAACACCCTGCGCGGCATGGCGCGCAACCACGTGGTCATCTACGTGCCCCGGCTCTCCCCGGGCTTCGTGGAGGGGCTGCGGGAGTGGGGCGGCTTCCTCAACGTGGATGACCTGAAGCCGGGCTTCAACCTGGCGCGCGGAGTCTGCACGGGGACGGACTCTTCGTTCGACACGCTGGAAATCGTCCCCGATGAGCCCGTGCTCGTGGCGGACCCGGGCGACAAGAGCGTCACGTCCTGCATCAACTACCACTGAGCGCGCGGTAGACTGTCTCTGGATTCCTGGCGCATGGGCAGCTACCCACACAGGGTGTGGCAGTGAATGGGAGTTGAATCTTGACATGCAATGGCTGTCAGGGGTCTCATGCGCTCGCTGTGAAGGCTCAGACGGTGGCCGGTGAGCCCTTCAGGTTTCAGAGCTCGCTGTGCACATCTTCAAGCGCGTGAGCGCAGGCCTGTTCTGGGTCTGCCTCGGCCTCGTAGGGGAACTGGCCTGTACCGAGCCGCCCCTCGACACTCCTCCTGATGCCCCGTCCGTGCTCTCGGAGCACCGTACGACGTTGGCGTCCGCTCCCTCGAAGGAGCTGGGCGAGGCGTGCACCGCGCACGGTGCTTCCGAGTGCCGCTCCGGTATGTGCCTGCACACCGGCGCGGACCCGGCCGAGGGCTACTTCTGCAGTACGACATGTCAGACGCAGGCGCAGTGCCCGTCGCAGTGGGGGTGCACGCAGGTGCATCCCGGCGCCCAGGCACGTGTCTGCATTCCTCCCGCGGAGTGGCAGGCCCACGCGGTGACACCGCGCGGCTGAGCTTCGCTTTCCTCCAAATCCTTTCAGTCTGCAACGTCGGGAGACGTCTGTGTCCTTCCTTGCCCGAATCGTGACATGTCTTTTTTTGCTGGCGCCCCTCGGGGTCGCCCAGGCGACTCCTTTCTGTAGCCCGGGGACGTCGACGAGCTGCTCCACCCTCGGCGGTTGCGGTGGAACGCAGTACTGCGTGGGGGACCCGGGGGATCCGCGCAGTGGGGAGTGGAGTGACTGCTTCCCCCACAACCAGCCCCAGTCATGCACCGAGTGCGGCGGGGGCGGCACCGCCGTCTGCGTGGACGGAGAGAACCTGGGCCCCTGCCGGCCCTCCACGGCGCAGCCCATCGACGTCTGCAACAACGGCTGCGACGAGGACCGCGATGGCGAGGCAGACGAGAACTGCGCCGGTGGCAGCACCTTCGACTACTGCGAGCGCAACCCGTCCGGCAGTGGCTACACGCGCTGGACGTGCGGTTGCGGGGATGGGCTCAACGTCGGCTACTGCCTGGGCTCGGGGGACTCGCAGGCGTCATGCAGCGGCGGCTCGGGCTGCCTGAAGGCTCCGGCCTTCGGCACCAGCGGCGCTTCCCAGGCGGGCGGCAACTTCCAGTGCTGCGTCTCCAGCAAGCCCTGCTACGCGGAGGGTTATGACACCACGGCGCTGCACTGCGCCGCGTGGAACACGCCCAACTTCGAGTGCACGCCGGGCTCCTCGTGCGACGACAGCAACGCGTGCGGCAATACGTGCGCCGGCATCGCCCCGCAGGTGGACCGCACGACGGGCACGCGCGTGGGCAGCGGCGCGTACTGCGCGGCCGGGCCCGTGTGCAGCCAGGCGCAGGGTGGCTTCGGCACGCCCGGCAACGGCGTGCGCGCCATGCTGGACAGCTACATCGAGGTCTGCGGGCTCGTCGAGTACGAGTTCGGCGCGTCCTATACCTGCACCGAGGTCCCCTACCGGCCGGCGCCCGTGGAGTCGCTGCCTCCGAGAGATGGTCCGGGGGGGAGTCCGGGAGGCGGAGGTGGCAACGACGGTGACGATGGCAGTGACGAGGGAGACCCGGACGCGAAGGACCCCGAGCCGAAGACGTGCGGACCCGCCACGGAGGGCTCCGAGGTGGTGGGGGCGGCCGTTTCGGCGATGTCCGTCCCTCGCGTGCAGCTGAATGACTTCACCACGCGCCACACCGAGGCGGACCTGGGCCTGCACGGAGAGCTGGGCGGCTTCAACTTCGTGCGCAAGTACGTCTCCACCGACACCTTCTGGTCCTACCAGTCCATGCTGGGCGCCAGCGGCGAGCCCTTCGTGCCCAAGCCCTTCGGCTCCAGCCCGAGCCGGCAGACGTCCATGCGCTGGTGGCACACCCTCTACAGCTTCGTGCACCAGCAGGGCCTCACCGCCGGCGTGAGCACCTGGACGGTGCGCGACACGGATGGCGAGGTGCTGGAGTTCTTCGCGTGCAAGAACACCGGCTCGGGCTGTTTCGCCACGCCCCGCAAGACGAGCCGCTGGTCCAACGCCAGCCTCTTCTTCGCGGGCGGCTCCTACGTGCTCATCAAGCCCGGCGTTGGACGCTACGTCTACGCGTCCGGGTGGGCCGCCAGCGGCGCGCCCATCAAGCGCTACTTCCTGACGCGCATCGAGGAGGACCGGCTGACGGGGACGCCGCGCGTGCGCCTCAGCCTGGACTACGCGCCGCAGACGCTGGTGAACCCGTATGGACAGACGGTGGTCTGCCCGGGGCAGAGCACCCTGGGCAACGGCGTGCCCTACCTGGCGACGGTGACGACGGAAGAGGGCTCGAAGCTGCGGCTGTACTACCGCGTCATCAACAGCCGGCATTCCTCGCCCGCCACGGAGTGCGTGCTCGACAGGCTGGCCATGCGCAAGAACCCCAACTCCACCGACTCCGCGCTCAGCCAGGAGGAGGTCACCGTCGCGCAGTACCGCTACCCGGTGCCCTCGGGCTTCGGCTTCCAGGCCGCCGGGTTGCTTTCCAGCGTCGAGTACCCGGAGACGGGCGACGTCGTCACCTACGGCGACAGCACCACCACGACGTCGACGGCCACGGAGTGGAACGTCTCCGTCAACCAGTCCTCCGTCGCGGCGCACCAGTACGTCTCCGGCAAGGTGGCGTCGCTGAGCACCGGTACCACGGCGGCCACGGCCATGACCTCGGGCTCCGGCGACTGCAGCGGGCCCGACCCCATGTCCGGCGGCTCCACGTGCGTGCCCCCCGCCGCCGAGCCGGCGTCGGGCAGCGCGGGCGACTCGGCGGGCAGCACGGTGAAGTACCGCCGCACGCTCTTCCCGACGAACATGTCCTACTCGCCGCACAGCGTGCTCGGCTCATACCGGGACGAGTGCCTGGCGAGCACCGGAAACTGCACCAGCTTCTCTCCGGGCTGGGTCCACTACGGGTACGAGGAGCCGGCGAGCGGCTCGCTCTTCCTTCGCTACATGAGCAACAAGGCGGGGCGCTTCGACTTCCACAACAAGACCTTCGCCGCCGCGGGCACGGCTTCCGTGCCCGGCGTCGTCAGCCCGATGCAGGGAGAAACGCGCGGGTATGGCCAGGACTACTACGGCGCGGGCGGCGTCGTGGGCACGGCCACCGACTACATCTACGCCAGCATCCCCTCGGGCGCGGTGGCCCAGCCGTGGAAGCCGGTGAAGCAGACCGTCAACTCGATTGCGTCCGTCCTCCAGTCCGGTGGACAGGCGCTGATGCGCACGACGTACGACGAGGCCTCTCGCTTCACGAAGTCCGTCATCCGCTCGGGCTATACCCAGACGTTCGACGCGGCCAGCGGCGCGTGGAGCGGCTCGGTACTCCGGCACGTGGGCACCTTCTACTTCAACCACCACCGGTGCTCGGGCGGCACGGATGTGGGCGGCACGGTGGTGAAGGAGGTGCATGGCCCCTGCACCGTCAGCGGGCCGGAGGCGACGGACTGCTCGGGCAATGACTACCCGATTACCCAGTACCACTACTACGGCCCGCCGAGCGTCGAGCGCAGCAACCGCGCCAACCGCCTGATGAAGGTCTCCCGCTACACGTACCATGCGGGAACCCAGGGCTGTGCGCCGTACCCACCCCTCGAGACGGTGTATGGGGAGTACGACTCCCGAGGAAATCCCACGCAGGTCACCACGCCGCAGGGCGGCGTCACCACCTTCGTGTACAGGGGCGGCCGGCTGGAGAGCATGACGAGCCAGGGGCTCACGAGCACCCTGCTGTATGACGGCGCGCAGCTGCGGGCGGCGCGCCGGCCGGCGGGCGACTACACCGTCTATTGCTACCGCACGGGCACGACGGCCGGGCAGGGGTGCACGGGGGGGACGAAGACGTCGCTGCTCCAGTGGGTGGCCACCGCCAGCGACGAGAACGGCGCCGACTGGAGCGAGATGACCGTCAAGACGTACTGGCCGGACGGCTCGCTGAAGACGGAGGAGGCGCGCTCGCGCCGCAGCGGGGTGGAGGAGAGCCGGCGGGTGACGGAGTACCATCCGGACCCGCACCGGCGGCCCGCCTATACCCGGCAGGGTTCGGGCCCGGGCAGCTTCGCCTCGGTGACGGCGTTCGACCTGAACGGCAACACGGTGGGGTTGGGCCAGCCCTTCGACGGCGCTCCGGACTTCTGCCGCAACCCGGACCAGTCCCTCTCCGCGCTGTGCACGTCGCTGGGCTACGACTCCGCGGACCGACTCAATCGCATGTCCGAGACGTTCCCCAGCGGCACCCAGCAGCACACCACCTTCGCGTACGACGCCCAGGGGAACGTGAATGCCGTGCGCGCGGGCTGCTCAAGCCCGACGGCGGGCTGCGGCACGCTCGCCTCGTACCAGTACGACGACTTCGGCAACCTCGTGCAGGTGAAGCTGCCCCATGCGACGGGGCCGGTCCGCCAGGCGTACGACGCGTTGGGGCACCTGCGCGTGAAGCAGTCGGAGGCGATGCGCCAGGGAGGCGAGTGGCTGGAGTATGACTTCGACCTGCTGGGCCGGCTGACGACGGCAGCGCGCCGCAAGGGTGGATCCAGCCCCATCAACGAGCTCCTCTTCCGCTTCGCCTATGATGTGGACGGGGCGGTGCCGTCGTACTGCGGGAGCGATGAGCTGTACTCGGTGGGCCTGCTGCGCTTCCGGGACGACTCCTTCGGGCGGACCTGGTACCGCTATGACTTGAACGGGCGCCTGGTGGCCGAGCTGCGGCAGCGGCAGGGTGACCCGGGCTGCACGCCGGAACTGGAGACGCGCTACACGTATGACGGCGTCGGCCGGCTGTCAGGGATGCTCTACCCGTATGGCCGCACCGTCTCGTACGTCTACGGGACGGGCGCCAACGCCCACCGCGTGTCCGCCATCGATGTGAATCTATTCACGGCGACGGGCGCCGAGTCGCGGCGGCTGGTGAGCAACATCACCTGGGAACCCTTTGGCGGGCTGCGCGGCTACCAGCTCAATCCGCCCTCGGGCACGGCGCGCGCGGTGGAGTACGCGCTGGGTGATAACGGCACCCTGGCTCCGGCCAACTGCGCCGTGGGCTTCCCGTCGGCGCTGGACTCCGACAGGACGGGCCGCACGCGCTCGCTGCGCGTGTCCTCGGGGGCCTTCACCCCGGGCAGCGGCAGCGGCGACATCTACAAGCGCACGTACACGTGGAAGGCGGACCAGGTGGCGCGCACCGACACGTGCCTGCTGGGCGCCACCACGCCGCGCACCGAGCTGTTCGACTACGACCAGACGCTGCGCCTCGCCTCCGCGACC
Source organism: Pyxidicoccus sp. MSG2 (assembly GCF_026626705.1). Lineage (NCBI taxonomy): Bacteria > Pseudomonadati > Myxococcota > Myxococcia > Myxococcales > Myxococcaceae > Pyxidicoccus > Pyxidicoccus sp. MSG2. The sequence goes on from NZ_JAPNKC010000001.1 coordinate 7,406,180, forward strand.
CGGCCCACGGGCAATGACGACGCCACCGGCGGCGCCTTCTACTCGCAGACCTTCGGCTATGACCGGAGGAGCAACCGCACCTCGTTCCTGCAGTCGGGTGGCTACAACGTGACCCACCTGACGTATGACACGGGGGACACCGTGGACCGGCTGCTGTCGGCCACGCCACAGCATGACGCCTTCCAGCGGGTGGCCTTCCTGTACGACGCGGACGGGCGGGCGGTGCGCAAGGAGTCCGGCCGCTACACGTCGGGCGCGGCGGCCAACGTGCTGGAGCTGGGCTACGGGCCCTTCGACGCCAGCGGGCAGGGCTCGGCGCGGGAGTCGGTGTTCCGCGCGGTGCGCGTCAACGGCGCGACGTACAACTACTACTACGACGCGCTGGGACGGCGGCGCGCGAAGGTGAACCCCTTCGGCCAGCGTGACGAGTACTTCCATGGTGTCGGCAATGCGTTGCTGGTGGACCAGGGCTGGAACCAGGTCATCCAGGCGGGCTTCCGCGTGGTGGATGACTACGTGTTGCTGGGGGGCCTGCCGGTGGTGATGCTGCGGGGGCGGCTGGATGCGAGCCTGCCGGTGCGCCAGCCGGATACGACGGCGGACTGCCAGCGCAACGGCGAGGCGACCGCCTGCGGCGCGTACTTCCCGGTGATGGACCCGGCGGGCAAGCCGGTGCTGATGCTCGACGGCGCGGGCCGGGTGGCGGGCGCAGCGGACTACCAGCCCTTCGGCCACGTCAACCGCGTCCAAAGGGGCGACCTCACCGCGCACCCGTACGCGGATGACGACAGCGAGAGCATCTCCGGCTTCTCGCAGCCGCCGGAGAACGCGCAGGTGAAGGTGCGCATGCGCGGCATCTTCCAGCTGGTGGACACCCAGGACGACCAGAACGGCGTGGACGACGTGACGCTGCTGGACTCGGACACCGGCGCGCTGCTGGCCCGGCTCAAGGGCGCGGAGCAGGGCCGGAGGGTGACGCCCTGGATGCAGCCGTCTGCGGGCCACGTCGTGGTGAACTTCACCGCGGGCCCCGAAGGTGACGCGCCCAACACGTACACGGGCGTGGTGGTGGAGGCCTACGAGTACCAGCGCTACCAGACGGGCGCGCAGCCCTTCTGGACGCCGCTGCGCCTCCCTGGCCAGTACCACGACGAAGAGACGGACCTCTTCGAGAACTGGAACCGGTACTACGACGCGAGCGCCGGCCGGTACCTCCAGCCCGAGCCGCTGCTATCGACGGGAGCGTTCGTGCGGCCTGCCTATGCCTATGCCGGCAACAATCCCCTGCACTACGCGGACCCGGATGGGCGAGACCTGATCATCCCGTGGCAGACGCGGCTGCTGTATCCGGAGAGGGTGCCCATGCTCCAGGAGGCCATCGACAAGCTCGCGCATCCCGCCTGCCAGTGTGCAGTGGCGGCGGGCTCCGACAGCGGGAAGGCGCCCTGGGAGGACCGGGACATCCGCCTGTTCCTCGACCCCACGCTCGACTACATGCCGGGAGGCGGCGCCAATGGCTTCACCTGGGGAGGCCTGTCTCCCATCGGTGCCATCTATCTGAACCCGGCGCTCGACAGCGCATCCGCGATGGCGGGGACCATCGCGCATGAGGCTGGACATTTCGCCTGGCCCTACCTGGGGCATAAAACCAATGGAGAGAAGCGGTTCGAGAATCCCACCACTGTCTGTGGAGGGATGTGGCCGGGAGGGCGAGACGCCTATTTCAAGGACCACTGCGGCTGCTGAGGTGGAGGCGGAATGGGTCGCAAGACACGTGGAGTCGGAGTGTTCCTGGGAATCGCAGCCCTCTTCCTGCTGGGGTGGGTGTGGATGTATTTCAACGCCGACCGGCACGATGCCTGCGTGTGTGACGATGGCACGCAGGTGCAGGGCTTTACGTATGCCTACGTCAAGCCCGAGGCACATTGCCGGGAGCTGTGTGTCCGGGGCGGTGGCGGCCGCCGGATTGGCGATTGGTTGGACTCTGGGGATGCCGGCGACAGGTAGTCCGGCCGTTGCTCAGTCATGCTTCATGGGATTGAGGCTCATGCTCCGTTACGCACTCGCTCTTTCTGCGCTCCTGCTGCTCACGGCGGGATGCGGCCATTCACGGTCCAACCTGCCGACGCTGCCCGCCAGCCATGGGCGCCTTTCCAAGGCCCTGGAGCTGTACGTGAAGCGATTCCCGGACGCCGCGGGTGACTTCGTGCCCGAGGCAGGGAGCCTGAGAGAGCCCAAGCTGGTGGTGGAGCCCGCGCAGGCTCCGGCGGTCCATGCCGAGGCCGTCAAGGTCCTGCGCGGAAGGCCTGGTCCGCAGGAGGTCCGTGATGCGGAGGACGACCTCCGCGCCGCGTGCCGGGCCGACCTGGAGGAGGCGTGCCGCTTCCTGCGCGAGCAGTTCGGGCCTCCGGTGAACATCACCGGCACCCAGCCGCAGATGACGAACGCGGCCATGGCGAATGGGACCTTTGCCACGGTCGTCGTCCGCTGCGAGCTGGGCGCGGACGGCCGGGTCCGGGGCTGCCAGGTGCTGGAGAGCGCGCCGGATGGGCTCACGGAGTCGGTGCTCGCGTACGCCGCCATCGCGAGGTTCCAGCCCGCGACGCTGGCGGGACATCCCATCCCGATTCCCTACACCTTCACCATCAACTTCATACCCGGTCGGGTGGACCTCACGCTGGCGCAGCGAATCCAGCTGGCGAAGTCGCGGACGGCGCGGTTCCCCAAGAGCCCACCGGCGTGGGCCCACCTGGCGAATCTGCTTTCGAAGCTTGCCCCTGACGACCCCGCGTTCGTGAAGTCCCTGAGCGCGCTCGATGAGCTCGTGCCGTCCTATTGGTGGCCGGCCAACGAGCTGGCGTGGCTTCATGTGCAGGAGAAGCGTCATGCCGAGGCCGCGCCGCTGGTGAAGCGGGCGATGAGCTGGGAGCCCGACAACTCCTATGTACTCGAGACCTCCGCGGCGGTGCATGCCGCCACCGGGCAGTGTGAGCAGGCGCTGACCGAGCAGCGCCGCGCCGTGGAGAAGCTTCCCGCTGAGTGGCCCGCTCCGGAGCGGGAGCGCTTCACGCGCACGCTGGAGGCGTACCAGCGCCAGTGCGCCGGGGCGACCGCGGCACCTCCGCGGGATTCCTAATCGCGCTTCTTCGACAGCTTCTTGATGGCGGCCGCGGCCTCGTCATGGCCGCAGTTGCCGCTGGACAGGAACTTCTTCTCGCGGGGCTGCTCGGTGACGCGCGTCAGGGCGGGGATGGCGTCCGAATCCCCGAGCCCGGCCAGCCGCTCCGCCGCGCGCGCGCGGGTGCCGCAGTCCTTCGACTCCAGCGCGGTGGTGTACGCATCCACCAGGTCCACGCCGTCCGTGGCCTTGGCGAACTCCAGGTAGCGCAGCGCGCCCCACTGCTTCGGCGAGGACGTCGCCTCCGCCAGGTCCTCGAAGTGGCCGAGGACCCGATTCTTCGGAAGGCTGCCCAGCACCTTGCGCAGGCTCGCGTCCGTCTCGTCGTTGCCGAAGTCCTCTGCCAGCCCGTCGAGGACCGTGTCCTCCACGTCCGCGCGCCCTTCGTCGTCCAGCCCGTTGAGCTGCGTGTATTCCTTGTCGTGCTCCCCGTACGCATGGAGCACCGCCGCGCGGGCCCGCCGGATGGAAGGCTCTTTCACCTCGTCGTCGGGGACCTTCTTCAGCCGCGCCAGCGCTTCGTCCTTCCTGCCCTCGTCCAGCAGCGCCAGGATTCGCACGGCCGGGTCGTTCTGGTGCACCGCCCACGCCACGCCCGCGCCCACCAGCACCAGCGCGCCCACGAGCATCGCCAGCAGGCGCGGGTTCTTCCGCAGCGCCGTGACTCCGGCGACCAGCCGCTCCTTCGCGAGCCGCGAGCCCGCACCCAGCCGCTCCTTCACGGGCAGGGCCGTCACGCGTGAGCCGAGCGAGGAGAGCGCCCCCTTCATCCGGTCCATTCCGCTCGACGGGCTGAAGCGCTCTCCGAAGGGCGGGCCCTCCGCCGCGCGCTGGCAGCGGTAGAGCTGGAGTTGCTCCTCCCGGCCGGGGAGGGTGACGGTGCCGCACGGCTCGGCGGTGGCCTCGGCGCGGTTGCGCGCCAGGTTCACCGCCTCGGTGAAGGTGACTTCGTCGGCGGCGGCCACGTGCTCCACCGACTCCACCACCTCCATGGGCTCGCCCAGCACCGTGTCGGCGGTGACGAGCACCTCGCCCGCGTGCAGGCACACCCGCACGTGGAGCTGCGCCTCCGGCGGCACCGTCTGGTTGTGCCGCCACAGCCGGTCCTGCATGGCCATGCCGCACAGCACGCCCGCCGTGGGGGAGCGGAACACCACCAGCAGTGCGTCGCCGCGCTTCTGGATGAGGCGGCCCTCGTGCTCTTTCACCAGGGGCATCAGCAGCCGGTCGTGCGTCTCCAGCATCCGCGCGTTCTCTTCGTGCGTCTGCCGGCTGGTGCGCTCGGTGAAGCCCTGGATGTCGGTGAGCATCACCGTCAGGTTCTGCGGCTTCACCACCGACGCGCTGCCCGACACCGAGGGCACGCTGCCGGACGGCCGCGTCCCGAAGGCCGCCGTCCCCGTGCGCATTGCCACGGGGGCCATGGAGGGCATGGGCGTGGACTGGCCCGTGCCGAAGGCCGAGGTGCCGCTGCCCTGGGGGGCCGCGGGCCCACCTCCCGCGAAGACGGCCGTGCCGCTCGGGCCCGAGGAGGCCGCCGCTTCTCCTCCGCCAAACACCGCCGTGCCGGAGGACGGCGTGGCACCCTGGGGCGCATGGACGGGAGTGCCCAGCCCGGGCGTGAAGGCGGAGAGGGCGGAGTACGCCGCGGCCAGCGCGTCCGCCAGCTCGTGCGCGCTCTGCGGCCGCTTCATCGGGTCCTTCTCCAACAGGCGCATCACCAGCGACAGCAGGCCGATGTAGCGCGACAGCGACGGCGCGGCCCTGTCCAGCGGCCGCGGCGCGTGCGAGGCATGCTGCGCGAGGAAGTGACGCGGCGACGGCCCGTCGAAGGGCAGCCGGCCGGCCAGCACGCGGTACATCAACACGCCGAAGGAGTAGAGGTCGCTGCGCGTGTCCACCTTCGCGCCCACGGCCTGCTCGGGGGAGAGGTACTCCGGCGTGCCCAGCACCACGCCCACCTGGCTGACGGCGCTGCCTGCCTCCGGCTCCACCAGCCGGGCGATGCCGAAGTCCAGGAGCCGCGCCTGCTCCCCGCGCGCACCGGGGGAGATGAAGACGTTCTCCGGCTTCAAGTCCCGGTGGATGATGCCCTTGTCGTGGATGGCGGCCAGCCCCTCCGCGAGCTGATGGAGCAGCGGCAGCGCGCGGCCCGGGGGCATGGGGCCGGGGAGGAGGACGTCATAGAGGCTCTGGCCCTCGACGAATTCCATGACGAGGCAGGCGTGGTCCCCGGACTCGCCGAAGTCGACGATGTGCACCACCGCCGGGTGCTCCACGGCGGACAGGAGGCGGGCCTCGCGCTTGAAGCGCTCGGCCATTCCGGCCTGGGCGTGCAGGTCCTGGTGGAGGACCTTGATGGCCACCTTGCGTCCCAGGGACACCTGCTCACCCAGGTACACCTCGCCCATCCCACCCGAGCCCAGGGGTCGGAGGACCCGGAAGCGACCTTCGAGGACGAGGGAGTCAGGGGCCAACACGTGGGACGCATATAGTCCGACTTCTGGCCGGGGTGCATGTCGTTCCTGCACAGTGCGCCAAGGTGTCCATCACGCCTCGTTGCCTGCTCCACAAGCGGGGGGATTGTCAGAAATTTCGAGGGCTTGGAGGGCGTGGTAGCGTTCCAGTCCCCGCGATGGCCAACGATAGCGACTCCACCAAGCCCGCCGCGGCGCAGGAAGCGCGCGCCGCCGCCCCCGAGCTGCGCCTGCTGGACCGCAGGGCGTTCGTGGGCTTCCCGGCATTGGAGGTGCTGCCGGGCCTGCGCATCTCCGACTTCGCGCTGCAGATTCCCGACGTCAGCTTCCCGTTCAACGTCAGCGCCGGTGCCACGCGCTACCAGCGCAAGAAGCTGCTCTTCGGTTTCCTGGAGCTGTCCGTCGACGCGGACCTGGTGACGCGCCGGGTGGCGGAGCTGGCCGGACGGCTCGCCGGCATCGAAGAGCTGCGGCTTCACTTCCGCCCCGGCTACCTCGAAGGCCAGGGCCGGCTGCCCGCCCCGGAGCGCACGCCCTTCACGTTCAAGGTGGCGTTCGACGCGGACGGGGAGAAGCTCGCCGTCTACCTCTACGACGTGCGCCTGTACGGCTTCTCGTCCACGCCCTCCGTGCAGGTGCCCGGCATCCTGGCCACCGCGGTGGGCGCGCTGGCGCTGGTGCCGGATGTGGAAGTGCGAGGGGCCACCGGCTTCTCCACGCGCGTGTTGCCCGCGCTGTGCCAGCTCGCGGCGGTGAGCCGTGGCTACAAGATGCCCGCGCTGGACACCGCGCGCCTGTCCGCCGCGGAAGTGTCGAGCACCGGCCTGCGCCTGCGCTTCGCCGCCGGTGGACTGCCGCCGCCCGCCGCGCCGGACGAGGAGTTGATGCTCGCGCTGGAGGGCGCTCGCGCCTTCGCGGACGCGGAAGGGCTCATCGCCCAGGGGCGTCTGGCCGAGGCGCGCCAGGCGTACCTCCAGGCCGGAGACGCGCAGGACGCGCACCCCTTCGCCGCCGAGCGGCTCCTGTCGCTCATGGTGGCGGACCCGCAGGCGCACGACCTGGCGCTGGATGTCGCGGCCACCTTGCAGCGCCGGAGGGACCGCAGCCCCGCCGCCCTCTGGGGCGAGGCCGTGGTGCGCGAGCGTCGCGGCGAAGGTGCCCGCGCGGCCGAGCGCTACCTGGCCCTCTGCGCGCTGGCCCGCCGCACGTCGGAGGAGGCCGCGGCCTTCTTCGCCGCCGAGGCCGCCGCCCGCTGCTCGCGCGACACCGCGCCGCAGGTGGCGGTGAAGGCGCTGCACGAGCTGCTGGGCCTCAAGCCGGACCACCTGCCTTCGCTCAAGGCGCTGGCGCGCGCCTCCGACCAGGCTCGCGACAGGGCCGGGGCGGTGCGGGCGTACCGCCGGCTCGCGGCGCTCGCGAGAGACCCGGCCGAGGCCGCCGACGCGCACGTCCACCTCGCGCGGCTGTGCGCGCAGACGGAGGACGACGTCGCCGGGGCCCGGCTGCACTGCGAGGCCGCGCTGCGGCTGGCGCCGGACCATCCGGATGCGCTGTTGCTCCTCGGTGAGCTGTGCCACCGGGGCGGTGAGCACCTGCGCGCGCTGAAGGCGCTGGACCGGCTGCGCGAAGTGGCCATGGCCCGGCACGAGCTGGACCGCGTGGGCCATGCGGACCTGCTCGCCGGCCGCGTATGGGACGAGGGACTGAAGCAGCCGGACAACGCGCTCCTGCGCTTCCGCGAGGCGGTGTCGCTGCTGCCCGGCGAGCCGGAGCCGCTGTTCGCCGCCGCGCGCGTGGCGGAAGGGCTGGGGCGCTTGCAGGAGGCGCTCTCCGGCTACCAGCAGGCGCTGGAGCTGGCGGGGCCGGCGCCGCGCTCGGAAGGGGTGCGCCATGCCGCGCACGCCAGCCACCACGCGCTGGCGCGGCTGTACCGCACGCGGCTGGGAGACCCGGCGCGCGCCCGCGAGCACCTGGAGTCCGCGCTGTCGCTGGACCCGCGCGACGCGGTGGCGCTCGAGGAGCTGATTCCGTACTTCCGCGCCACCGGCCGCTCGCAGGAGCTGGCCGAGGCGGTGGAGAAGGCCGCCGCACTCCAGGCGGAGTCCGGCAAGCGCGCCGCGCTGTGGGCCGAGGCCGGTGAGCTGTACCGCGGCAAGCTCCAGCAGCCGGAGAAGGCCGAGCGCCTCCTCCTGCTGGCGCTCGAAGCGGATGGAGACCACCGGGCCGCGCTGGAGTCGCTGTTGGCGCTGGCCGAGGCGCGGCGTGACGGCGCGCTGCTGACGCGGTGCCTGTCCTCGCTGGCGCGGCTGTCCACGGACCTGAAGGACCGCGCGCAGAAGTACCGCCGCCTCGCGGTGGCCGCGCGCGACCTGGCTTTCGACCTCGACCTCGCGGTGCATGCCCTCCAGGAGGTGCTGCGCGCGGAGCCGGATGACCTGCCCGCGCTGGGCGAGCTGTGCGCCCTGCAGCGCAAGCGCGCGGACATGGCGGGGCTGGCCTCGGCGCTGGAAGTGCGCGCGCGCGTGGCGGAGACGCAGGGCGACAAGCGGCTCGCGGCCGCGGCGCTGCGCGAGCTGGCCGGAGTGCTGGAGGCCCGCCTGGGCCGCGTGGGCGACGCGCTGGTGGCGCTGGAGAAGGCCGCGCGCCTGGCGCCGGACGCCGCCGTGCTGCTGGACCTCGCCGACCTGTCGCTGCGCTGCGAGCGGCCCGAGCACGCCCGCCGCGCGCTGGAGACGCTGCTGTCCACGCTGCCCCGCACGGCGGCACCGGAGAAGCTGGCCGACGTGCGCTCCCGCCTGGGCCGCGCGTGCGAGATGCTGGGGGACCGCGACGGCGCCATCGCCGCCTACGCGCAGGCCTTCCCGCTGCGCCGCCTGGACGACGCGCTGGCCGCGCGCCTGGAGTCCCTCTACACGGAGGCCGGCGAGACGCAGGCCCTGGCCGAGCTGTGGGCCAGCCGCGCCCAGGCGCTGATGGGCGCCGACCGCGCGGAAGAAGCCACGCCCCTCTTCCTCCAGAGCGCCCGCGCGCTGCTGGAGCGTGGAGAGAAGGCCGCCGCGCTGCTGCGCCTGACGGCCGCGCTGGAGGCGAGCCCGCAGGGGCCGCTGGCCGCCGAAGTCCTCGAATCGCTGGCCGAGCTGGAGCTGGAGCGCGGCGAGAAGCTGGAGGCCGCCCGGCTGTACGCGCGCCGCGCGGCGCTGGTGCCGGACGCGCGCGCGGGGGCGAAGCTGCTCTTCCGCGCCTCGCTGCTCGCCGCGGGCACCAGCCGCGAGGAGGCCTTCCTCGCCGAGGCGCTGGAGCGCGACGCCTCCTTCGCCCCCGCCCGTCAGCGCCGGGGCGAGCTGCGCCTGCCCACGGACGCTCGCGCCGCGCTGGAGGACTTCGAGGCCGTGCTGGCGCTGCCGCCGGTGGACGCCGACGCCCCGCGCGAGGCGGAGCGTGTCGCCCTCACGCGCAAGGCCGCCACCGCCGCGGTGCGCGCGGGCCGCACGGACGCCGCGCGCCGGCTGCTGGCCGAGTACTGCGCCCGCGCGCCCGAAGACCTGGACGCCCGCACGGAGCTGGCCGCGCTGCACCGCAAGGCCGGCGCCCGCGAGGCGCTGGCGGACCTGCTGGTGGAGCTGTGGCCGCGCCTGTCCGGCGACCCCCGCCGCGCCGCCCGCCGTGAGCTGGCGGAGCTGTCGCTGGGCCTGGGCCGCGCCAATGCGGCGGTGGACTCGCTGCGCAGCCTGCGGCTGGAGGAGCCGCACGACACCTGGGCCGCGCAGGCCCTGTTGGACCTGCTGCCCCCGCCGGGCACGGGCACCACGGAGGAGGAGGCCGAGCGGCTGGAGCTGCTGGGCACCCTCGTGGCCGCCGCGTCGGGCGAGGCCCGGGCGGAGCTGCTCGCCCGCCGCGCCGTGCTCCACCGCGCCGCCGGCCGCATGGCCTCCGCGCGCGACGACTTCTCCGAGGCCGCGAAGCTCTCCCGCCGTCCCGCGCCGCTGCTGCTCGCGCTGGCCGAGCTGGCGCGCGAGTCGGGTGACGAGTCCGCCGAGCTGGAGGTCTGGCGCAGCGCCGTGGTCGCCGACGCGAGCCTCTCCACGCGCGCGCGGGAGCGCCTGCTGGCGCTGGCCGCCGTGCTGGTGGAGAAGGACGCGCGCGTGCCCGCTCGCGACGCCCTGCGCGCCGCGATTGCGCTGGAGCCGCCCGCCGCCGAGCGCTGTGACGCCTTCTTCTCCCTCGCCGAGCTGGCCCACCGCGACGGGCAGCCGGACGACGAGGCCGCCGCGCTTGCCGAGGCCGCCCGCCAGGGGCCGACGCCTCGCCGCGTGGAGGCGCTGCTCGCGCGCGCCGCGCTGCTCGAAGCTCGCGGACACATCAAGGACGCGGGGCAGAGCCTGGAGTCCGCGCTCGCCCTGGCGCCGCGCCACACGCAGGCCACCGCCGCCCTCCAGCGCGTGCTGCGCGCCCAGGAGAACTGGGCCGCCCTGGCCGAGCTGCTCGCCGCCGAGGCGCCGCACACGCCGCCCGCCGAGGCCACCGCGATGTACGCGGAGCTGGCGGACCTCTATCTCGACCGCCTGGACCAGCCCGTGCCCGCCGAAGCGGCGCTGCGTCAGGCCCTGCGCCTGTCTCCCGCCGACGCGGCCGTGCGCCGCCGGCTGGTGTCGCTGGTGGCGGGCCGGGGCGAGCTGCGTGAAGCCGCCGCGCTGCTGGAGACGGCCGCCGAGAGCGCCTCCGCCTCCGAGGCCGCCGTGCTGCTGCGCGAGGGCGCAGGCTACGCCCGGAGCGCGCAGGACCTGGACCGCGCGCTGAAGCTGGCGCGCAAGGCCCACTCGCTGGTGCCCGCGCAGGGCGCGGAGCTGGCCTCGCTGGCGGAGCTGCTCTACCTGCGCGGCGCGGTGCTGGAAGCGCTGCCCTTGCAGGACATGCTCGCCACGGGCGCGGACTTCCGCACGGCACCCGAGGCCGCCGAGTCCACGTGGCTGCGGTTGGGCGAGCTGGCCGAGCAGGCCGGTGAGACGAAGCGCGCGGTGGCCGCGTACCGGAAGCTGCTCGCCGAGCGGCCCCTGTGCGAGCCCGCGGTGCAGCGGCTCGCCGCGCTGCTGGAGAAGGATGACCCGCGCGGCGCCTTCGATGTGCTCGTCGCGCATGCCCGCGCCCTGGCGCCTTCCGAGGACACGGTGCGCCGGCTCGTCGCGCTGTCGGAGCGGGCTCGCGCGGCGCTGGCGGATGCGGGTGTCGCCGCGTCGCTGCTGGCTCGTGCGGCGGAGCTGTCGAAGGAGCCGCTGCCGCTGCGGCGCCAGCTCGCCAACCTCTACCGCGAGACGGGACGCCCGCTGGAGCTGCTCACCGAGCTGCGCCAGGTGGCCACGCTCAGCCTCGAGGCCGGCGACGTGGCCGCGGCGCTGTCCGCGTACACGGAAGAGGCCCGGCTCGCCGAGGACACCGGCCGCGCGGACGACGCGCTGCGGGCGCTGGCGGATGCGCGCGACGTGCTGGAGTCGAAGGGGCAGGTCGCCGAGGCCGCCGCCTGCGAGCGTCGGCGCGCGGAGCTGCTGCGCGACGTGAAGCTGGACCCCGCCGCCGCCGAGGCCGCGCTGGAGCGGGCCTTCGCGCTGGCGGGGGACCTGGGCACGGCGCGGCTGGGCGCGGCGCTGGCCGAGCGGCGGGACGACTCGGAGGCCGAGGCGCGCTGGCTGGAGCGCGCGCTGCCGCTGCTGAAGGACGCGAGGGAGACGGCGGCACTGCGGCTTCGCCTGGCGCGGCTGCACCTGGGCGTGCTGTCCGACGTGGAGAAGGCGGAGGCCTTCCTGCGCGAGGCGCTGCGCGCGGACCGCTCGCTGGCCGAGGCCGAGGCGCTGCTGGCGAAGCTGCTGGAGAGCGACGGGCGCCTCGCGGAGCTGGCCGCCTGGTACGAGGAGTGCGCCGAGAGCGAGTCGGAGGCCGAGCGCCGCGCGGAGCTGCTCCAGCGCGCCGCCGTGCTGTACCGCGACAGGGCAGGGCGCCCGGAGGCCGCCGCCGCCGCGTTCATCGCCGCGCGCGCCGCGCGCCCGGACGACCTGGAGCTGACGGCCCAGGCCGCGGAATTGCTGCACGAGGTGAAGCGCCACGCGGACGCCGCCGAGTTCGACGCGGTGCTGCTGGAAGCGGACCCGTTCCGCGAGCCCATCTTCACCCGTCACCTGGCCTTCCTGGAGGAGACGGAGGACCACCAGGCGCTAGCCGAGCTGATGCTGCGCCGGGCCCAGCGCCAGGAGGCCGCCGACGCCGCGGAGAGCTACCTCGCCGCCGCCCGGGCCTTCCGCGCGGAAGGTGCCCGGGAGCGTGCGCTGCTCTGCGAGGACCAGGCCTTCGAGCTGAGCCCCGCGAGTGACGAGGCCTTCGAGCACGTGCGCGAGCGCGCGGCCGGAGATGTGCGCCGGCTGGCGGAGTTGCTGGCCCAGCGCGCCGCGGCCCTTCCCGCGCCCCAGGCCCTGCCGCTGCTGCGCGAGCGCGCCAATGGCCTGCTGGAGGCGGGCGAGGCGCTGCTGGCCGCCGAGGCCTTCGACGAGTACCTCTCCCGTGCCGGAGATGACGTGGAGGCGCTGTCCGCGCGCGCCGAGCTGGCCGCGAAGGGTGGCGGGCCCATCGCCGCGCGGCCGTATGACCGCCGCCTGTTGTCCGCGGGTGGCGACTCGCTGCCGGTGCCGGTGCGCGCGCGCACGTGGCTGCGGCTGGGGCACGCCTCGCTGGGCGCGGGCGCGTACCACGACGCGGCGGATGCCTTCGAGTCCGTGGTGACGCTGGAGCCCGAGGGCGAGCGCGGCCGCGAGGCGCTGTCGCTGCTGGCCGAGGTCCACTCGCGCACGGGCAACGGGCCGGGCCTGTACCGGGCCTCGCTCCAGCTCGCGCGCCGCGCGGACGACACCGCCACGGCCGAGGTGCTCTACCGCCGCGCGGCGGACCTCTTCGACGACCCGAAGGACGCCATCGACGCGCTGCTGCCCCTGGCGCGGCTGAGGCCCGCCGACGCGGCCGTCATCGACCGGGCGGTGGCGGGCCTGCGCGCCCTCGGCCGTCATGGTGATTTGCTGGAGGTGTACGCGTCCGGCGCCGAGGCCGCGGGCGGTAGACGCGCCGCCGAGTTGCTGCTGGCCGCAGCCTCCGTCGCCGCCGAGTCGCTCGCGGACGAGGACGCGGCCTGGGCCCTCACCCAGCGCGCCGCCGAGGCCGCCCCCGAGGACCTGACGGCGCTGCGCGCGCTGGTGGAGGGACTGCGCAAGCGCGGTGAGTCCACGCGCCTGCTGGATGCGCTGGAGCAACTGGTGCCGCGCGTGGAGGACGCGGACGAGGCGTCCGTGCTCCGCCTGGAACTGGCCTCGCTCGCCCGCGCCGCCGCCCGCGAGGACGCGGCCCGCGACGCGCTGGAGGCGGTGGTGGTGCGCGGTGCCTCGGGCGCCGGCTACGCGGACGCGCTGGAGTCGCTGGAGAAGCTGCTGGGCGACGTGCCCGCGCGCCGGGCCGAGGTGCAGGTGGCTCGCGCGGAGCTGGTGTCCGGCCGTGAGCGCCAGGTGCTGCTGATGGCGGCGGCGCGGGCCTTCGAGTCCGCCGGCCGGCTGCCAGACGCGCTGAAGGCGGCGAAGGCCGCGGCGGCGGTGGAGCCGGACGTGGATGCGGCCCTGCGCGTGGCCCACCTGTACCGGACGTCTGGAGACGCGCCGAGCGCGGCTCGGGCGCTGATGCAGGCGGCCCGGCTCGCGGCGCCGGAGGAGCGTCCGCCGTTGCTGCTGGAGGCGGTGGGGCTGTGGGAGAAGGCCGGTGAGCACGCCGAGGCGCTGGAGGTCATCGAGCGCATCGCCACCGAGGCGCCGGACATGCTGCCTCCGTCGGAGCTGGCGGAGCGCTTCGGTCGCCTGGGCGCCTTCACGCGCGCCCTGGACGTGGGCTTCGCGCCCGCCATGGCCGCGGGCGACTACACGGACGCGCTGGCCATGGCCGCGCAGGCCGGAGACGCGGCCCGCACGCGCGATGCGCTGTGGGCCCTGACCGGGCTGCCGGACGCGGACCCCACGCATGCCTCCGCCCTGGCGGAGGAGCTGCGCGCCGAAGGTGAGACGGAAGGGCTGCTGGAGCTGGCGGGAGTGTCCGCCGACCGTGACGCGGCCTTCGCGGTGGCGCTGCGCGAAGAGGTGCTCCGCTCGGCGGAGGCGCCCGTGCGGGCCCGGCTGCGCGCGCTGGAGGAGCTGTCCTCCGATGCGAGCTTCGCGGCCCGCCTCACGCTGCTGCTGCCCATGCTGGAGAAGCTGCCGGAGGCGCTGGCCGAGGCGGTGCTGGCCCGGGTGCGCGCCCAGCCCGAGCACGCCCGCGTGGAAGCGCTGGCCATGGCGGCGGACGGCTGGCCCGCCCGGCGCAAGGCGCTGCTGCGCGAGCGCCACGGCCTGGAGTTCGAGCTGGGCCGCTTCGACGCCGCGGCGCAGACGCTGGCGCGCCTCATCGACGCCGAGGAGGACGCGCACGCCCGCGCCGCCCTGTACCAGGAGCGCGGCGAGCTGCTGCTGAGCCCGCTCGACAAGCCCGCCGAGGCGCGCGAGGCCTTCGAGAAGGCGCTGGCCGACGATGGCTCGCACCGGCCCGCGCTGAGGAACCTGCTGGCCCTGGTGGACGTGGCCGCCGAGCCCTCCGTCTTCGTCTCGCTGGCGCAGCGCCTGTCCGTGGAGGAGGGCCCCGACGCGAGCGCTCCGTACCGCGAGCGGCTGGCCGACGCCTACGAGGCGCTGGGCATGGTGGCGGACGCCGCCGCGCAGCTCGAGGCCCTGCCCGAGACGGAGGAGCGGCTGGCCCGCCGTGCGCGGCTGGCGGAGGAGCGCGGTCTCGTCGGCGAGGCCCTGCGCCTGCGCGAGCGGCTCACCGACGAGCCCGCGGTGCTGGAGTCCATCCTCCGCGGCTACCTGGACGCGCAGCTCGTGTCTCCCGCGGCCCGGCTCGCCGAGCGGCTCTTCGAGTCGGGCGTGCTGTCCCCGGAAGTCACCCGCATGTCGGCCGAGCGGCTCTCTCCCTCGCCCGAGGGTGCGACGCTCGCGGCCCGCATCTGGCCGGAGCTGCTGCGCGCGCAGCCGCTGGACGTGGACGGGTGGACGCTCTACGCGGAGGCCCTGCGCGGGCTGGGCCGCGTGGAGGCCGCGGAGCGCGCGGACGGCATCGGCGCGGCACTGGATTCCAGCAGCGCGGCGGCGCGCATGGCGCCCATGACCGTGCTGCCGCTGCCCTCCGGCTTCCAGCACCCGGTGCCGCCCAACGCGGTGCCGGTGACGTCCGAGCGCTTCCCCCGCCTGGCTGCCGCGCTGCGCCCGCTGCTGTCCTCGCTGGGCGCGGGCGGGCTGCGCGTGTCCGTGGACCCGGTGGGCGGCGTGGAGGCGTACCTCGCCAGCGCCGAGGAGCTGGTGCTGGGCGCGGGCGCGCTGTCCTGCTTCGGCGCCACGGAGCTGGGCTACCTGTGCGCGCTGGCACTGGCGCTGGGCGAGTCCGGCGTGAAGCTGGCGCGGCCCGGCGAGGTGCCCGGCCTGGCGCAGGCGGCGGTGGCGGCCTTCCGCGCGATGCCGGCCTCACTGGCGGCGGGGCGGGTGCTGGCGCTGCTCGATTCCGAGGTGCGTGGAACGGACCCGGCGAAGGTGGAGGTGGGCCTCGTGCTCGCTCGGGGCTCGCTCTTCCGGGCAGTGGCCCTTTCCGTGCTCGAAGGCACATAGCCGTGTAGCCTTCCTGGCGCATGCACCTGAAGCGCCTTGCCCTTGCCGTCCTCCCCGCCGCGGTCGTCGCCGCGGCAATGGCCTGTTATTCGGACCCGGAGTACCCGGGCAACCAGGTGCTCGGCACCTTCCGCTTCGAGGCGAGACTGGACCCCGCGCGGACCACGTGCGACGCGTCCGTGCGCGACTTCGCGCAGGTCGACGACGCGGGCGTGTTCCGCTTCGAGGGCACCTTCTCGCGCGACACGGACGCGGGCACCGGCTACTTCACCGTGCAGGGCTTCTCGCGCGACGCCGGCTACGTCGAGCAGCAGGCCACCTCCACGCTGAGGGCCAACGCGCCGCGGGCCACGTGTGGCACGGGCTGCGAGGACTCGGCGATTGAAGAGACGCTGAAGGTGACGCTCTTCAGCGACAGCCAGGCGCGCACGCTCAACCGCGACTGCAAGCTGCACGACGGCGGCATTCCCGCGGGCACCGTGCCGGGCCCGACGGAGAACGGCTACGACGTGTCGCTGGCGTGCGGCACGCTGACGGACTTGTTCCTGCCGGGCACTCGCAACTGCAACTGCCAGCCGGCCACCTGCACCACGGCGTACATCGTCCAGGGCGAGCGGAGGGACTGATGGCGCGGCGCGCGGTGGTGTTGATTTCGGGCGGGCTGGACTCGACGACGTGTCTGGCCATGGCGAAGGCGAAGGGCTTCGAGCCGGTGTGCCTCGCGGTGGCCTACGGCCAGCGGCACGCGGTGGAACTGGAGCAGGCACGCAAGGTGGCCTCGGCCATGGGCGTGAAGGACTTCCGCGTCGTGAGCATCGACCTGCGGCAGGTCGGCGGCTCGGCGCTCACCGCGGACATCGAGGTGCCCAAGGACCGGCCCGCGGACGAGATGAGCCACGGCATTCCGGTGACGTACGTGCCGGCGCGCAATGCGCTGTTCCTCTCGCTGGCGCTGGGTCTGGCGGAGGTGGTGGGCTCCACGGACATCTACATCGGCGTCAACGCGGTGGACTACAGCGGCTATCCGGACTGCCGGCCGGAGTTCATCCGCTCGTTCGAGACGATGGCGAACCTGGCCACCAAGGCCGGCGTGGAGGGCGCGCGCTTCACGGTGCACGCGCCGCTGTCCGGCATGACGAAGGCGGACATCATCCGCGAGGGCGTGAAGCTGGGCGTGGACTACGGGCTGACGCACTCCTGCTACGACCCGGACCCTCAGGGCCGCGCGTGCGGACGCTGTGACAGTTGCGTGCTGCGCAGGAAGGGCTTCGAGGAAGCCGGCGTACCGGACCCGACGCGCTACGTGGAGGGCGCATGACGACGCGGACCTGGATGGTGGCGGCGGTGGGGCTGGGGCTCACGGTGAGTGGCCTGGGGCTCGCGCAGGATGCTGGCACGCCGAAGCCCGTTGCCAAGGCGAAGGCGTCGAAGGACGCGGGCAAGCTGGTGACGGCCACCACGGTGGTGACGGACCTGGTGGAGGACCTGCGCTACGCGACGGCGGACAACTTCCTGAAGAAGAAGGTGTACCCGGACACGGCACGGTGCCTGCTGTTGCCCGAGTCGGCGGAGCGGCTGAAGAAGGCGGCGGACGTGCTGCGGCCGAAGGGGTACCGGCTGAAGGTGTACGACTGCTACCGGCCGCGTGCGGTGCAGTACGAGATGTGGAAGATCATGCCGGTGCCCGGCTACGTGGCGGACCCGGTGAAGGGCTCCAACCACAACCGGGGTGGAGCGGTGGACCTGACGCTCGTGACGGTGGACGGGAAGGACGTGGAGATGCCCACGCCCTTCGACTCCTTCACCCCCGCCGCGCACCACGGCTACGCGGGCGGCACCGAGGCGTCGCGCCAGCATCGCGAAATCCTGCGCGAGGCGATGGAGGGCGCGGGCTTCACGCCCAACCGCATGGAGTGGTGGCACTACGACTTGCCGGACGCGAAGACGCGGCCCGTGCTGGACGTGCCGTTCGACGCGCCCAAGGCTCCATGACGGAACCGTGATGGAGAACGGAGGCTCGCGTGCGACGGGGCGCGGGCCGGCCGGGGAACATGGCGACACCATGAGCCCACTCCTTCGCAGCGCCCTGCTCTGTACGCTCCTGATTTCCACGGTCACCACCGCCGAAGAGGCGGCACGCTGGAGCCCGGACTTCGGGGGTTGAGATGCCCGCTTGCCAGGCAGGCGTCCCCCCGGAACCCCGTGCCATGATGAAACCGTGATGATTGGCCACCCCACCTGCGGCACGCTGTGGGGCCCTCTCAAGGACAGCCGCACCGCGCTGGCCCACCCATGAAGCCCGCCTTCTTCAAAGCCCTGTGTGGCGCCTTCCTGCTCCTTGCCGCGCCCGCGCTGGCGCAGAGCGGTACGTTCCACGGCACCGTGGTGGCCCGCGTGGACCTGCGGCCCCTCGCGGACGTGCGCGTCACCGCCTCCTCGCCCGCGCTGAAGGCGGAGCAGGTCGCGGTGACCGACGCCCAGGGCAACTACCGGCTCCCCCAGCTCCCTCCCGGTGTCTACACCCTCCGCTTCGAGAAGGAGGCCTTCCTCCCCGTCACCCGCAAGGACCTCTCGCTGAATCCCGGTGCAACCGTGCGCGTGAACCTGGAGCTGACCTCCGCCGCGCACCCCGACGAGCCCCGGGCCTCGAGTCCCTTTCCGAGCATCGACAAGGGCTCGCCGCCCATCTCCGTCGAGCGCCCTGGCAACCCGCAGGACCCGGCCCGCGCCTTCCAGTCCGTGGCCCCGCTGGCCCCGCCGCTGCGCACGGAAGCCGAGGGCGTGGCCCGCTACCTTCCTCCCTACGTCGGCGCGGGCGCCCGCGAGGAAACCCCGGCCTGGGCGATACAGCACCTGACGTCGCTGCCGGACGGTGCCACCCAGTACCTCTACCGTGACTCGGACGACTCCGCGCGCAGCCGCTCCAGCCCGGGGAGCAACGGGGTGAACCCCACCATCGACACGGAGGAGGAACGCTTCTCCGTCTTCTTCATCGGCGTGGACACGAGCCCCTACGCCGTGGCGCGCGACTACCTGCAGCGTGACGTCCTCCCCGACGAGCGCAACGTCTGGGCCGAGGCGTTCATCAACGCCTTCGACTACGGCGACGCGGGCGACGCCCATGGCCCCTTCGTCATCGACACGGAAGGCTTCCCGTCGCCCGGCCGCAAGGGCTACCACGTGGTGCGCATCACCGTGAAGGCGCGCGAGACACTGCCCGACGTGGACGCGCAGGTGGAGTTCGACCGGCAGGCGGTGGCCCGCTACCGCCTGGTGGGCTACGAGCGCGCCGTGCCCGCCCCCGAGTCGCTCGACGAGGACGACGAGCCGAAGACGCCGCTCGCCGCGGGCCAGGCCGTCACCGCCATCTACGAGGTGAAGCTGCGCGGCCCCGCCATCGCCTTCGGCACGCTGCGCATCCACTACGACGTCACGGGCGGCGGCTGGCGCCGCGTGCAGAAGCTGCTGCCCTCCAGCCTCCTGCGCGCGTCCTATGCCCGCGCCGCGCCCGCCACGCGCCTCGCCTATGTGGCCTCCGCCTTCGCGGAGAAGCTGCGCGGCTCCTACTGGACGCGCACGCTCGACTGGACGCGCCTGTCCGCCCTCTGTGACGACGTGGGCGAGCCGCTGCACGGCCGGCCGGACGTGGTGGAGTTGGGCGCGCTCATCCGCAAGGCGCAGGCGCTGGACAAGCGCAAGGACCGCTTCGAGCGCGTCGCGCCGCTGAGCACCATGGACTACGACCGCGCCCCGGATACGGGAGACTAGTCCGCGACGATGCTCCGCCGACTGCTGCCCACCGTCGTCGCCCTCGTGCTCGGCCTTGTCGGGCTCGGCTGGGGGCTGGGCTACCTCCAGCGCATCTTCGCCACCGAGCGCGACGACGCCCAGGCCTCGCTCGACTCGCGGCGCACGGCGCTGGAGCAGTACGCCCGCGCCTCGCTGGCGCAGTCGCTGCGGGACAGGCTGGAAGCGGCGCGGCCCGCGCTGGAGGCCGCGGCAGTGGACCCGCTGGTGCCCGCCACCGGCCTCTACCTGCGCGAGCGCGGCGACCAGCTCCTGCCGCGCATGGCCCTCCATGACACCGGGGACGACGCCCCCGCGAAGGAGCGCTACGCCCGGCTGCGCGCGGGCACGGAGCGTGCTGACGAGGAAGAGGAGGACCCGTGGGCGGAGCGGCTCGCGCTGGTGCGCGCGGTGGAGGGCGCCCTGGCCCGGGGAGACCGTCGCGCTTCCACGGTGGCGCTGATGGCGCTGCTCCAGCACCGCGCCCAGTACGTGCTCGCCTCCACGCGCGACGTGCCGGGCCTGCTGGTGGTGCTCGAATCCCTGGCCGAGCGCGGAGACCCGGTGCCGCAGCTCATGCACGCGCTGGTGCGCGATGGGCTGGCGGACGGCAGGGGCGGGCGGCTCGAAGGACTCCAGCGACTGCTGCTCCTGCGCCGCTCGCGCTTCACCCCCGTGGACTTCGCCTTCCTGCGCGAGCGTGTGGCTGCCCTCTCCGCGAAGGTGGGCGCCCCGGTGGCGGACTTCGAGTCGCGCGCGGGCGAGCTGGCCACCGAGCCACTCCCGCTGCCTCGCACGCTCCCCGGCCCGGTGCTGGTGCGCGCCGGCTGGTACCTGGAGCCACGCGGCGGCAGCCAGGTGCGTGGCGTGGCGGTGGACCCGGCCGCGTTGCTGGAGTCGCTCACCCGCGAGATGCGCGAGCGCGGGCTGCTCGAGTCGGACGGGCAGGTGCGCCTCCTGGGGGCCGCGGAGGTGCTGTCGCTGGACGCGCTGCCTCTCTCGGTGGACACGCCCGAGTGGGCGCGCGCGCAGGGGGCGCTGGAGCGGCGCTACCGGCTGAAGACGGGCATGGTGGCGCTGTGCGGCGTGCTGGCGGTGGCCATCTTCGCGCTGGCCTTCGTGGCGCAGCAGCGCAAGTTCCGCTTCCTGGAGCTGAAGAGCGACTTCGTGGCCACCGTGTCGCACGAGCTGCGCACGCCGCTGGCCTCCATCCGCCTGCTGGCGGAGACGCTGGAGTGGCGCCTCGCGGAAGGCACGGACGCGCGTGACTACCCCGCGCGCATCGTCCGCGAGGCGGACGGGCTGGGCTTCCTCGTGGAGAACCTCCTGTCCTTCAACCGCATCGACAAGGGCCGCTGGGTGCCGAGGCTGGAGCCCGTGCGCCTGGACGAGCTGGTGTCGCTGCTGCGCCGCGACCTGGAGGCCTGGTCGAAGGTGCCGGTGGAGCTGGAGGCGCAGGTCGGCGACATGGCCTTCCGGGCGGACGCCCAGCTCCTCCGCCTGCTCCTGTCCAACCTCGCGCGCAACGCCTGTGCCTACAACACGCGCAGCCCGGTGCGCCTGCGCGTGGAGGCGCTCCCGGGAGGCCGGGTGCGCTTCTCGGACAACGGCATCGGCATCCCCCAGGCGCAGTGGGAGACCGCCTTCGAGGAGTTCGTCCGCCTGCCGGGCCAGGGGCGGGACGTTCCCGGCAGCGGCCTGGGTCTGGCACTCTGCCGCCGCATCATGCGCCTGCACGGGGGGAGCCTGCGCGTCGCGGCCTCCAGCCCCGAGGGCACCACCTTCGAGCTCACGTTTCCCCCCCCGGTGACGACATGACCTCTTCCCAGCCTGGCATCCTCGTCGTGGAGGACGACACCAACCTGCGGCTCGCGCTGCGCGACAACCTGGAGAACCAGGGTGGCTACGCGGTGGAGGAAGCCACCAACGTGCGCGAGGCGCGCGAGCACCTCGCGAAGCGCCAGTTCCAGCTCATCCTGCTGGACGTGATGCTGCCGGACGGCGACGGCTACACGCTGTGCCGCGCGCTGCGGGAAGAGGGCGTGACGACGCCGGTGCTGATGCTCACCGCGCGCACGCTGGAGGACGACGTGGTGCGCGGCTTCGAGGCGGGCGCGCAGGACTACCTCGGCAAGCCCTACCGGCTGCGCGAGTTGCTGGCCCGCGTGGGCGCGCTGGTGAAGCGCTCCGGCGGCGCGGCGACGAAGCAGGTGCGCTTCGCCGGCTACAAGATGGACCTGGACCGCCGCAAGCTGGAGTCGCCCGACGGCGCGGCGGTGGAGCTGACGCGCACGGAGTTCGACCTGCTGGCCTTCCTCGTGCGCGAGAAGGAGCGCGTGCTGCGCCGCGACGACATCCTGGACGCGGTGTGGGGCCGCGACGTCGTCGTGGACCCGCACACCGTGGACAACTTCGTCTCCAGCCTGAAGAAGAAGCTCGGCTGGAACAGCGCCTCGCGCTTCGCCATCCAGACGGTGCGCGGCGTGGGCTACCGCATGGAAATCGAGGCGCTCTGAGGCTTCAGCGCAGCGGGTTGTTCTTCAGCCGCTCGGCCAGGGCGTCCAGCGCGGCCAGTTCCGACTCGTCCGCGTGGAGCCGGGCCTCGTTGATGAGCGAGGCCGTCTCCGGCGCGTCCACCCGCAGCACGGCGTTGGACAGGGCCTGCCGTACATCCCCCGTGTAGTGCGAATACGCGCGCACCAGCGCCTCCGCCGCCAGGCGCCGCATGGGGCCTTCCTCGGAGCGGGCGCTCACCCCGGACGTCTTCCACGCCCAGGCGGAGCCGGCGTCCCCGAGCGCTCGCGCCAGCCGCCGCGCCTCCTCGGGCCCGGGCCGGGCCGCCAGCGCGTCGACGAGCGCGCGCACGGCCACCAGCCGGCGGCACTCGCCCAGCTTCTCCTGCGCGGCCTCGCCCCGCGGGCCTCCCTGGCGTGAGAGAGCAATGAGCGTCTGCGCCGCGTCCAGCGTCTGCATCCGCGCCAGCGCGCCCGCCGCCGCGCGCAGCACGGGCGCCCGCGTGTCCGCGCCCGTCTCCAGGAGCTCCGTCCATAGCGGCACCAGGCGCGCGTCGCGCAACTCGCCCGCAGCCTCCATCAGCCCCACCGTCAGCGCGAGCCGTGCCGAGTCCTGCTCCAGCCCCTGTGCCTGCTCCTGCGCCCGCGCGGACGGGAAGGCGAGCCGCTCCACCATGGGCCACAGCGCCTCCGGGCCCAGCTCCCGGAAGAGGGGCGAGGTGGAGGCCAGCGTGCCCCGCTTCCTCGAGTCCAGCAGGCGAACCCGCGACACGGCCGAGTCCATTCGCGCGAAGGCCTCGGGCCGCTCCTTCCGGGCGCGGGCAATCTGCTCCAGCAGCACCGCCCGCCAGTCGCCCGCGAGCGACGTCGTGCCCGGCGCGTCCTCCGCCCCGGCCGTCAGCGCGATGAGCAGGAGGGCGGCCCCCAGGCTCCGGTACACGCCACGCTTCATCGTCCGCCCTCCCACCACTTCGTCGCGGGGATTGCACGCGCGCTGTTGGTGGCGCAGTGCACCTGGCCACCGTTGATGTGGTACGGGCTCCAGACGTCACTCCAGTGCACGCGGATGCCGTACGCGGCGAGCGCCTCCTCGAAGTACGTCTTGAAGGGGTCCTTCCCGTCGATGAGCGGCCCGTGGGGCTCCGGGGCAATGACTTGCGTGGAGGACACGGCCAGCAGGTTGAGCATCGCGGGCTGGAGTGCACCCAGGCCCCCCGTCACCTCCTGGAAGAGGAAGGGCACGCGGATGATTTCCGCGTCGGTGAGGCCCGTCTCCTCTTGGAGGATGGACCGCTGCGTGTCGATTTCCAGCGTGGCCAGCGCGCTCGCGTCCATGAAGCCGGCGTGGTCGAGCACCTCGGAGACCGTCAGCTCCGCGGGCCTGTCGAAACCCCACGTCAGGCCGGTGAAGAGCTTCGCGTCGCCGTGCCCCCGGGCCCGCAGGTCCAGGAGCATCCGCCGCGCCAGGGCCGGGTCGGCCATCAGCACCACCCACCCGCGCGGCGTGTTCGCGGGCAGGAAGCTGAACGTCTCATCCACGTGGCTCACGTTGAGCCACGTGGTGTCCACGTACACGGGCGGCTGCACCCGCTGCGCCTCCAGGAGGCGCGTGAAGCTGGGGTCCGGCTGGAGGTCTGGCCGCGTGTCCGGGCCCCGGCCGCGGAAGAGGCGGCCCAGCGGATACTTCACCCCGTCCTTCTCGTACGGGGGGATGACCTCGGTGTTGCCGAACGAGTTGAGCGTCTGCGACTCCTCCGACATGCCCGGCTGATACTGCTGCACGGCGGCCTGGTCGTAGCCCCGCAGCCCGAAGGCCATGCGGCCCGCGAGGCGCAGCGCGGCGTTCTTCTCCGGGGCGATGACGAAGGGGGCGCGGTAGTTCACCTGGATGGAGTGCTGCATGCCGCCGGGGGCGGGCATCGACATGTAGGCCGGCTCGAGGAAGTCCTGCGTCCAGAGGTCTTCCACCTGGAGCTCGACCAGCGTCACGGGCCGCTCGAAGCCCGTCAGGGTGGCGCGCAAGTCCTTCCGGAATCGCGCCGCCGCGTCGACGTTGCCCTCGAGGCTGGAGACGAAGACGCTCTCGGCGGGCGTCAGGTGGTGGAACATCACCACCGGCGCCACGCGCATGCGGACGGTGTCCTGGAACCGGGTGTCCGGGATGCGGCCCTGGCCGATGGTGAGCTGCACGTCGGCGAAGCCGTCCCACTTGCTCGGGTCCCTCACGATGTCGTTGGCCTCGATGGCCAGCCTCACCCCCCGACGCAGCTGCGCCGCGGTGAGGGATATCTGGGAGGGGTTGAGCTGCGAGGTATAGGTGTCTCCGGACCTCTCGAACAGCCGCACCCGCTTCGCCGCCGGCCCGAGGACCGTGACGTAGCCGACGGCATAGTCGGGCGCGTCCGGCCACGGTGCGACGCGCAGGCGCGCGAGGTCCTCCAGGTCCTCCTCGCCATTCACCACCGAGTCCCAGGCGTCATTGCACCCGGGCAGCTGGTCGTCGCCCAGCGTCCGGGGGGACAGCGAGAAGGGGCAGGCGCCCTCGTCGTCGTCGATGTTGGCGAGGAAGATGGCGCCCCGCTCGGCGGTCCAGCTGTCCTCGCCCTCGTCGTCCGTCGGGTCCGTCAGGTCCACCACCCCGTCGCGATTCACGTCCGCGCGCAGGTCCACGATGGGGGTGAAGGGGCCCGTGAGGCGCTCGGGCCTGGGGAGGGGGAAGCCCTCGGGCTGCTGGACGGGCTCACAGCCGCCGGCCAACAGCAGGGGAAGGAGCAGGAAGGTGAGGTGGCGTGCGCGTACACGCGGGGTTGCCCACATGAGGAAGGCGCTCTCGGTATACGGACGACCGGCCCGGCGCCGAAGGGCGCCCGTCCATCTGCTTGGGGCGCATACGAATGGCAACCGGCGCCGGGGTCAAGTGACGATGCGTGGGGTTGGCATTCACCTCCAGGCGGAAACCACTTTTTGACAAGGCAGGTAGGGTTGAGTGTTCGGTGGGGGGCTCGTTATGCAGGCGAGCCATGACGGACACGGTTCGCTACGCCCTGGATGCCACGGTGCTCTCGCAGAAGTCCCCGGGCGAGGCCCCGCCAGCGCCCGCCGCGGCGACGCGCCGCAACACGGTGCTGCCGCGAGTGGAGTGGAAGGGTGACAGGGCGGACCTCGTCCCCCCCGAGCGCGAGCGCTTCGAGGAGATGCGCCCGCTGGGACAGGGCGGCATGGGCGAGGTGGTGCTGCTGAAGGACCACGACATCGAGCGGTTGGTGGCGCTCAAGCGGCTGCCGGAGGGCGCGGACCTGGACCGGGTGCTGCGCTTCGTGGAGGAGATTCGCACCGTCGGGCAGTTGGACCACCCGAACATCGTCCCGGTGCACGACGTGGGCATCGACGAGCGCGGCCGGTACTTCTTCGTGATGAAGCACCTGCACGGCGACACGCTGGAGTCCATCATCGCGAAGCTGCGGCGAGGGGATAGGGCCACGCACGAGCGCTTCAGCTTCCGGGCGCGGGTTCAAATCTGTCTCGGGGTGCTCAACGCCGTCGCGTACGCGCACCGCAAGGGCATCATCCACCGCGACTTGAAGCCCGCGAACATCATGGTGGGCCCCTTCGGCGAAGTGACGGTGATGGACTGGGGCCTGGCCCGGCCGGTGCGGACGCAGGCCCAGGCGCCGACGCCGGACAGCCAGGGCGTCGCGATGCGCATCCACCCGGTGCCCGCGGTGAGTCCGCGGGAGGCCGTCTCGCTGCGCACGCAGGTGGGCTCCGTCATCGGCACGCCGCTCTACATGTCCCCGGAGCAGGCGCGCGGTGAGGACACGCTGGACGCGCGCAGCGACGTGTACAGCCTCGCCGTGCTGTTCCACGAGTTGCTCTTCCTGCGGCACTACCTGGAGGGGCGCGAGTCGCTCGCGGACATCCTGGCTGGAGTGCAGAAGGTGACGCCCGCGGTGGACGCGCTCCAGTCGAACCCGCACCAGTCGCACGTGCCCGCGGAGCTGTCGTGGTTCGTTTCGAAGGGCGTCCAGAAGGACGTGGCGAAGCGCTACCAGTCGGTGGAGGAGATGATTGAAGCGCTCCAGTCCCTGATGGAGGGCCACATCGTGGTGCAGTGCCAGCGCACGATGCTCAAGCGCGGCCTCCACGAGGTGCTGCGCTTCGTGGACCGCAACCCGGTGGCGGTCATCGTCGGGAGCACCTTCGGTACGCTGGCCGTGCTGGGCTCACTCGCCTACACAGTGATGTCCCTGCTGGGCTGAGCGCGCGCGCGGCGACCGGGCAGGCGAGCTTCGCGGGGACAAAGTGTCCCGGACCGTCTGCCGTCGCCCCGACAATCCGGCAGGGCGGCCGTCGCGTGCCCTCACGGAGCACGCCCGCGGGCCTGTCGGCACGTGCATTGCTCCGCACGTGGCGGGTCAGACAAGGAGGCCCGCATGCAGCTCGCAGCCATCATCCGTCGCGCCCGGGAGCAGGGGGCCAGCGACGTCCACCTGGAGGGCGGCATGCCCATGGCGCTGCGCGTGCGAGGCGCGCTGCGACTGGTGGGCGAGCCACTGTCCGCTTCCAACCTCACCGTGCTGGCCCGTGAGGTGGTGGGCGAGGACGGCTGGCCCGAGTTCCTGGAGCGCTGCTCGTACGACGTGTCGCGCACGCTGGAGGGGCAGCGCATCCGCATCAACGTGCTGCGCAGCGCGCGGGGTGTGGGCTTCGCCATCCGGCTGCTGTCCACGTCCCAGGCGACGCTGAAGCGGCTGAACCTGCACCCGGACCTGCGCCGGCTCGTGGAGCCCACGCATGGGCTGGTGCTGGTGAGCGGGCCCACGGGCTCGGGCAAGACGTCCACGCAGGCGGCGCTGCTCCAGGAGCTGAACCTGGCGGAGTCGCGCCACATCATCACCGTGGAGAGCCCCATCGAGTACGCGCTGGTGCCCCGGCTGTCCTTCATCCGCCAGCGCGAGGTGGGACGGGACACGCCGTCCTTCGAGCAGGCGCTCATCGACGCGATGCGGGAGGACCCGGACGTGCTGATGGTGGGGGAGATGCGCGAGCCGGAGGTGATGCGCCTGACGCTGAACGCGGCGGAGACGGGGCACCTGGTGCTGGCCACGGTGCACTCGGCCAGCGCGAGCGAGGCACTCTCGCGGCTGGTGTCGGCGTTTCCCCCGGAGATGCAGGCGGCGGTGTGCGCGCAGCTCGCGGATTGCCTCGTGGGCGTGGTGTGCCAGCGGCTGCGCTACCGGCCGGAGGTGGGCCTGCGCGTGCCGGAATGCGAGGTGCTCATGGGCAGCACGCCGGTGAAGAGCATCGTGAGGCAGGGGCACTTCTACAAGATTCCCTCGGCCATCGAGACCGGTGCCGCCGACGGCTGCTGGTCCTTCCCGCGCTACGCGGAGTGGCTGTCGCGCAAGACGGACTGGAGCCAGCCCTCCACCGCGTCCGAGGAGACTCCCTCGGCCACCCCCATGCCCGAGCCCTCGCCCGAGCCGCTCCCTCCCGCCGCCAGGTCCCGGCCCGTCGCCGTCACGCGACTGCCCGCGAGGACGCGGCGGAGTGCGTCTCCCGCGAAGACCACGGAGTCTCGTGCCGCCGAGGAGGGCGTCTTCGTCATCCCAGGCGAGCAGGACGACCTGGTGTCCATCATCCGCGAGCTGGAAGGGGACGAAGGCTGAGTATCCTGGAGGGGATGACGACCCCGAACGCACAGCCTCGAATCGAGTCCCTGAAGGTCCCCACGTCCCGCCTCCGGGAGCAGCACCTGCTGGCGAGCGGCGCACCGGGCGGGGTGCCGGTGGTCTTCATCCACGGCAACGTGTCCTCCTGCCGCTTCTACGAGGAGACGCTCGCGGCGATGCCCGCGTCCTTCCGGTGTCTCGCGCCAGACCTGCGGGGCTTCGGTGAGACGGAGCGCGCGCCCATCGACGCGACGCGCGGCGCGGGCGACTTCGCAGATGACCTTCACGCACTGTTGGCACTGCCGGACCTGGTGCCCGCGGGGAAGAAGGTGCACCTGGTGGGCTGGTCCGCGGGCGCGGGTGTGGTGATGCGCTTCGCGCTGGACCATCCGGAGCGGGTGGCCTCGCTGGTGCTGCTCGCGCCCATCTCCCCGGCGGGCTACGGCGGCACGAAGGGCGACGCGGCGGCGGCACCGTGCTGGCCGGACTTCGCTGGCTCGGGAGGCGGCACGGTGAACCCGGAGTTCGTCCGGCGCCTCATCGCGAAGGACGCGACGGACGAGAACGACGCCTCGCCGCGCACGGTGATGAACCGGTACTACTTCAAGCCGCCCTTCCGGCTGGAGCGCTCGCGTGAGGACGCGCTCGTGGCGGAGATGTTGAAGATGGCCGTGGGCGATGACTTCTACCCGGGCGACCGCATGCCGTCCTCGAACTGGCCGGGCGTGGCACCGGGGAAGCGGGGCATGAACAACTCCATCTCCGGCAAGCACTTCGACGTGCGCGGCTTCCCGTCCATCTCAACGAAGCCCCCGGTGCTGTGGGTGCGCGGCGCGGACGACCAGATTGTCTCGGATACGTCGCTGTTCGACTTCGGCTTCCTGGGACAGCTCGGCGCGGTGCCGGGCTGGCCGGGCGCCACGGTGTACCCGCCCCAGCCGATGGTGAAGCAGATGCGGGCCATGCTCGACGAGTACCGGAGCCGGGGTGGCCACGCGCGCGAGGAGGTGCTGCCGGGCGTCGGACACTCGCCGCACCTGGAGGCGCCGGAGGTCTTCCACAAGTTGCTCCTCGGCTTCCTCTCGGAAGGGCGCTGATTCAAGAGGCGAGCGGGGGCTGCATGATGGGAACGCACCTGCGCTGGAGCTCGGTGGCAGGAGCCCTCCACGCCACGTTCAGCGACCGCTTTTCACTCGCTCATCGATAGAAGCGGGCCTGCGCAGGCCATGCATGCAGGGCGAGCAGTTGCACACCGTGCGTGCTCGCGCTCGTCGAGAGGACCGGGCCTGCGAAGACCATGCATGCAGGGCGAGCAGCGCCGGCGCGATGGCTCGAGCCCGCGAAGGTGTCCCAGTCCTGGCGAGGGGCACCGCGCAACGGACCGCACTCGCGAAACGTGCGGGGCTCGGAACGGTTCGGCCCTGGGCGCGTGGTGAGGCGGGAGAAAGCGGGCCCGAGCACCGGCAGCCGGGGGCTCAGCCAGATCGGAGAAGCGGGAGAGGTAGGGCCATGCCACGGGTGCCTACCCGCCGGGGATGGCAGGTGCTCCCTACCAGCCATGTCAGCCCCCTCCGGTAGAAGGGAATGGTGGAAGGAACATTCCTTCCACGGGACGGCCGCCCCGGAAGGGGGGCAGGAGGGGGTAGGGGATGGGGTTCGCGGAGCATTACCTCTCGGGGATGATGCAGAGCTCGGCGGAGGTGCTGGGCCGGCATGGCTACGAGCACGTGAAGGCCGAGGAGCTGGCCCGGTCCGTGGGCATGTCGGTGGGCAGCTTGTACCGGCGCTACGGCAGCAAGCAGCACTTCGCCCAGACGGTGCGGAGCTTCCACGAGGACACCTTCTGCCGGGAGGTGGACTGGGCCTTCTTCTGCAAGCATGGGGCGGACGGCGTCAGCTTCCGAGAGGCCTTCTTCACCTTCTGGAATGCGCTGACGCACTGGGCTCTGGGGCTGCCCGGCCCTTTCGCCTTCGCCTTCCTGCACAGGCACCCGGAAGTCGAAGGGCAGCCGGCGCCTGGCAGTGCGGCGCGGGCCATGGTGCGAGAGGTGCTCCTGAAGGGAGAGCAGGAGGGGGCGCTGGTGCCCGGCTGCGCCCGGGTGGGCGAAGCGCTGGTGTGGGGCACGCTGGCGGAGTGGGTGCGCGTGCTGACGGAGAGGAACAAGGAGGTGTACCGGGAGGACGTCCTCGAATCGGCGGAGGCCCTCTGGCGCGCGTTGGCGAAGGTGGACGACTCCGGCGGCTCGCGCCGAGACGGCACTCCTCCTGGTGCCACTCAGCCCGAGTCACAGGCGGCTGTGGTCGACTCCGGCGGCTCCCCTGGGGACGGCACTCCTCCTGGTGCCGCTCAACCAGAGTCACCGACGACGGAGGACGACTCCGACGAGCCACGTGATGGCGGCATCTCTCCTGGTGTCGAGCAGCAGGTGCCAGTGGAGGATTCCAACAGGCTTCGTGGGAGCGGTGCTTTGCGTGGCGTCGCACGGCCAGCGCCACGGACGTCGGTGGAGTGCTCTGCCGTCTCCCACGAGGAGGGCACTCCTCTTCCTGGCGCACCCGGTTCGAACCCTCGGTGCCGCCAACGCGCCCGGCAACCCCAGCTTCGTGCCGTGGGAATGGTCAGCAACCGTCTTCCCCGGCATCCGAGTCCACGGAGGCCCGCGCACAAGCGCCCAGCCTGGATGGCGATTGGCGAATCGAGGCGGACCCTTCCTTCGCCCGGAGTGGGCCACGGCAGGCGCTTCGTCTGCATGGGCCTGGACGGACGTGCGCCGTTTTCTCCCGTGTCTCGAATGAGCCCGGCCTTTCGGAAGGCGCCACGTAACTTCCGGCCGCCTCCCGGGTTGAACCCCCTGCCATGCGTTTTCTGCCCCTCTGGTCCGTGGTGGCCGTCCTGCTCTCGTGTGCGGGCAATTCCCACCCGCCGGTCGCGTCTCCCTCCGAGCCGCCGCCCTTTGACGAGGCGCGCGCGGTACATGTCCTCCGCCGCCTGGCCTTCGGACCTTCCGCCAGGGATATGGGCGAGGTGCGGCGGTTGGGCGTGGAGGGCTGGGTGGAGGCGCAGCTCGCCCGCTCGGACGGGAAGCCACCGCCGGAACTGGAGGCGAAGCTCCAGGCGCTCCCCACGCTGACGATGTCGATGGCCGACCTCGCGCGCGACTTCCCGGCGAAGAAGCAGCGGGAACAGGCGCTGCTGGACGGGCGCGAGCTGCAGCGTCCCGCGCTCATCGTCTACGACCTGTCCGCCGCCAAGGTGCTGCGCGCGGTGGAGAGTCCGAACCAGCTCGAAGAGGTGCTGGTGGACTTCTGGTTCAACCACTTCAACGTGTCGGCGGAGAAGGGCGCGGCGCGGTGGATGGTGACGTCCTACGAGCGCGACGCCATCCGCCCACACGTCTTCGGCCGCTTCCGAGAGTTGCTCGGAGCGACGGCCCGCCACCCGGCGATGCTCTTCTACCTGGACAACTGGCGGAGCACCCGCGACGGCATGCCGAGGCTCCTGCGCCGGGACGCGCGGCCCGCGGACCTGTCCGGGGACGACGCCATGGCGGAGCCGGACGAAGAGGAGGAGCCCCGGCCCGGCCTCAACGAGAACTACGCGCGCGAGCTGCTCGAGCTGCAC
The DNA here is from genome assembly GCF_026626705.1 of Pyxidicoccus sp. MSG2. Classification (NCBI taxonomy): domain Bacteria; kingdom Pseudomonadati; phylum Myxococcota; class Myxococcia; order Myxococcales; family Myxococcaceae; genus Pyxidicoccus; species Pyxidicoccus sp. MSG2. The sequence continues at coordinate 7,437,135 of NZ_JAPNKC010000001.1, forward strand.
ACGCTGGGCGTGGACGGCGGCTACACGCAGCAGGACGTTCGCGAGGTGGCGCGCTGCTTCACCGGCTGGAGCATCCGTCGGCCACGCCGCGAGCCCGAGTTCGTCTTCCGCCGCAGGGCGCATGACCCGGACGAGAAGCGCGTGCTCGGGCAGCGCATTGCCTCGGGAGGGAACCTGGAGGATGGCGAGCGGGTGCTGGACCTGCTCGCGCGTCACCCCGCCACCGCGCGGCACCTCGCGACGAAGCTGGCGCAGCGGTTCGTCTCGGACACGCCGCCGCCCGCGCTGGTGGAGCGGGTGGCGAAGGCGTTTCTCGACTCGGATGGAGATTTGCGCACGGTGTACCGCGCGCTCTTCCAGGCGCCGGAGTTCTGGGCGTCCGAGGCGCGAGGGGCCAAGGTGAAGACGCCCTTCGAGTTCGTGGTGTCGGCGCTGCGGGCCACGGGGGCGGAGGTGACGGTGCGGCCGAGGCTCGTGCAGTCCCTGGCCCGGATGGGCGAGCCGCTCTACCGCGCGCCCGCGCCCACGGGCTTCCCGGAAGTCTCGGGGCCCTGGGTGAACAGCGGCGCGCTGGTGGCCCGGCTCAACTTCAGCCTGGAACTGGTCTCCGGACGGCTGCCCGGGACGCGCGTGACGTTGGGGGCACGGGCCACGCCGGCTACCCGCACCGCGGAAGACACAGTGGATGCGCTCGGCCACGCGCTGATGGGAGCACCGCCCTCGGCGGAGACACGGGCCACCATCCTCGCCGCGCTGTCGAAGCGGGCAGAGGCAGCCAGCGCCGAGGGCGAGCAGGGCCCCGTGGACATTCCCCTCATCGCCGGGCTGCTGCTCGGCTCGCCGGAGTTCCAGAAGCAATGAGCCCGCGACGCGCCTTCCGCCCCTTCGCCGGGCTGTTGCTCCGTGTGCCGGAGGTCACGAACCCATGAGCGTCTTCCGCCCCTTCGCCGGGCTGTTGCTCCGTGTGCCGGAGGTCACGAACCCATGAGCGTCTTCCGCCCCTTCGCCGGGCTGTTGCTCCGTGTGCCGGAGGTCACGAACCCATGAGCGCCTCGCTCTCCCGCCGCCACCTGCTGCGCGTCCTGGGACTCTCGGGCGCGGGCCTCGTCCTCGCTCCGGGCTTCCTGGGCCGCGCGCTGGCCGCCAGTGCCAACAGCCCCGCTCGCCGCGCACTCGTCACCGTCTTCCTGCGCGGCGGCGTGGACGGCCTGTCCCTGGTGCCACCAGTGGAAGACTCGGCGTACCACCGTGCGCGTCCCACGCTGGCGCTGAAGTCGCCGGGCAGCGGCCCGGACGCCGCGCTGAAGCTGGACGGGCGCTTCGGCCTGCACCCGAAGCTGGAGCCCCTGCTCCCGCTGTGGAACGAGGGCCGGCTGGCGGTGCTGCACGGCGTGGGGCTGCCGGAGCCGGTGCGCTCGCACTTCGATGCGCAGGACTTCGTGGAGTCGGGCACGCCCGGGCGCAAGTCCACGCCGGACGGGTGGCTCAACCGCGCGCTGGAGGACGAGGAGGGAAGCGCCGCGCTGCGAGCGGTGGCACTCCAGCCCACGCTGCCCCGGGCGTTGTTCGGAAGCTCGGGCGCGCTGGCCATGGGACGCCTGGAGGAGTTCCGGCTCCGCGGAGGAAGGCGCGGCGAGGAGGCCGCCAGTGGCTTCAGCGCGCTCTACGCGGGCGCGGTGGATGAAGCCCTGCGCACCACCGGGCAGGGCGCCTTCGAGGCGCTGTCGCGGCTGGACGAGGAGCGCCTGTCACGGCTGGCCCCGGCCTCGACGGTGGAGTACCCCAGGGGCCCGCTGGGACAGCGACTGCGGGACATCGCGAGGCTCCTCCGGGGCGACGTGGGGGTGGAGGTCGCGGCCACGGAGATGGGCGGCTGGGACACGCACGCGGCGCAGGGCGCGGCGGCGGGCGTCTTCGCCAACCGGTGCCAGGAACTGGCGGGCGCGCTGTCGGCCTTCGCCGCGGACCTGGGGCCGAAGCTGGAGCAGGTGACAGTGGTGGTGCTGACGGAGTTCGGCCGCACGGTGCGGGAGAATGGCAGCCGGGGCACGGACCACGGCGTGGGCAGTGCCATGCTGGTGCTCGGCGGAGGCGTGCGGGGCCGGAAGGTGTACGGCCGCTTCGACTCGCTGGCACCGGAGCACCTTCAGGACGGGCGCGACGTGCCCTCGTGGACGGACGTGCGCGCGCCGCTCGCGGAGGCGCTGCGCGCGTGCCGCCCTGGAGTGGACCTGGCGAAGGTGTTCCCGGGCTTCACTCCGCCAGCGCCACTGGGGCTGTTCGCGTAGCCCAGGCATTCGGGGGCGAGCCTGAGGCAGACTGGGGCCTTCATGCTCCGGCTCCGCCGCATGCTCACCCTCCTTCTCTCCCTCGTCGCGATTCTCTACGTGGTGCTGTGCGTGGCCGCCTTCGCGCTCCAGCGCCCCATGCTCTTCCCCGCGCCCAGGGCGGCCATCGACCTCCCGAAGAGCCAGGGGTTCGACCGCCTGCCGCTGGGGGGAGACCTGTACGTGGACACGTACTACCTGCCCGCGCCTCCTGGAGCGCCGACGGTGGTGCACTTCCATGGCAACGGCGAACAGCTCCTGGACCAGTTGGACATCGGCGCCAGGATGCACACGTGGGGCCTGGGCTTCCTCGCCGTCGAGTACCCCGGCTATGGCGCCTCGCCCGGCAGCCCCTCCGAGGACGGCATCTATGCCGCCGCGGACGCGGCGCTCGCCTGGCTGCGGGCGCGGGGCGTGCCGCCGGAGCGCACGGTGCTCAGCGGCCGAAGCCTCGGCACCGGCGTGGCGGTGGAGATGGCGCGGCGTGGATACGGCTCGCGGATGATGCTCGTGTCGCCCTACACCTCCATCCCGGCCATGGCGGGCCTGAGCTTTCCCTTCCTGCCCACCCGGCTGCTGGTGAGGGACCGCTTCGACACCTTCTCCAAGGCGCCCGAGCTGAAGCTGCCGGTGCTCATCATCCACGGCGAAGAGGACACGCTCATCCCGGTGGCGATGGGGCGCGAGCTCGGGACGCGCTTCCCCCATGTCACGGTGGAGACGGTGGCGGGGGCCGGGCACAACGACGTCCTGGAGCGCTCCGGCCCGGCGCGCGTGGACCGCATGGCCGCCTTCGCGCTCGGCGGTCCGTGAGCGGCACGGCCAGCTCGCGAGGGCCCGAGTCCTCCCGCGAAGTCCGTGCCTCGGCGTCTTCAGTGAAGCATCGACGGCGTTCTCGTGTGCGAGGAGACCTCGCGCACCAGCTCGGCGGTGTCCTCGGCCTCCATGTGCTGGGCGAGGTCCGCCTGGGACACCATGCCGCAGACGGTGCCGTCATCGTCGATGACAATCATCCGGCGGACCTGGTTCTCCTCCATCAAGTCGCGGCAGTCCTCCAGGCTCGTGTCCCTGTACACGGTGGCCGTGGAGTGCGTCATCGCGTCATCCACGTGCAGGGAGTAGGGGTCCTTCCCGTTCGCGATGATGCGGCAGGTGATGTCCCTGTCGGTGATGACGCCCAGCGGCTTGTTGTCGATGTCGATGACGGGCAGGGCGCCGCAATCACCATCGACCATCCAGCGGGCCGCCTGCTGGAGGCTCGTGTCCGGCATGCAGGTGACCGGGTTCTCGGTCATGACCTCTTCGACCTTCATGGGCCTTCTCCGGAAGTGAGGGGTTTGCCCATTCAAGGTGATGCGCCCGCGCGAAGACGGCAGAGGCCGTCCCAGGGGTCCGCCACCCGGGCGACCCGGCGCTCACGGACGCGGTGGCCCGCTCGGATGCCTGGGCGAACCGGAGGCTCGCACGATGGGCGCGCGGCCGGGCGTGGAGGCGCCTTCCGGCGCGCCGGGGCAGGGTCCGGAATCCGCTCGGCGGGAGGCCGTGCCGTGCGCCGGCTCAGCGCGACCTTTCCAGCCGCAACGAGCCGAGCATCCGGTCGAGCGTCCTGGCGTCCTCCTGCACCGCCGTGCCCACCAGCCTCCCGTCGGCGGACAGCACCGCCTCGTAGCGCACCTCGCCCGGGAGGTTTCCGCTGAACGGGGCGGTGAAGCGCAGCGTTCCTTCCGGGGAGCGCTCCGCTCGCATGTCGAAGGGGCCCTCGCCGCGTCCGTCCGCGAAGGTGATGCGAAGCACGCCGTCGTACCGCTCCCCGTCGGGGGACAGCTCCAGCCGCATCATGGCGGGCGAGTGGCCCATCTCCTCGGAATAGAAGCGCAGCTCGCCCTTCCAGGTGCCGGGGAGCGCGTCCCAGCGCATGCTCGTGCCCTTCGGGAGCGACGGAAGCGTTCTCGGCGGGAGTGGCTCGACGGCGTCGACCCGGGCCTTCAGCGCTTCGACACTCCGCCAGGCGGTCTGCTGGAGCAGCCTCGCGGTGGGCTCGGGAAGTGACACGAGGGTGGTCTCCCCTCCACGAGGCTCCCCGTCGGGCGTGGGGACTCCGCGCACGGTGGAGGTCAGTCCCTCCGGTGAGCGTCCGAACAGCGCCGCGTACAGCGTGCATGCCGCCAGGTAGGTGCCGGTGGGGTTGGGGTGGCTTCCGTCGGCGAGGTACAGGGCGAGGTCGGGGTGCTGCTCGCGCACGGTCAGCCACGCGGGCCCCATGGGGACGACGGTGGCCTTCAATTCGCGGCCCAGGGACAGGAACGCGTGGTTCAGCAGGGCCTGGGCCTCCGGGGCCCGCCGTCGGGACCACGTGAGCGAGAGGACGGTCCGCGCGCCGCGCTTCTGCGCCTCCGCGTGGAACCTGCGCGCGTAGGGGAAGAAGACGCGCTCGGGGTCATTGATTTCGTTCCGCCCGTCCACCCGCAGCTCGCCCAGCGTGCTCTGCTCCTGGAGGATGACGTAGTCCCAGCCGCCCTCGCGCAGGGCCTTCACCGCGTCCTCGTCGTCCCAGTGGGTCTTCAGCCGCGCGCCTCCCACCGTCACCGCGTGCGTCTCCAACGGGATGGGCGGGGACGCGGAGGCGGCCAGGGCCTCCAGCATCCGGGGCAGGTTGTTGTAGTAGGTGTAGCTGTTGCCAATGAAGAGCACGCGCGTCGCGCGCGGCCCCGCCGGTGTGTCCCCGCCGGCTTGCACGCGGCGAGCACCGAGAAGCCGACCGCCAGCGCGAGGAGGAACGTGCGCCGCGTACGAGAAGCTCTTGCCATGATGTCGCTCATCCCTTCCGATTCTCCTCGAGTGGGACGAGCTGGCCGTCGCGCACGTCGAAGTGGACGAGCCTGCCGGGGACGTCGAAGTCGGAGAGCCAGACGGAGGCCATGGGCGCGGAGGATAGCCCGGCGGGTTCTCGAAGCCGCGGGACCCGGCGGAGCAGGTCCGGAGCGCCCACCCACGCGCAGTGTATCCGTTACCCACCCGGTAGCCCGGTGGGGAGTGCCCGCGCCCACGAGGCCGGCTCCCTCCGTGGCCTCGCTTGCGTGGGGTGGGGCCCGGCCCATACGCTCGGACTCCTCGGAAACCTCCCCCCGCTCCCGTCTTCCGGGGAGCCCCCAAGAGAGTACGGATGAGTGCCCCGGCAGTCGCTTCCACCCCCACCTCCACCACGCTGGCGGATGCCGCGCGGGAAATCGTCGAGGTGGGCCGCTTCCTCAGCGTCCGTCATTTCGTCCCCGCCACCAGCGGCAACTTCTCGCGGCGCCTGGACGCCCGCACCGCCGCCGTCACGCGCTCGGGCGTGGACAAGGGCGAGCTGACCGAGACCGACATCTGGGCGCTGGACATCCACGCCCCGCCTCCGCCCGGCTCCTCCGCGGAGACGCACCTGCACCTGCACCTCTACCGAGATCGCCCGCACGTGCAGGCCGTGCTGCACACGCACTCCATGGTCTCCGCGCTGCTGTCCAACCTGCGCAAGGCCGAGGGCGAGCTGCCCCTGAGCGACTACGAGTTGCTCAAGGCCCTGGGCGACACCCGCACCCACGAGACGACGGTCTCCATCCCCATCTTCCCCAATGACCAGGACGTGCCCCGGCTCGCCGCGCGCGCGTCGGAGCTGCTGGCGAAGCGCCCGGAGTGCGTGGCCTACCTCATCGCCGGCCACGGCCTCTACACCTGGGGCCGCTCCATGGCCGAGGCCCGCCGCCACACCGTGGCCCTGGAACACCTGCTGACGTACGAGCTCGAAACGATGAAGGTGCGACGATGAGCCAGCTGACCATCTACCCCGACGCCCACCCCGAGTCCCCCGTGGGCACGTACACCGAAGTCGACTCCATCCGCCGCGAGCTCAACGCCATTGGCGTGCGCTTCGAGCGCGTGGACGCCTCCATTCCCCTGCCGGACGGCGCCGGTCAGGACGACGTGCTCGCCGCGTACAAGCACGTGGTGGACGCGGAGAAGGCGAAGCACGGCTACAACACCGTGGACGTCGCGCGAATCAAGCCGGACGCCCCCAACGCCGCGCAGGCCCGCCAGAAGTTCCTCTCCGAGCACACCCACACCGAGGACGAGTCCCGCGTCATGGTGGAGGGCAGCGGCTGCTTCTACCTGCGCACGCAGGGCAAGGTGTTCCAGATTGTCTGCACGCGCGGAGACCTCATCAGCGTGCCCGAGGGCATGCGCCATTGGTTCGACATGGGCCCCCGCCCCGAGTTCGCCGCCATCCGCTTCTTCATCCGTCCGGACGGCTGGGTGGGCAACTTCACCGGTGACGCCATCGCCGACAGCTTCCCCCGCTACGAGACATGAGCGGCATTCGCGCCATCGTCACCGACATCGAGGGCACCACCAGCTCCATCTCCTTCGTGAAGGACGTGCTGTTCCCCTTCGCGAAGCGCAACCTGGAGGCCTTCGTCACCGCCCACGCCCACGAGCCCCGGGTGCGCGAGTGCCTGGACGGCGCTCGCTCGCTCGCGGGCACCCCCGGCCTGTCCGACGCGGACACCGTGGCCCTGCTGCGCCAGTGGATTGACGAGGACAAGAAGGCCACGCCCCTCAAGTCGCTCCAGGGCCTCATCTGGGGGCAGGCGTACACGAGCGGCGAGGTCCAGGGCCACGTGTACCCCGACGCGGTGGACGGCCTGCGCGCCTGGCACGGGCGGGGCTTTCGCCTGTACGTCTACTCGTCGGGCTCCATCGCGGCGCAGAAGCTCATCTTCGGCCACACGGCCTCGGGTGATTTGACGCCGCTGTTCTCCGGCTACTTCGACACCACCACCGGCCCCAAGGTGGAGAGCCCTTCCTACGCGAAGATTGCGCAGGTCATCGGCCTGCCTCCGGCGGAGGTGCTCTTCCTGTCGGACAGCGTCGCGGAGCTGGATGCCGCCCGCTCGGCCGGTATGCACACGGCCTGTCTGGACAGGGGGGAAGCCATCATCCCCGCCGGGCATGGCCACCCCACGTTTCACGGTTTCGCCACGCTGGACCCGTCCGCCCTCTAAACCCCCGAGCCGGGAGTCCCCACCATGTCCACCCCCACCACGCCCGTCATCGGCATCCTCGGCGGCAGCGGCCTGTACCAGATTGACGGTCTGAAGGACGTCACCTGGAAGAAGGTGTCGTCGCCCTTCGGCGAGCCCTCGGACGAGCTGTGCTTCGGCACGCTCGACGGGGTCCGCGTCGTCTTCCTCCCGCGCCACGGCCGGGGCCACCGCGTGTCGCCCAGCGAAATCAACTACCGGGCGAACATCGACGCGCTCAAGCGCAGCGGCGTCACCGATTTGCTCTCGCTGTCCGCCGTGGGCAGCCTGCGCGAGGACCTGCCCCCCGGCACCTTCGTGGTGACGGACCAGTTCATCGACCGCACCTTTGCGCGCGAGAAGTCCTTCTTCACCACCGGCATGGTGGCCCACGTGTCCATGGCGAAGCCGGTGTGCGGGCGCCTGGGTGACGCGCTGGTGGCCGCGTGCGAGGGCCTGGGCGTCAACGTGAAGCGCGGCGGCACGTACCTCGTCATGGAGGGGCCGCAGTTCTCCTCGCTCGCGGAGAGCCGCATGTACCGCGGCTGGGGCTGCGACGTCATCGGCATGACCAACATGCCGGAGGCCAAGCTCGCCCGTGAGGCGGAGATCTGCTACGCGACGGTGGCCATGGTCACCGACTTCGACTGCTGGCACCCGGACCATGACGCCGTCACCGTGGACCAGGTCATCGCGCATCTCTTGGGCAACGCCGGCAAGGCGCGCGGGCTGGTGAAGAACGTGGTGCCGCTGCTCGGCACGCACACGGGCCCGTGCAACAAGGGCTGCCAGACCGCGCTGGACCACGCGCTCATCACCTCGCCGGAAGCGAGAGACCCGGCGCTGCTGGAGAAGCTGTCCGCCGTGGCCGGCCGGGTGCTGCGCAAGTGAAGGTCCACGGCAAGCCGATGCGCTCCATCTGGGTCGAGCCCGACGGCACCGCCGCCGGCGTCATCGACCAGACGCGCCTGCCGCACGCCTTCGTCACGGTGCGGCTGTCCACGCTCGACGAGGCGGCGCACGCCATCCGCAGCATGCTGGTGCGGGGTGCTCCGCTCATCGGCGCCACCGCGGCCTATGGCGTGTGGCTGGCCCTGCGCGCGGACGCGTCCGACGGGGCGCTGGAGAAGGCCCTCACGGTGCTGCGCGGCACGCGGCCCACCGCCGTCAACCTGCACTGGGCGCTGGATGAGATGCGCCGCGCCCTGGCCCCGCTGCCTCCGGGCCAGCGCGTGGCCGCCGCCCTGCGCCGCGCTGGCGAAATCTGCGACGAGGACGTGGCCATCAACCGCTCCATCGGCGAGCACGCGCTGAAGCTCTTCGAGGCGGCGTGGGAGAAGAAGGGCCGCAAGGGGCGGCTCAACGTCCTCACCCACTGCAACGCGGGCTGGCTGGCCACGGTGGACTGGGGCACGGCGCTGGCGCCCATGTACCTGGCGCACGACGCGGGCCTGCCCATCCACGTCTGGGTGGACGAGACGCGCCCGCGCAACCAGGGCGCGGTGCTGACAGCGTGGGAGCTGGGACAGCACGGCGTCCCGCACACCGTCATCGCCGACAACGTGGGCGGCCACCTCATGCAGCACGGCGAGGTGGACCTGTGCATCGTCGGCACGGACCGCACCACCTCGCACGGTGACGTGGCGAACAAGATTGGCACGTACCTCAAGGCGCTGGCCGCGAAGGACAACGGCGTGCCCTTCTACGTGGCACTGCCGTCGCCCACCATCGACTGGACGCTGAAGGACGGGGTGAAGGAAATCCCGATTGAGCAGCGCGAGGGCACGGAGCTCAGCGACGTCACCGGGCGCCTGCGCTCGGGGGAAATCGCCACGGTGCGGATTACGCCCGATGGAAGTCCCGCGGCCAACTACGCCTTCGACGTGACGCCCGCGCGGCTGGTGACGGCGCTCGTCACGGAGCGCGGCGTGTGTCCGGCCACCGAGGAGGGCCTCTTGTCCCTCTTCCCGGAGCGGCGGGGGAAGGCGGCGTGAGCGTGGAGCACCGGGCGCTGCGCGAGGCGATGATTGCCACCGCCCGGAGGATGAACACGGCGGGGCTCAACCAGGGGACCTCCGGCAACCTGAGCGTCCGGGTGGAGGGCGGCTTCCTGCTGACCCCCACCGGCATGGAGTACGACGCGCTGGTGCCGGAGGACCTGGTCCTCATGCGCTTCGACGGGAGCCACGAGGGGCGGCGCCGGCCGTCCTCGGAGTGGCAGCTCCACCGGGACATCCTGGCCGCGCGGCCGGAGGCGGGGGCGATTCTGCACGCGCACTCCATGTTCAGCACCACGCTGGCGTGCCTGCGCCGGGGCATCCCCGCCTTCCACTACATGATTTCGGCGGCGGGGGGCTCGGACGTGCGCTGCGCGCCCTACGCCACCTTCGGCACTCCGGAGTTGGCGAAGAGCGCGCTGGATGCGCTGGAGGGGCGCAAGGCGTGCCTGCTGGCCAACCACGGCATGCTCGCGCTGGGGAAGGACCTGGCGGGCGCCTTCAAGCTGGCAGTGGAGGTGGAGACGCTCGCGGCCATGTACTGGCGCGCGCTCCAGGTGGGCGAGCCCGTGCTCCTCGATGGCGCGGAGATGGAGCGCGTCATCGACAAGTTCAAGACGTACGGGCAGCAGCCCGGCCCCGGCGGCGGCGAGCCGCGATAGGGCTCACGGAAGGGTCTGCCCGGGCCCCGCGGCCGACAGCCGGCGGACGTGGAAGGAAGGTTCATTCCACGAGCCGGCCGCCCGGAGGGGGACATGGAAGGAAGGTTCATTCCACGAGCCGGCCGCCCGGAAGGGGACGGGGAAGGAACGTTCATTCCACCTGAGCCGGCCGCCCGGAAGGAGGCACGGTGCGGCGTCTTCTCGCGCCGCGAGTCAGGCCGCTCGCAGGGTGAGAATCGTCACCTCGGTGGGCACGCCCAGGCGGAAGGGCATCCAGTGTCCCGTGCCGCCGGACACGTAGAGCTGGTGGTCGCCCTGCCGGTAGCGGCCGAGCATGTACTTGAAGGCGAACCAGAAGGCCGGCACGCCGAGGAAGGCCACCTGTCCTCCGTGCGTGTGCCCGGCCAGCGTGAGCCGTGCGCCACGCTCCGCCGCGTGCGGGAAGAAGTCCGGGTGGTGCGAGAGGCACAGCAGCACCTCCTCCGGCGAGGCGTCGCGGAAGGACTGCTCCGCGGACTGCTGCATCCGCTCGGCCTTCACGCGGTGGCTGCGGCCGGACATGGGGTAGTCCACGCCCACCACGCGCACGCGCTGGCCCTCGTGTTCGAAGCGGTGGGACGCGTCCACCAGCAGGCGCACCGGGCCGCCACGTGCCTCCAGGTCCGCATAGGCGCGGCGGATGGGGCCCAGCCCGCGCCAGTGCTCGTGGTTGCCGAGCACGGCCAGCATGCCGTGGCGGGCCTTGCACGCGGACAGCGCGGCCATGGTGCCGTCGAGCTGGTCCAGGTCGTCGATGAGGTCGCCCGTCATCACCTGGAGGTCCACCTGCGCGTCGTTCATCGCCTGCACCGCGGCGTGCAGGTACTCGGTGTCGATGAAGGTGCCCACATGGACGTCGGTAATCTGTCCGATGCGGAAGCCGTCCAGCGCCTTGGGCAGGCCGGGCAGCCGCACCTCCACCGGGCGCACCGTGAAGCCGGACACGCCGCTGGCGAGCCCCGCCGAGCTCGTCGTCGCCGCCAGCACCGGCACCGCGCGGCCCACGTTCGTCAGCAGGCTGCGGCGGCTCAGGTTCACCCCCTGCGCGGGGGCGCTCGGAGAGGCGGCGCGTCTGGCGCTCCGGCGCTCCGCCCACGCACGCACCAGTGCGACGGGTGTGCCGAACAGGACCACCATGATGGCGGTGAGCGTCCACCCCGCCGCGAGGACGCGGAAGAGGGCATTTCCCACGGGCAGCTCTGCCTGGTGTCCCGCCAGCATCGGGAAGGCCAGGATGGTGAGTGACAGGAGCGTCCCCGCGACGAAGAGGCCCAGCCGCCACCTCCGCAGCAGTCCGGGCCAGAGCGAGCGCAGGACGGCCCAGGCGGCCACGTTGACCCCGAGGAAAAGCAGCAGCCTGACCATCTACGACGCTCCCTTGCGGTTGGAGGGAGCACTCATAGCGGGGCGGGAGGGCCGGTGCCGTACGAATGCAGTGAGTGGGACCCCTGGAGCCGCGAACGGGCGGAAAGCGGAATTGGCCGGTCGGAGGACCGGGCCCCCGCCCGGCCGAGGGCCTGCCCTACACGCGACGCGAGGGGCGCATTCCCCAGTCGTCACCCGCGACCGGGCGAGGCCATGCGCAGGTGTGCGTGCAGTGTCTCCGTGCGGAGGTAGAGGAACTGCGCGTCGCCGAAGGACAGCGCGTCGCCGTCGTTGAGCATGCGCTCCTGCTCCGGCCCCAGGGCCTGGGCGTTGACCCAGGTGCCATTCATGGAGCCCGCGTCGCGGACGGAGCAGTCATGGGCCTCCGTGTGCCAGCGCAGCGTCGCGTGGTGCTTGGACACGGACGGGTCCGGCACCACGAGCGTGCAGCCCTCGACGCGGCCCACGGTGAAGGACTGGCCGTCGGCGTCGGGCCGGAGGAAGTGCACCTCCAGGGCGTCGAAGCCGCGCAGCATGACGAAGAGCCGGTCCACCAACCGGCTGCGGTGGGCCATGCCCACGGTGCGGGCCTCGCCCAGGCGCATCGCCACCTGCTGGAAGACGGGCTCGGGGGGCTGCTGGACGAGGACCACCGGGCCGGAGGCCTCGAGAAAGGCCTCCAGCGTTGCCAGGGCGAACGGGCGAAGTTGCTTCACGGACGGCATGGTGGGGTGACGTTACCCCGGAGCCCGCGGTTCTTGCCCCTCATGGTGGCCGGGCCGTAAGGAAGTCGTCATGTCCCGGACTCCCACGCCCCTGCCGACGTATGCGACCCATGAGACGGGCTGGCGCCACATCCAGGCGCTACTGCCTCCGGCCCTCCGGCTCGGCGGAGCCCAGGCCCCCATGCCGGAGGAGGAGTGGCTCGACGTGGGCGCCTTCCGTGTCCACCTGGACTGCTGGCGCAGGCCGGATGCACCTGCCACGGTGGTGCTGGTGCACGGCGGTGGAGGCAACGGCCGGCTGCTCTCGCCCTTCGGGGCGATGCTCGCCGGGCTCGGGTACGAAGTCGTCGCGCCGGACCTGCCGGGCTATGGGCTGACGCGGGTGGAGCACAAGCGCGCGCTCGTCTACGACGACTGGCGGGACACCCTGGCCGCCGTGGTGGAGACGGAGGCTGGCCGCTCGCGGCGCCCGCTCGTCATGTTCGGCGCGAGCATGGGCGGCATGCTCGCGTACGACGTGACGGCTCGCACGCGCCTCCCCGCCGGACTGGTGGCGACGTGCTTCCTCGCGCCCCGCGACCCGGTGGTGCGCCGCCGCATGGTGCGCTGGCCCTGGATGGCGGGGCTCGCGGGACCGATGCTGACGGCGCTGCCCTTCCTCACGGACCCGCTGCCGGTGCCCATGGGGCTGGCAGGCAACATGCTCGCCATCACCAACTCCGCCGAGCTGTCACGCGCCATCGCGAGGGATTCGCTGGCGGGAGGGACGTGGATGCCCGGGCGGTTCCTGCGCACGTTCCTCGAGTCCGAGCCCCTGGTTCCGCCGGAGTCCTTCGACATGTGCCCCGTGTTGCTGACCCACCCGGCCGCGGACCGGTGGACGCCCGTCTCCGCGTCCCAGCCGTTCTTCGACCGCCTGCGCGTGCCGAAGCGGCGGGTGATGCTGGAGAACGCCGGCCACTTTCCGGTGGAGGAGCCCGGCGTGTCGCAGCTCCGCCAGGCCATGTCCGACTTCCTGCGCGAGCGGGCCGCGCATCCACGGTAGGGGTGGCCCTCGCCTGAGTGCTGCTCCGCTGCTCCCGGCCACCGGGAAGCCAGTGGGCCCGTTCGTGGGAGAACGGGTGGCGGCTGTCACCGTGTGGCGCGACGCGTCGCGAGCGCGAGCCCGTGCAGGTGCTTCCCCTCTCCGGGCGCGTTCGGTTACATCCGTGTCACGCGAGTGACTCCGAAGTGTGAGCCCGAGCCGTGCGCGGGGTGAACCGGGGCCAGTCGGAGCGTCGCGAGGCCCCAGGGGCCGGGTGGGTGTCACGAGGTCCTGTGTCCGGGGGGAGGCTTCAGGAGCGCCCGCCGCCATGCCGACACAGGAGCGAGCGACAACATGAGTGAGCAGAGGCGGAAGTACAGCGCGCTGGCGCTGGTGACGATGCTGCTGGTGGTGCCCGCGTGCTCGGACGACCCGGAAGAGGTGCCCCAGCAGGACGCGGGGCCCCAGGTGCGGGACGCGGGCCACGACGCGGGTACGTCCGGGGAGGACTCGGGCACGGTTGACGCGGGTGATGATGCGGGCACGTCCGGGGAAGACTCGGGTACCGCCGATGCGGGCGACGATGCAGGCTCGTCCGGGGAGGACTCGGGCACTCCGGACGCGGGTGGCGACGCGGGTACGCAGTTGCCGCCGCTGGAGGTGACGCAGGGCTGCAACCCGATTGCGGCGGAGCATGACTGCCTCCTGCCGTTCCCCTCGGACTACTTCCTCGCGGAGGACGCGACGCTGCCCTCGGGCCACCGCGTGCGCCTCACCGAGGCGGCGAAGCTGAAGATGCCGGATGGTGGCTCGTTCGACTTCACGGACCTCCACCCGGCGGATGGCTGGTCTCATGGCACGCAGGTGCTCGCGCTCTTCCCGGGCGGCGTGGATGCCACGAACCTCCCAGCGCTGGCGAGCCCGACGGCGGCGACCACGGGGAGCACGGTGCTGCTCGACGCGGAGCGGGGCGAGGGCGTGCTCCACTTCGCGGAGCTGGACCCGCGCGCTTCGAGCGACGCCCGCCGCGCGCTGTTCGTGAGGCCGCTGGCCCGGCTGCGCAATGGGGCCCGCTACATCGTCGCGCTGCGCGGGCTGAAGGCGAAGGACGGCACCCCGGTGCCCGTGCCCGAGGGCTTCCGCCGCATCCGAGACGGGCAGACAGCGGGCGACCCGCTCCTGGCGCCGATTGCGGCGCGGTACGAAGAGGACGTCTTCCCGGCACTGGCGGCCGCGGGAGTGCCGCGCGCGGAATTGCAGCTCGCGTGGGACTTCACCACCGAGTCGGAGGAGAACGTCACCCGGGACATGCTCGACGTGCGGAGCCTGGCGATGGAGGCGCTGGCGGCCACTCCACCCGCCGTCACGGTGACGGAGGTGAAGGATGACGTGGACGCGAACGTCGCCCGCCGCATCAAGGGCACGATTCTCGTACCCCTCTTCCTGGAGAGCACCCAGCCGGGAGCGCTGCTGACGCGGGACACGCAGGGCCGCGTGCGGCGCAACGGTGAGGCGGCCGTGCCCTTCACGCTGCAGATTCCCCGGAGTGTCTGGGGGCAGGGCGTGGCGCCGGTGCGCTTCATCCAGTACGGACACGGCTTCTTCGGGAGCCAGGCCGAGGCGGATGGCTTGTTCGTGCGGCCGTTCATCCAGGCGACGCAGACGGTGGTGATGACGGTGGACTGGTGGGGCATGTCCAACGTGGACGCCCCGGGCGTGCTGCAGGCAATGGGCAGCAATCCCACCCAGACGCTGCGCTTCACCGACCGCGTGCACCAGGGCATGGCGAATCAACTCGCCGTCACCTACGCGGCGCGCACCACGCTCAAGGAAGTGCCGGAGCTGCAGGACAAGGGCGTGCTCGTATATGACCCGGAGCAGACGTACTTCTACGGCATCAGCCAGGGGCACATCCTGGGAGGCACCTACGTGGCGCTCTCGCCGCACGTCTCGCGAGCGGTGCTGAGCGTGGGCGGGGCGGACTTCTCGCTGATGATGTTCCGGGCGAGGCCCTTCAGCCCGTTCCTCAACAGCATCGCCCAGACGGTGCCGGACGCGCTGGACCAGCAGAAGTTCGCGGCGCTGACGCAGACGGGCTTCGACCGCATCGACCCGATGACCTACGCGCGGCATGTCCTGACGGACCTGTACCCGGGAGCACCGGCGTCGCGCCGGGTGCTGGCGCAGTACGGCCTGGGAGACGCGTCCGTGCCCAACGTGGCGACGGAGCTGCACGCGCGGGCGATGGGGCTGACACAACAGCTCCCGGCGACGTGGCGCGTGCCGCTGCTGGCCGCGCAGGAGGGGGCGATTGATGGCTCCGGGCTGGTGCAGTTCGACTTCGGGCTGCCCGCGCCGCTGCCGGGGACGGAGGCAAACCTCCCGGCGCAGGACAACGCCGTGCACGAGGGCGTCCGCCGGGACGATGAAGGCCGCGAGCAGGTGAACCGCTTCCTGCGGCCGGACGGGCAGGTGGAAGTCACGTGCTCCGGCATCTGCCGGGGCGGGAACTGAGGGCGGGGTAGGGGGCTGACGTCGCGTGCCGGATGTCACGGGCGCGCGGCGTCACCCGGGCTCGCGGGTCCTTGCTATACGCAGGACCCGCACAGCCATGATTGATTACAACCCCAAGGACTGGTTCACCTTCATCTTCCGGTTCCACCAGGCGGACACCGTCCGGAAGCTGTTCCCGATGCTCATCGCCATCAGCGTGTACTCGGCGCTGGTGGCGTGGCTGGAGCAGGCGGTCTGGAAGCTGCCGGACGACAGCCGCGTGAAGAACATCTCAGTGCTGCACAGCCTGCTGGGGTTCGTCCTCTCGCTGCTCCTCGCCTTCCGCTCCAACAGTGCGTACGACCGGTGGTGGGAGGGACGGAAGCTGTGGGGCTCGCTGGTGAACAGCAGCCGGAACTTCGCCCTGAAGCTGCACGCCCTCCTGCCCGCGGAGGACGTGGAGAGCCGGCGGTTGTTCCGGGCGATGATTCCCAACTACGCCTTCGCCCTGAAGAACCACCTCCAGGGAAAGCACCGTCCGGAGGAGCTGGTGGCGGCAGGCGGCTTCGAGCTCCACCAGGTGGACCCGGCGAAGCACGTGCCGAACCAACTGGCTTCCGTGCTCGTCCAGAAGACCTACGCGCTGCAGCGGCAGGGCGTGCTGACGGGGGAGCAATTGCTGTCGGTGAACGCGGAGCTCCAGTCGTTCACGGATGTCTGTGGCGCGTGTGAGCGCATCCTCAGCACTCCGGTTCCGTTCTCGTACTCGGTGTTCCTGAAGAAGTTCATCTTCTTCTACGTGATGACGCTGCCGTTCGGCCTGGCCTTCAGCCTGGGCTATTACGTCATCCTCGCGGTGGCCTTCACGTTCTACGTCCTCGCGTCGCTGGAGCTCATCGCGGAGGAAATCGAGAACCCGTTCGGCACGGATGCCAACGACCTGCCCACCGACCGCATCAGCGCCAACATCCGCCGGCACGTCGAGGAAATCCTCTGAGGCTTCACCTGTCCTCCGGTGTCAGGAAGTCGGAGTTGCACCGCGTCCGCGTCGCCGAGGAGGGATGACCACATGGCGGCACCGGAGTTCGACAGGGTGGAGAGTCCGAGGCTCGTGTTGAGGCGGCTGCGCGCGGAGGACCTGGACGCGCTGGTGGCCTACCGGAGCGATTCCGAGGTGGCGCGGTACCAGAGCTGGAGCGACTACGACGCCGAGCGGGGACGGAAGCTCATCGAGTCGATGCAGGGACGCCAACCCGGTGAGCCCGGCTGGTTCCAGTTCGCGATTGCCCTGAAGGACACGGACGCGCTGATTGGCGACTGCGCGCTGCGGACGGACGAGTACGACGCTCGCCTGGGCGAGATTGGCTTCACGCTGGCCCGGGAGCACCAGGGGCGGGGACTGGGCACGGAGGCGGTGAAGGCGCTGCTGGGCTACGTGTTCGGCGCGTTGAACCTGCACCGGGTCATCGCCGTGACGGACGCGAAGAACACCGCCGCCGCCACCGTGCTGGAGCGCGTGGGGATGCGCCGCGAGGGGCACTTCATCGAGAACATCTTCTTCAAGGGCGCCTGGGGGGATGAGTTCCTGTACGCGCTGCTCGGACGGGAGTGGGTGTGGCAGACCTCAAGAATCGCGTCCTCGAAGTAGTTGAACGGACGCGGATGATCTGGAGGCAGAGACCATCCGAGTAGTGCTCGACAACCGCTCCACGCACAGCCCCAAGCACGCCAGTGGGTTGAACATGGTGGAGATTGAAATCGGCATGCTGAACCGCCAATGCCCGGACAGGCGAATCGCCAACAAGGCCATCCTGAGGCGGGAGGTGGCCCGCTGGGAGCGGATGCGCAACAAACTCCCTGTGCCGAGCTACTGGTACTCTGGGTTCTCTGGAATGTGGACCCACCTGCCGTTGAGCGCCAGGAACAGCAAGGAATCCCGCTCGCCGGCCGACTCCAGGTCCAGCTCACAGAACCAGAGGTCCTGCTTCAGGCCCAGGAGTTCGACACGGCTGATGAAGAGTTCCTGTAGGTCATGGAGTCTGGCTTTCGCGAAACGCATGGGGATCAGACCGCAGCGCGGGAGTGAAGGGACTTTCATCATCGAACGCGCCAGGGCGAGCCCCTCGCGAGCCATGGGCCCGGATTCAGTGGGCGAGGGCTCCAGATTGGCCAGACCCTCCTGGTAATTCGCCCAGAGGCTTCCGGGCACCTTCTCGACGAAGACGGCACGGAAGTCCTCCTCTGTCGCGGCGAACCGGCGCGCGAACTGCCTCTGAGGATCCATCCCAAGCGTGAGAAGCTCGGCCTGCACCGCCGCCCAGAGGCCAGGCTCCGTGCACATCAGGTCCTCGGCACGGACCTCCGCCTGGCTCTTCGTCATGAGCCGCTGGGCGGCACACCCACAGGTTGGCATGACGTTCCAGGTCAGGCTGACCTCCGTGTTCCCCTCCCCCTTCATCAGGGTGTCCTGGATTCGATCAAATGGAATCCCCTTGGAGACGCCGTCCTTCCCCTCGCTCGCGGTGCTGATTCCAATGACGGTATTCACGTAGTCGATGATGGGGGCTCCGGAGCCCCCGCGGATGGTCCCCAGCCCCTGGAACAGGAGCCTTCCGGCCTCATCACTCCGCACCCAGCTTCCCCAGAGGGGCTCGAAGAGCGCGCGGGGCAGGCCCAGCATCATCCGGGACGCTGGCCTGAGCATGTCCGTACACCCCACCGCCACGGAGTAGGACGCCGGGGCCTCGCCGACCGGCACCACGACCATCGCGGTATCATCCCCGGCATCGAACAGCCCGAGCGGCAGGGCCATTCTCGGACCGCCGACATCCCACTGGGAGCGCACCTGGATGCGGGCAGCGGGCTGCCCATCCGGCCGCCGCACGAGGTGGTTGGCCGTGACGACGAGCAATCCCTTCTCGATGCACGCAAGGCGGATCGCCGCTGGGCCCGAGCGAGGCTGTTCCGAATCACAGCCCTCCCCGCTGAGCTGGCCCACAATCAGGCCATGACCGTGCTCGGCTCCGCCGTCGCGATGCTGTGCGTCGATCTCCACGACGAACTCCCACCAATGCCGCACGGGAGGCCCTTCTTCGTCCGCCCGGGCCTGGGAGGTTGGCACCAGCGCGGCGACCAACAGGATGAAGCACCTCAATCGGTCGGCAGCCATATCCACCTCCCGTTCACCAGTACGAACAACGCAAGGGTGTTGTCATCGGGAAGCACGGTGACCTCGCAGGCCACCGCCTCCCGGCTCTTCTCGAAGTGATACGGAGACTCCGGGTCGCCCGCGAGCTCGTTGAGCGAAAAGCACCAGGTCAGGACATCCATCCTACCTAGCGAAGGCCCTTCGTACCGTCCCTCCCCGACTTCGGCGACCTTCTCGTACAGCACGGCCTTGATGGCCTGGAAGGCTTCCGGCCCGAAAAGCCAGAGCAGCTCCGCATCCGAGGGCGCGAACGCGCGATGTATCTCGCTCCAGCTCCGCCCCGGCACGAACTGCTCGGCGATGAGGGAGCGCAGCCTCCTGCTCTCGGGCTGGGGCGCGAGCCGATCCCAGAGACAGCCTGCCTGCGGCATCATCGCGGGGGAGATTCCGTGCTTCGCCAGGAGCAGCATCAGGCCTTCAATCGAGGCCACCTGGAGGACGGGGGCCTCCCCCTCCGCGGGGAGGCCCACGACGAGCCCGGCGATGACGTCGCCCAGGAGCACGGGCGCGCCCAGGAGCTCTCCGGCCTCGGTGGGGCGGAACGCCATGCGGAGCTGTGCACGGCCCTTCTCGAACGGACGGATGAACATGCCTGGGATTGTCTCCAGCTCGCCGGTCCGGGAGCTCCGGCGAAATACCGTCGCGCGCGCTCCGGCCTCGACCAGTTGCTCGCACCCATGAGTGGGCGGCTCCCCTCCCAGGCTGCCCTCCACGAACAGGAGGCCCAGGTTCCGGTCGTGGTCGCGGAACTCCAGCAGGCTCGCGGGCACGGGTTCCATGAAGCCGGCCCGCGCGACGCGGAGCGAGCTCACCTCGACCTCCGGTAACTCGGAGCGCAGCAGGCTGTTCGCGCTGACGAGCAGCACGCCTCCACGATGGCTCGCACACGCAAGCGCCTGGCCCTTCCGGGTCGTGCCATCCGTCATCACGGCCTCCACCTCCACCAGATAGTCCGCCTGGAAATCGACGCTGCCCCGTGGGCTTGCCTCCTGTGCCGCCCCGGGTGCCGCCATCACACAGCACAGCGCCAAGCCCAGCGGGCCGCTCGCGCGCCTCAGCCACCGAGCCATCGCTTCACGCTCCATAGAACCCCCCATACGAAGGCCGCCGCGCCCCAGAGGAGCTCGCGCTGTCTGGCGTTGTAGAAATACTCGAGGTACGTCGGGGTCAGCTCCTGGGCGAAGTCCTCGGGCCCTACCCAGACTCCCGAGGCCCGGCCTTCCGCGCGGAGCAGCATCGTGCCGCCAATCCGCAGCTCGCTCACGCGCCCGTTGAACTCCAGCAGCCGCAGCCGCGCCCCTTCCGGGAGCACCACCGTTTGTCCCGAGTCCGCCAGGAAGAGCTCCGCGCGCCGCACCGTGGACACGACGGTGTGGGTCCCCGGCTCCCCGGGAACCTCTCGAACGAACGCCAGACCTTTCACCTCCAGGTCCCTGAAGACGAGCTCCGAGCCGGCGTCCAGGGAGAAGTCCAGCTGGGTGGGGTTCCGGGGGCTACCCGTGGCGGCGAGCTCGAGGGACTCGGCCAGCGGCTTGTCGATGACCTCGACACCGCCTGCACTCGCGTTCTCCTTGCAGCGCTCTCGGGACAACAGGACCGGCCCCCACAGGCCCAAGCCGAGGGTCAGGGTCGAGCGCCAGATGAACCACCTCGGGAGCCCCGCCTGATGCAGCTGGACCTCGACGCTCGAGACCGCTGGTCGTCCGTCACCCGCGTCCGCATCCGGCGCGGCGGGCACCACCTGGAGCCCCTCCAGGATGAACTGGCCCTGGCACAAGTGAAGCGTACCCGCGGAGGAGGCGCCCGCCAGGGGCAGGCCTGTTTCCGCCCGGAGTGCCTCGCTCCCGGAGACAGACAGCAGCTGGCCGGTGGCACGACCTCTCTCGGGGAGCGCATCCTTCAAGGGCGCCTTCAAGTCCATCCGCACGCCCGACACCTCGCTCGTCAAGACGATGCGGGTCGGGGTCTTCCGAATCGTCCACGCGAAGCCCGCGCCCACGATGCTGAGCATGGCGATGACCAGGGGAAGGAGCAGCCGCCGATACCAGGGCACCGGGAGCTGCTCCAGCAGCTCCCGGTAGATTTCCAGTCGCTTGTGCCGGGCCTCCAGCTCCCGTGGGTCCCCCGAGGTGGCCTCCTCCACCATGCTCTCGAGCAGGGCCTTGAAGCGCTTCTGCAGCCTGGCGCGAGCCGAACCCTTCATGGCGCTCAAAGCCGGACGTGCAGAGTGATGCGCTCCGGGATATCCCGGTCCGCCGGCTGCCCATGGACATCCACGGTCATGACGCCTTGGAGCCCTGGTGGGATGATGAGCTCGAGAGGCTCTCCTGGCGGGAAGGTTCCGTCGAGCTCGCGCCAGCCCGCCTCGGCCGTTCCTCGAGTCATTGGAGAGTGGATTCGCCACTTCACCCACTCGAAGCGGAGGGGTGAGCGGACGACCAGGGTGAGCGGAGCGTCCTGGGCGCGCACCGTGGGCACTTGCTGGAACACGGTCAGGGGCACGAAGACGTTCTCCCCCTCGCCGCTCACCCAGCCGAGATAGCCGAGATCCGTCATCGACAGGCCCTTCTTGTCCAGCACCGTGCCGGTGGACCAGGACACGGTGGTCGCGGACCTGCCATGGGCATCGAGTTGGTAGTAGGTCTTCTCGCGCAGCGCCCGGACCTGGATGCGCACGTCGCTACCGGGCCCTTCGGGAATCAACGGGAGCAGGACCCCGATGCTCCCAGCCAGGTCGGAGTCCGGCTCCGGGACACGGGCGAAGGAGAGGACCTCGAAGGCCGCGCTGGTCGGTGCTTCGTAGATCCCCTCGCACAGGTCCCCGCCGCGGGGCTGATATCCGAGCTGGCCCTCAATGGGGCGCAGGCCGGGTGCGCACGGCGGGTCGGCGCGTGCCGGCGCCTGCGCCATCAAGGCAGTCAGTAATGGGAGCACTTGCATGCTGGGAAGGCACTTGAACCGGCGCGTCCTCATGCTTCACAGGTGGCCCTCTTCATGCGTCAGGACCAGTGCTCACAGGGAGGAGCGACAGGTGTGCGGCTTCATACACCCATGTGAAGAGAGCAGCCCATCAGGTGCCAGCACGGACGAAGGGCGGAGACCGCCTCGCCCTGGGAACGACCCGCTTGGCGAGCGGGTCTCCACGCCGGGAGCCTGCCCTCGCACGTGATACCTCCGCGAGAAACAATTCGCCCTGCTCGGGGAGGCCACGAGGGCGAACAGCGCCCTCCCCGCCCGCGCTCATCACCCTCCTGGAGGCGAAGACACCATGGAGATCAGGAGCACGGTGTTCCTCGCGCGGCATGAGTCCGTGGTCGCGGACTTCGGAGAGGGCGCATGGCGCTCGTTCCTGGCGGAGTACGCGAAGACGGCCCCCGTTTTCGCGAAGCTGGTGCTGTCCGTCTGTGTCCGTCCGGTGAACGCCGTGCCGGACTGCTTGAGGACGAACGGGAGCTGTGCGCGGCGGTGGTCGCGAGCCCTGACGTGAGCGGGCTGATGAACTCCCGCTGCGTCTGCTCGCTCGCTTCGAACTCCTCGGCGATGCGCAGCCACTGAGGACTTCGAGCGAAGGATGCCCGAGGTGGAGCGAGAGCTGGGCTGCCTGTTGCGCCGGGCCGTGGTGCGCGCGGAGAAGAAGACGGTCGGCATGGCCTGCGAGATTCTCAGGCGGGAGAAGTGCCTGCGGACGTTTGTCGACGTGCCGGGCCTGGAGCCGACGAACAACTTCGGCGAGAGGTGCCTGCGTCACGCCGTCATGTACCGCAAGACTTCCTTCGGGACGCAAGGCCCCGAGGGCAGCCGCTTCGTGGAGCGAATCCTCACGGCCGTCACCACGCTCGAGTTGCAACGGCGCTGCGTCCTGGACTTCCTGACGAACCCCCTGCACGCGCATCAGCATCGCCCTCCATCCCCCTCGCTGCTGCCGACTGCCGCGGTGATTCAAGTTGCGAACGCCGCCTGGGGGGCCGGTGAACGGTTACTCCGCTGGCTCTTCACCATGCCAAAGGCCCCAGCGAAGTTCCGTTACTGCCCACCACACTTCACCCGGTCAAAGAACTAAAGAACCCGCTGATGGATTGGCCCCTTGTCATCGAGTTCATCCGGCAGCGCGACCCGGCCTTCCTGTCCCGCGTGGAGGGGGTGCCGGCCGCCGCCGTCGCAGCCCTGGCTGCCGGCCGCGGCGTCACGCTGCCTGTCTCCTATGTGGAGTTTTTGCGGCGCATGGGTGTCAACAGCAATGGCTATGCCCCATTTGGCTCCATGCAGGACCACTGCTTCGCCGCCATCTCCGAGCGACTCGACGACGAAGACGCTGCGCCGGCCGGTCGCTTCTTCCCGGTGGCCATCGAAACCGACCCATCGATGGTGGTGTTGTATGACCACTGCCTCGACCTGCAGCGCAGTGATGGCGATGACGCGCCGCTCGTGATGCTGGAACAGGGCGTGTCACTCGAATTGCAGACGCCGGTCGAGACCCACGAAACCTTCGGCGAACGCATCACCGCCAGCGTGTTCAACCACTTCGCGCTGCGCCGCCTCGCCAGACGCGAAGTGGTCTCCGTGGGCGGCGGCACGCTACAGGCAGGCGGAGGCCGTGCCGCGTTGCAGCGGGCCCTGGTGCTGCTGCAACGCGCCGGGTTCGCACCTGTCCTGCCGCTATCGGGCCGCGTGGCCTGTCTCCAGGCGGGGCCGCTCAGCGTGTATGCCCGGGTGAACGACAACTACGAGTTGCTGACGCTGCGGCTCGGCGGCGACGACCCTCGGGCCGTAACGGCGTTGGTCGAGCAGTTGCTCACCGACCTCCCCGGCGCGCGGAGGCCGGCCGGCCCTCGTCACCGGGACTGAGCTCGTCGCGTCAGGTGGCCGGGGAAACGCGGGGCCGGATTCGGAGTGGAGCGCCGGACGGGACCAGTCGCGGCGCCGAACCAGACTGTCGCGTACTTCACCGTGGCTGATCCGCATATCTCGGAAGGTTCCACGTCTGGCGGTGCCGGGCTCGCGTGGCCGCACCGATACTGAGATGCTGTAACAACTGACCACACAACCGCATAGCCGCAATCCACGAGACGGTTCTCCACGATAGCGAAGGGGCCGCGAAAGGCGGCACATGGGCGGCGGAGTCCGGCCGGTGGGCTCCATCACCCAGGAGAACAACATGAAGACGCTATCGTTGGTCGTGGCGGCGGGGCTGGCGCTGGGGCTGCTCGCGGGTTGCGGTCCAGAGGATGCGCAGCCGGCGGATGCGGAGGCCACGCAGGGGCCCCGCTATGTCGCCACCCGCGCGGACGGCAGCCTCGTGACGATTCGGGACGCCACGGGCGAGAATCTGGCGAGCGCCCAGGCCATCGACGGAGAGCGGACCGTCAACGCCCAGGGTTGCTGGGTGACGCTCCAGTGGTGTTCCGAGCCGGGCACCGGAGATGCCGTCTGCACCCAGAACGGCCAGTGCACGCTCCAGCAGTTCGTCAGCGCCTGCCTGTCGCTGATTGACGACATCTGCGGGTAGCTGTCACCGCTGAGCTCGCGCGGGAGGAGCCCGGCCCCGGCATCCGCTGGGGCCGGGCTCGGGGTTCGGTCGTCAGACGCCTGCTGCACCACTCACCGAGACGAACCCGCGATTTGCGAGGGGCTCAGCCCCAACACGCGACGCATGCAGCGGGCCATGTGACTCGGGTGCGAGAAGCCTGCCTCCAGCGCGATTTCCGTCAGGCTCCTTCCTCCTTCGAGCAGCCGCAGCCGCGCGCGCTCCACGCGCCGCTCGAGGACGAAGCGATGCACCGGCATCCCCATGGCCTGCCTGAACAGGGGTTTGAAGTGCGACAGGCTGAATTCCGCCACGCGTGCGAGCTCGGCGAGCGTGAGGTCTTCATCGAGGTGCGCCTCGATGTACTCGAGCACACGGCGCAGCCGCCAGGCCGGCAGCGCGCGACCTGGCTTGGAGGTCGTGGTGTCCTTGCGCGATTGCAGCGCGAAGAGGCGCGCGGCGAGCGCGGTGGCGAGACTGTCCGCGAACAGCCGGCCCCCCGGATAGCCGTCATGGTCTTCGGCCTGCATCATCCAGCCGATGCGTTCGACCTGGGGGTCGCGGATGTGAATCGAAGGCGCGAGCTCGGTACCTCCCGAGCCCAGGCCCATGGCCTCCGCCGTGTCCAGCAGGAGCGAGGGCGTCAGCCGCAGCAGCAGCGAGCGCGCGGGCCTCGACACCGTCCAGCGAGTGCTCGAGCGCGCGGGCACGACGCAGAACTGACCGTGGAGTCGCATCCCCTGCCGCTCGTGGTTGCCCACGCGGTAGGAGACGGGGACGGGGTCTCCCAGGTGCAGGCAGAGGACATGACGGTCATCCAGCGGCGAGTTGAACAGTCCAGATGGCACCGGAGAGGTGAGGACGTCGAGGAGCGGCAGGCGCTCCGTCCCGACGCTCGACATCAGCGCGGCCGGAGGGCCCGGGTAGCACGAGGGTCTGTCGCTCATCGCCTCAACCTTCTCTCCGGCCCCGGCCTGGTGCAAGCGCCGAGAGTCATCCGTCTGTGCTCGGCACCGGCCGTCTGTGCGCGCGCGGCGGCGGCTGCGGTGGAAGCATTCTCGCAGGCAGCAGCACTCGTCGCCTGGAGACTCGCAATGAGACGTAGACAGTTCCTGATGTTGACCGGTGCCACGTTCGCCGCCGGTGTCGTCAGCGCGTGCGTGTCGCGCGTGGACACCGGCCGTGGCGCGGTGGGCCCGGCCCCGTCACAACCGACAGACGCAGAGGCCTTTCGCGCGGCGCGGCGTTTCGCCGACCTCCCGTTCGGCAGGATTGCCTATGTCGAGCGCGGCTCGGGCGAGGCCGCGCTGTTCCTGCACGGCGCTCCACTCAACGGCTTTCAGTGGCGCGGCGCGATGGACCGGCTGTCCGCATACCGGCGATGCGTCGCACCCGACTTCATGGGCCTCGGGTACTCGCAGGTTCCCGAGCACCAGTCGCTGGCGGCGGACGCCCAGGCCGCGATGCTGGTGGCGTTGCTCGACGCGCTCGCGATTTCCAAGGTCGATATCGTGGCAAGCGATAGCGGCGGCACGGTCGCGCAGTTGTTCATGGTCCGTCATCCCGAGCGTGTCCGGACGCTGCTCCTGACGAACTGCGACACCGAGCCCAACAGCCCTCCGCCCAAGGTGATGCCGGTGATAGAGATGGCGCGCGCCGGAACACTCGCGGATGCAACCGCCCAGTGGCTGACCGACAAGGCGCTGGCGCGCTCCACGTTCGGCGCGGCCGTCTTTCGCGACCCCAGCCGCTTCGCTGACGAGACCATCGAGTACTACGCCAGGCCGCTCGCGAGCTCACCGTTGCGCAGGGCGCAGTACCACGCGTTCCACCTCGCGCTGGAGCCCAACCCGCTGGCTGGCATCGAACCAGAGCTCAAGCGCAGCAAGGTTCCGGTGCGAATCGTGTGGGGTGCGGACGACGACATCTTCTCGACAGCGGACGCCAGCTACCTCGACCGCACGTTCCCGCGGTCCCAAGGCGTCCGCTTCGTGCCCGGAGGGAAGCTGTTCTTTCCAGAGGAGTTCCCCGACGTCATCGCCGAGGAGGCGCGGCGCTTGTGGCGTGTGGTCTGAGGGGAGTGGGGCCACGGGCGCGGCTTGACTCCATTTCGTCGCGCCAGGCTCGCCGGAGGAGCCGGTGTTCGAGCCTGTCACTCTTCCAGGACTGCGCGCCGGACGAGCCCGCGAAACCACTGCGCCGCGGGGTCGGCGTGGGTGCGCTCGTGCCAGCACAGGGAGAGCTTGACGACGTGCGCGGGTAGCGGCGCGTTGACGGGGCGCACGCCCAGGCGCGCGCCCTGTGCTGCGACGAGTGACTCCGGCAGCGTCGCGACGAGGTCGGTCTCGGCCACGACCGCGGCGGCGGTCGTGAACGAGGGCACTGTCATCGCGACCTCTCGGCGGATGCTCGCGCGCGCGTACGCGGCACCGACGAGGTCACGGAAGCCCTTGCCCGGCACCATCTCCACGCCGACGTGCCGGAGCTCACCGAGGGCGCGCGCGGACAGGCGCTTGCCAAGCGCGGGATGGCCTTCGCGAGCCACGAGGAGGGTGCGCTCGACCCGCAGCGGCTCGATGTGCAGGCCCGCGCCCTTTCCGGCGAGACCGATGTGCAGATCGATGTGGGACGAGGCCAGGTCGCCGAGCGAGACGAGCGAGGCGATACCGACGACGGAGAGGCGCGCGCTCGGCATCTCCGCGGTCATCAAGGCGGCAATCCGTGGCACCCAGGTGAGCTGACCCGCATCCGCGACGGCGAGGGTGAAGGTGCGCGTGCAGCGCGTCGGGTCGAACGGGGCCTCGTGGATCGCGACCTCCAGTTCGTGCAGGGCGCGCGCGATGGCTGGCGCGAGCGCACTCGCGCGCGGCGTGGGGACGATGCCACGGCCGTTGCGCGTCACCAGCGGGTCTCCGAGCGCGGAGCGGAGGCGGGCGAGGCCGTTGCTGATGGCGGACGGCGTGACGTGGAGTCGCTCCGCCGCGCGCGCCACGCTGCGCTCGGAGAGGACGGTGTGGAGCATCAGGAGGAGGTTGAGGTCGAGGGACGCAATCGAAATGCTCACGGTTGGTGAGCTTAACGCTCACGAATCATCACTACCAGGGAGGAGTCCCGGGGCCCATATTTCGGGCATGCACAGATTGCTCGGCTGCCTCATCGCGGGCGCGCTCGTCGCGTGCCACCCATCCACTCCTCTTCGTCCCCGGAGCACTCCCATGGCCACGGCTCAGCACATCCAGGTCCTCGACTCGTTCATCTCGTACCGCGAGGCCGGGACGGGCTCGCCCATCGTGTTCCTGCACGGCAACCCCACGTCCTCGCACGTGTGGCGCAACGTCATCCCGCAGCTTGCCGACCGCGGCCGATGCCTCGCGCCCGACCTCATCGGGATGGGGAGCTCGGGCAAGCCCGACATCGCGTATCGATTCGCGGACCATGCGCGGTACCTCGATGCGTGGTTCGAGGCGCTCGACCTGCGCGACGTCGTGCTCGTCGGGTACGACTGGGGCGGTGTGCTCGCCCTGGATTGGGCGCGGCGGCACCCGAACCGCGTGCGCGGCGTAGTCGTCTTCGAGACCTTCCTCCGGCCGATGCACTGGAGCGATTGGCCTCCGCAGGGCGAGCAACTGTTCCGCGCGCTGCGCACTCCGGGAGTCGGCGAGAAGCTGGTGCTCGAGCAGAACGAGTTCCTCGCGAAGTCGTTCGCGAACGGCGTCCAGCACGGGCTCTCGGAGCGTGACCGCGGCGTGTATTACGCCCCGTACCCAGATGCGGCGTCGCGCCGCCCGGTGCTGCAGTGGCCTCGTGAGATTCCCATCGACGGCGAGCCCGCCGACGTCGCGGCGGTCATCGAGCGCTACGACGCGTGGCTCGCGCGCCCGTCAGGGAAGCCGGCGCTCCTGCTGACGTTCGGGGACACCGGGCTCAGCGCGCCGAAGATTGTCGAGTGGGCGCGCAGCACGCTCACGGCGCTCGAAGTCGTCCCGCTCGGCCGTGCGGGGCACCATGCGCCCGAGGACGCGCCGGATGAGATTGCTCAGGCCATCCGGAGCTGGCTCGACCGCAAGGCGCTGTGAGCGACCGGCGCGTCACTGTCTTCAAGGGTGCCTGGAGTGACGATCTCCTGTACGCGCTGCTCGGGCGGCAGTGGGCGCGGAAGGTCATGAAAATCGAGTTCTCGGGGGAGTGCTCACGGCCACCTGGTGCGTGCATTGCACGGAGTGAGGTCCAGCACCTCAAAACGGCTGCGACCATCTCGATAGTGAGACTCCATGCAACCACCCCGAAAGAGACGCTCCGGACCTGCACACTCGTCCATTTCACGGACGGCCATGAATGGAGGGCAGCACCGTGTTGACGGTCCACGACCTGAGTGGGACGTTGCTCCTGCTCGTTCGGATGGCCGACACGGTGTGCCCGGGGCCGGTAAAGGAGGCAGCATGGCCAGGTACTGGCTCTCGTATGACCTGGGACTGCGCGGTAACTACGACGACCTCTACAGGTGGTTGGCCAAACACGACGCCAGGGAGTGTGGAGACGGCGTCGCGACCTTCACCGCGGACCTGACGCCCGAGCAAATCAAGAGAGCGCTCAAGTCCATCGTGGGCAAGAAGGGGCGCGCCTATCTGGTGGGCGCCGGCAAGGATGGAAAGTGGAGTGGCAAGTGGCTCTTCGGCAGCAGAAGGCCGGCCCCGTGGGTTGGCTATGCCGAGGTCGCGGACGAGGAGCAGGACGACGCATGAACGTCTGCGTGGATGCCTGCTTCATGCTCGCGCTGTATGACAAGAAGGACGGACACCACGAGGTCGCGACAGAGCTCTTTCAGCAACTCTTCGACTCGGCGTCCCACCAGCTCGTCGTTCCCTGGCCCATCCTGTACGAGACGGTCTCGACCCGTATGACACGGCGACGCGAGTCGATGGAGTTCCTCGAACGCGACCTGACGCGCCTTCGGCGGCAGAACCGTCTGTTGATGCTGTTCGACAGGAAGATGCGCGAACAGGCGCTGGGTGAGTGCTTCGACGAGTTGAGACGGCGCGGAAGTAGCTACCGCGCCTTGAGCCTGGTCGACAGGGTCATGAGGCTGATGCTGCTCAACCCGAAGCATCGCCTGCATGCCCTCATCACCTTCAACAGGGATGACTTCGAGGATGTGTGCGTGAGCCG
This sequence comes from Pyxidicoccus sp. MSG2, assembly GCF_026626705.1. NCBI lineage: Bacteria > Pseudomonadati > Myxococcota > Myxococcia > Myxococcales > Myxococcaceae > Pyxidicoccus > Pyxidicoccus sp. MSG2. The sequence continues at coordinate 7,466,722 of NZ_JAPNKC010000001.1, forward strand.
GAAGATCCGGCTCATCGACTCGTCGGACGGTTGAGCGCGCCTACCCTGCCGAGCTCACGCCCGTGTTCTTCAGCAGGTAGTCGCCGAACTCCTCGCGCAGCTTCGACTTGAGGAACTTGCCCGTCGAGTTGCGAGGAATCTGCGGGATGAACAGGTAGTCATCCGGCATCCAGAACTTCGCGAACTGCTTCTCCAGGACCGCGGCCAGCTCTTGCTTCGTCGCCGTCTGTCCCGGCTTCAACACCACCGCCGCCAGGGGCCGCTCGTCCCACTTCGCGTGCTTGCCGGCGAACACGGCCGCCTCCAGCACCGCCGGGTGCGCCATCAGCGCGTTCTCCAGCGCCACCGAGGAAATCCACTCGCCGCCGGACTTGATGACCTCCTTCGCCCGGTCGCAGATGCGGACATAGCCATCCTTGTCGATGGTGACCACGTCCCCCGTCTTGAACCACCCGTCCGCCGTCCAGCGGTCCTTCCCCTCGTCGCCGAAGTACGAGCCCGCCACCCACGGCCCGCGCACCTCCAGCTCGCCCATCGTCCGTCCGTCCCACGGCAGGTGCTTGCCGTCGTCCGCCACCACCCGTGTCTCCACGAAGGGCAGCGCGAAGCCCTGCGAGGCCCGCGCCGCCAGCTGCGCCTCCTGCGCCGCGTCCCGCAAGTCGCCCTTCAGCTTCGCCATGGTGCCCACGGGGCTCAGCTCCGTCATGCCCCACGCGTGGACGACTTCGAGCCCGTGCCGCTGCTTGAAGCCGTCAATCAGCGACGGCGGCGCCGCCGAGCCGCCAATCAACATCGAGCGCACCGTGCTCAAATCCCACTGCTTCGGCGTCGCATCCAGCAGCGCGAGGATTCCCAGCCAGATGGTGGGCACGCCGCCGGCAATCGTGACTTTCGTCTCGTTCATCAAGTCCAGCAGCGACTGCGGGTCCAGGTGCGGCCCGGGGAACACCAGCGTCGCCCCGGTGAAGATGGCGTCGAACGCGAGCCCCCACGCGGCCGCGTGGAACATGGGCACCACCGGCATCACCCGGTCCGCCTCGCGCATCCCCGTCGCATCCGGGAGACACGACGCCATGGTGTGCAGGACGATGGAGCGGTGGCTGTACAGCACGCCCTTCGGGTTGCCCGTCGTGCCCGACGTGTAGCAGAGCATCGCCGCCGTGCCCTCCTCCAGCTTCGGGAAGTCGAACGTTTCCGACTCCGCCGCGAGGAGCTGCTCGTAGTCCAGCTTCCCCTCCGGCGCGGGCCCGGCGTCCGGCACCACGATGATGTGGCGGAAGCTCGGCACCTGCGCGGAGAACTTGTCGAACAGCGGCAGGAGCGAGCGGTCCACCACCAGCACCGAGTCCTCCGCGTGCCGCGCGATGTAGCCCAAGTCGTTCGGGTGCAATCTCAGGTTGAGCGTGTGCACCACCGCGCCCATGGCCGGCACGGCGTAGTACGTCTCCAGGTGCCGGTAGTGGTTCCAGCTCAGCGTGGCCACCCTGTCGCCCGCCTTCACGCCCAGGCGCGTCAGTGCGTTCGCCAGCTTGCACGTGCGCTTGTAGAAGTCCGCGAAGGTGTAGCGGTGCAGCGACTTGTCGGGATTGCGGCTGATGACTTCCGAGCGCGGATAGTACGTGCGCGCGCGCTCCAGGAAGTGGGTCAGCGTGAGCGGGAAGTCCATCATCCGTCCGGCGAGCATTGGCACCATCCCTTGTCCGTGAGGGGTGAGGGTGCCGATGCTACCGGAACCCCGGGCCCTCGTTTCAGGGCCTCCGGGCGATACCGCGTTGCGTCAGCCGAAGAACACCTGGGCCACTTCGAAGAACTCCTTGGGCACCTTCTTCAGCTCGCGGGTGGCGTCCGCCAGGTCCACGGTGATGATGTCGTTGCCCTTGAGCGCGGCCATCTTCCCGAACTCGCCGCGGGCCACCATGTCGCAGGCGTGGACGCCGTAGCGGGTGGCCAGCACGCGGTCATGCGGGGTGGGCGCGCCGCCGCGCTGGATGTGGCCCAGCACCGACACGCGCGTCTCGAAGCCGGTGCGCCGCTCGATTTCCGCCCCGACGATGTTGCCCACACCGCCCAGGCGCGGCCGGCCCGCCTCGTCCAGGGCGCCCGTGGTGACGAGGTGCTCGCTCTGGTCCTGGGACGTCTTGATGCGCGTGCCCTCCGCCACCACGACGATGGAGAACGTGCGCCCGCCCGCGTGGCGGCGCTGGATGTGCTCGGCCACCTTCGTCAAATCCGCGGGGACTTCCGGCACCAGGATGACGTCCGCGCCGCCGGCGATTCCCGCGTACGTCGCAATCCACCCCACGTGCCGTCCCATGACCTCGCAGACGATGACGCGCTTGTGGGACTCGGCGGTGGAGTGCAGCCGGTCGATGGCCTCCGTCGCAATCTGCACCGCGGTGTCGAAGCCGAAGGTGAAGTCGGTGGCGTTGATGTCGTTGTCGATGGTCTTGGGCACGCCGACGATGCGCAGGCCTTCCTGCGACATGCGCGTGGCGGCGGACAGCGTGCCCTCGCCGCCGATGGCGATGATGGCGTGGATGCCGTTGCGCTCGACGGCGCGCTTCACGCGCTCCAGCCCGTTCTCCACCTTGAACGGGTTGACGCGCGAGGTGCCGAGGATGGTGCCGCCGCGGTGGAGGATGCCCGACGTGGTTTCACGCGTGAGGCGGAAGTGGTTGTCCTCCAGCAACCCCTTCCAGCCATCCCGGAGGCCCATCATCTCGAAGCCGTGCTCGGCGGCGCGGCGGACGACGGCGCGGATGACGGCGTTGAGACCGGGGCAGTCACCCCCACCAGTGAGGACAGCGACTTTCATATGGGAATGTTCTATCTCGCCCGGCGCCGGACGGAACCCCTCAATTGCGCCTGAGCGCTCACCGGGGGACTTTCCGCCTACCCGAGCTACCCGAACACGGCCGGGCGGCGGTGCGTCCACGGGTGGGCGGACTCCAGCTGGGCGGCCAGCCGGAAGAGGGTGGCCTCGTCCCCGAAGCGGCCGATGAACTGCACGCCCACGGGCAGCCCCTCCGGGCTCCAGTGCAGCGGCACGCTCATGGCCGGACACCCCGTCATGTTCGCCATCGGGCAGTAGGGTGTGAAGGCGGCGGCTCGGAAGAGGGGCGCCAGCGGCTCGTCCGGCGGCGCGGCGAAGGTGCCCAGCGGCGCGGGCGGCTCGGTGACGGTGGGCAGCAGCCAGACGTCCACGTCCTCGAAGCGGCGGGCGATGAGCCGGCTGAAGCGCTGCAATTCCGCCTGGGCCAGCAGGTAGGCTGACAGCCCCTGGCCCAGGCCGAACTGGTAGAGGGCCCAGGTGAAGGGCTCGAAGTGCCCGGCTTCCGGCGCGCGGCCGGAGCGCTGCGCCATCCGGTCCACGGCGTAGACGACGCCCGCGGCCCACACCGTCATGAAGTGCTGGCCGAGGGCCTCGTCGCCGGGCGCTTCCAGGCTGAGCTCGAGGACGGAGTGGCCCAGCCCCTCCAGCAGCCGGGCGGTGGCGGCGACCGCGGCCAGGCACTCCGGGTGGACGGGGGCGCCCACGGAGTTGCGCAGCGCCAGGCCGACGCGCAGCCGCCCCGGCGGGGCTCCCGCCTCCAGGGCATAGGGCCGCGCCTTGGGCGGGGCGATGTACGGGGCGCCCACGTCGGGCCCCTCCGTGGCGTCGAGCAGGGCCGCGCTGTCGCGCACGGAGCGGGTGAGGGCGTGGTCCGCGACGAGCCAGTGGTAGGGGTCCGCGAGGTCCGGCCCCATGGGGTTGCGGCCGCGCGTGGGCTTGAGGCCGAAGAGGCCGCAGCTCGACGCGGGGATGCGGATGGAGCCGCCGCCGTCGGACGCGTGCGCGAAGGGCACCATGCCGCTGGCCACCGCCGCCGCCGCGCCGCCGCTGGAGCCTCCCGTGGAGCGCTCCAGGTTCCACGGGTTGCGGCAGGGGCCGAGCAGCTCGCTCTCCGTGGTGGGCAACAGGCCCAGTTCGGGAGTGTTCGTCTTGCCCAGCACCACGAGCCCGGCGCGCAGGTGGCGCTTCACCAGCTCGCTGTCGTGGTCGGGCACGAAGTCCTTCATGAAGCGCGAGCCAGCGGTGAGGGGTTGGCCCTCCTGCGCGGCGAGCAGGTCCTTGAGCAGGAAGGGGACGCCGGTGAAGGGGCCTTGCGGCAGCGCGCCCTTCGCCCGCAGGCGGGCCGTGTCGAACTGCTTCTGCGTCACGGCGTTGAGCTTCGGGTTGTGACGCTCGATGCGGGCGATGGCCGCATCCACCAGCTCCAGCGGAGTGACTTCACCCCGGCGGACGAGCTCCGCCTGGGCCGTCGCGTCGAGGCTGACAAAGGGGTCCATGGTGGGACTCTAGCGCTTCCGAGGCACGGGCCGGCTGTCCGTCGTGGACACACCGGTCATGTCGCGCCGCATTGAAGTGAACGGGGCGGGCACTTCCGCGCTCCCGCGCGGGCCTGGGCTCCCTATGGTCCGCTTCCGTGAAACTCCGCGTCTTCGACTCAGAGCAGCAAGCCGCCGCCGCCTGCGCGGCCCACATCGCAGAGGCGGTGCGTGCGCGGCCCTCCCTGGTACTGGGATTGCCCACGGGCCGCACGCCACTCAATGTCTACCGTGAGCTGGTTGCCCTGTCCGCGCGCGGGGCGTTGGACCTGTCGCGCGCCAGCAGCTTCAACCTGGATGAGTTCTTCGGGCTTGTGCCCGAGGATGCGGGCAGCTTCCGCGCGTACATGGAGCGGCACTTCTTCCAGCATGTGAAGCTGCCTCGCGAGCGCATCCACTTCCTCGACGGGAGCGCGCCGGACGCGGAGGCGGAGTGCGCCCGCTACGACGCGGAACTGGCCGCGGCGGGAGGGCTGGACGTGGTGCTGCTGGGCATCGGTGGCAACGGACACATCGCCTTCAACGAGCCTGGGGACAGCCTGCTGGCGCCGTGTCACCGGGTGAAGCTGGGGCGCGAGACGCGGCTGGCCAACGCCGGGCTCTTCGGGGATGACCCGACGCGCGTGCCCATGGAAGCGCTCACGCTGGGCATGGGCGCCATCCTCCAGGCGAAGCGCGTGGTGCTGCTCGCGTTCGGCGAGGGCAAGGCGGAGGCGGTGGCGGCGATGGTGGAGGGGCCGGTGACGCCTCGCTGCCCGGCGTCCTTCCTCCAGTTGCACCGCGATGCGGAGGTGTGGGTGGACCCGGAGGCCGGCCGACGCGTGTCCGCGCAGGCCCGGCCGTAGTGCGTGAGCGCAACGGAAGGAAGGTTCATTCCGGAGTACCGCCCGAGCAGGGGCGGCCCTCGTGAGCGCAACGGAAGGAACGCTCATTCCGGAGCGGCAGCCGGGCAGGGGGGACCCGGGGAGTGGGCCCGCTCCAGCGCTTCCGGCTGCAATACGTCTCAGTACTTCCTGGCGGCCTCGGCCCAGTTGTTCCGGGGCAGTATCGAGCGCACGCGGCGCAGCAGTGAGAGGAACTCCTCGCGGTCCTGCTGGTCGTCCAGCGCATCCTCCACCAGCGACTCCGCCGTCTCGAGGCTCATGCCCGAGGCCTCACGCGCTCCACGGAGCAGGTCCGCCGTGCCCGCCACCGCCGCGGCGAAGCGCAGGTCCGACGACGCCTCCGCCAGCGAGGCGTGGACCTGGTGGCGCTCCAGCGTGAAGCGCTGCTCGGCCGCTTCCTCGCCGCGCGGGCGCTTCGCCCGGACGCGCACGGTGGCCAGGCGCGTGCCCTCTCCCGTGAGCTCCACCTCGTACAGCGCGGTGACGGAGTGGCCCACGCCAATCTCGCCCCCGTCCACCCTGTCGTCGCGGAAGTCCTTGTCCGCCACGTCGCGATTCTCGTAGCCCACCAGCCGGTAGCCGCGCACCGCGTCGGGCTCGAAGTCCACCTGCACCTTCACGTCCTGGGCAATCACCTCCAGCGTGCCGGCCAATTGCTCCTGGAAGACCTTCCGGGCCTCGCGCTCCGAGTCGATGTAGAAGGAGTTGCCGTTGCCCTTGTCCGCCAGCCGCTCCATCAGGTCATCGCGGTAGTTGCCCATGCCGAAGCCGATGGTGGACAGCGTCACGCCCGCGCGGACGTAGCGGGCCACGCTCTCCAGCATCGCGTCCGCGGTGAGGTTCTTCCCGAGGTTGGTGTCCCCATCCGTGAGCACCACCACGCGTGACACGTTGTCCGCGCCCACCATTCGCACCGCGTGCTGGTAGGCCAGTTCCAGGCCGTCGCCCATGGCCGTGCCGCCGCCCGTGCAGAGCGAGTCGATGGCGTCCTCGATGTGCCCGCGCTCCGACGCCGGCGTGGTCTCCAGCACGGTGCGCACGTCGCCCGCGTAGGTGGTGATGGCCACCGTGTCCGTCTCATTGAGCCCGCCCACCGCCAGCTTCATCGCCTTCTTCGCCAGCTCCAGCCGGTCCTCTCCGGACATGGAGCCGCTGGTGTCCACCAGGAAGACCAGGTGCGTGGGCTTGCGCTGGCTCTTCGCCACCCGCCGCCCCTGGAGCCCCACCTTCAGCAGGTGACGGTCCATCGAGAAGGGAGACGGCGCCATCTCCAGGTCCACGTGGAAGTCTCCCTCGTCGGGCCGCGGCTCCGGCAGGCGGTAGCGGAAGGCGTTCACCCACTCCTCCACTCGCACCGAGCTCGGGTGCGGCAGTTGGTTCTCCTGCTGCACCGCGCGGCGGAACAGCGAATAGGACGCGGTGTCCACGTCCACCGCGAAGGTGGAGAGCCGGTCCTCCCGGGTGAGGGTGAAGGCGTTGGGCTCATGCCGCGTGTGTGTGTTTCCGGAGGCCAGCGGCTCGGCCGCAGCTGGCGCCCTGCTCGCCGCCACGGGCTGCGCGTCCGGGGACTTCACTCCGAAGGAGCGCATCGCCTTGCGCGAGGGGCCCGCCTCGGGCGAGCCGGCCAGGGACGTGGAGGAGGCGCCGAACAGCTTGCGGATGTTGTCGCCGTACAGTGTCACCCCTCCGACAATTCCAAGGACGGTCAGCAGGGCGATGAAGCTGAGGGTGAAGGTTCGGCTCATGGACGCCTCGGGGAGTGGCGGGAAACGCGGTATGGGCGCCCTTGTCCCATGGGCCGTGAAGGCCTCGCGTCCGTCATCCGCCCGAGGTCGGTCAATGGGAGGAGGTCGGTCAATGGGCGGATGGCGCGGACCGTGTTACGCAGGTGCCGCGGTCGGCGAGGACGTGCCGTGGCGCGCAACGCTCGGAGGATTCGGGCGTCGGAGCGCGCGCCAGGGTGGTCGGATGCGGTGCTTCGGAATCTGATGAGGCGTCACATGGAATGGAACGAGACCACGACAGGGCAGGGCACGGTGGACCGGGTCCGGGACCTGGAGGAGCGGCTGGCGCTCGCAACGCCAGACAAGACGTGCCGGGGCATGTTCCTGAAGGGCGTCCTCCAGGTGGTGGGCTCGTACGGGGACGAGGCCGTGGTGCAGCGGTGCCTCGAGGCCGGTGGGCAGACGCGCATCACCGACTTCTCCAACTACCCCATGGCCGCGCGGCTGCGGATGACCTGGGTCGCCGCGGAGTTCATGGCGCCGAAGGTGGGCGGCTTCGACGCGGCGCTGCGACTGATTGGCCGGCAGGCGACGGCGGACTTCATGGCCTCGCTGGCGGGGCGGACGATTCTGGCGCTGACGGCGCGGGACGTCGTGAAGATGGTGAACAGCCTGCCCACGGCCTTCGGCGCGTCCATCAACTACGGGAAGTACACGGTGGAGTGGACGGGCCCCAGGAGCGGCCGCTTCTTCCTCGACGGTGACCTCATGCCCGAGCCCACCAACTCCGGAATCATGGACGCCGTCCTCGCGGCGGGGAACGTGAAGGGCGCGAAGGTGCGGGGACGCCAGCTCGCGCTGACGCAGTGCGAGCACCTGTTCTCCTGGGAGTGAGGCCGGGCCTGCTCAGCCGCGCCGCGCGCTCGCGGTGACGCCCGGCTTTGCCTGCACGTCCGCGGACGCAGGAGCCTTCGCGGCGGGCTTCGCACGGGCGACGGGCCTCACGGCCGGAGCGGGCTTCGCCGTCGGCGCGGGCTTCGTCGCGGTCTGCGCCGCCTGCCTCGTGACGGGGGCGGGCTTTACCGCCGGCCGGGCACTCACGCGCGCCGTCACGGGAGCGGGCGCTTTCGGTACCGTCCGCGCCGCCACGGCGGGCGTGGCCGGCCGCGTGTGCTTCCAGGCCGCGAGCACCTTGGGCACGTAGTACTCCGTCTCGCCGTTGCGAGGCACGCGGCCATTCACCGCGCCCGGGCCCGCGTTGTACGCGGCCACCGCGAGCCGCACGTCCCCGAAACGCCGGAGCTGCTCGGCCAGGTAGCGCGCGCTCGCGTCGATGGCGGGCGCCGGGTCGAACGGGTCCTCCACGCCCAGCATGGACGCCGTCGTCGGCATGAGCTGCCCGGGGCCCATGGCACCCGCCGGGGAAATCCGGTGCACGCGCGTCTCCGACTCCACCTGCACCAGCGCTCGCAAGAGCCCCGGAGGCAGCCGGTGCCGGCGCTCGGCGGCGTCGATGAGGGGCTCGAGCTCCGCATGCCCCTCCAGCAGGCACGAGGGCCGGTGCTCCGCGTACGCGCGCAGCGCCCCGGCCTTGGCCTCCAGGAAGGAGAACGACAGCGGGGACACCGTCGTCCCGCCCAGCCAGGAGATGCCCACGTTGAGCAGCACCACCGGCACGAGCGCGCACGGCACCAGCCAGGCCCACCCGGGGATGCCGAACCCGCCGCCGCCGCTCCTGGCCCGCTTGCTTGCCACGCCCCACCCTTAAGGGCGCTTGGGGCCTCCGTCCAGCTTCCGGCGCCCGGGCTTGTTGACTCCGGGAGGCAGCCGCAGCCCGTCCAGCACCAGCGCCGTCAGCGCGTCCGGCAGCTCCAGCGGGTTGCCGATGTCCTCCTCGCTCAGCACCGCCAGCAGCAGCCGCTCCACCGCGCCCACCACCGCGAGTCCGCTCACCGCCGGGCGGATGGGCCTGAGCAGCCCGTGCGTGTGAGCCTTCTGCGTGATGTCCACCGCGTGTCGGGCCACCAGCCGGGACAACTCGGCCACCTGGGTGCGCGCGCCCACCGCCGGCCCGCGGCTCTCCTGGAGGTACAGCCGCACCACGCCCGGGTACTGGAGGAGCGCACCGACGATGACGGCCGCCACCGCGCGGTAGGCGTCGAACATGGCCTCCACGTCGCGCGCCTGCGCGAGGGAGCGGCCGCACGCCTCCATCCCCGCGAGCAGCTCGCCGCGCACCGGCGCCAGCAGCGCGTCCACCAGGGCGGCCTTGTCGTCGAAGTACCGGTAGAACGTCCCCTTGGCCACCCCGGCCGCCTGGGTGATGTCGTCGATGGTGACCGCGTCCAGCCCCCGCTCCACGAAGAGCTTCAGCGCCGCGTCCTCCAGTTCCTTCGTCCGCTCGCGCCGGTGGGCTTCCCGCCGCCCGCCCGGACGCCCGGGCCTGCTTCCCACCCCCGCGGAGGTGTCCCCTCCCTCGCTTCGTGGGCCCGCTCTGGTCGCCATTCGCGTGCACTCCGTCTTCTTGCGTTATAGAAAAAGAGTGACCAAATAGTCATCATTCGCAGCGTGGCGTCGGCCGGGCGCCCGCCGGAGAGAGCAACCATGATCGGCATTCCACTCGGCTGGGCGTACTCCAATTTCGGGGAATGGGTGCTGCACCGCTATGTGCTGCACGGCCTGGGGAAGCACCGGGGGAGCCTCTGGAGCTTCCACTGGCACGAGCACCACCAGAAGTCGCGGCGGCACGACATGGTGGACGACCAGTACCTGCGCTCGCTGTGGACCTGGTCGGCGAAGACGAAGGAGTTGCTGTCGCTGGCGGCGCTGGCGGTGGCGCACGCGCCGCTATTCCCCGTGGCGCCCTTCTTCGTGGGCACGGTGTGGGCCTGCGCGGTGAACTACTACCGGGTGCACCGGCGCGCGCACCTGGACCCGGCGTGGGCGCGCGAGCACCTGCCCTGGCACTACGACCACCACATGGGCCGCAACCAGAATGCCAACTGGTGCGTGACGCACCCGTTCTTCGACCTCGTGCTGGGCACGCGGCGCGAGTTCCTCGGCATCCAGCCGCCCGCGCCGGTGGCAGCCTGTGTGCCCGTGGAGGCCAGGGAGCCCACGGCCTGCGTGTCCCCTGGCCTCCGCTGAGCGGCCTCAGAAGATGAGGTCGAAGTAGTTCGCCTTGGCGCGGATGCCGGCGCACGCCCGGAGGGTGGCCGTCCACGACTCGGTGGGCAGCGAGCCCCGGGCGTCGAAGACGAAGTCCAGCTCGTCCTGACGGGCCAGGTCCAGCAGGTCCACGGCGCCGCTGCCGGACAGGCGCAAGGTCTGCGTGGGGCCGCCGGAGCCGGTGCGGCGGAACTCGCCGATGAGGATGGTGTCCTCGCTGCCCGGCTTGCGCACGGACACGCTGGCGCGCTCGATGCCGCTGATGTCCGTGTCGGCCGTCACCTCGAAGACCTTGAGGCGCAATTCGGTCTCCAGGTCGGCCTCCTCGGGGAGCGGGTCGGCGAAGTCGCCCAGGGGGAAGGTGAGGGTCTGCTGGACGCTCGCGGTGCCGGGGAAGGCGGCGGGGAAGGAGAGGTCCGGCTCCGTCTTGCAGATTTCCTCGGCCTCGGCCTCGATGGCGAAGAGCGAGTCACAGCCGGTGGCGAAGAGCGCCGCGGAGGAGAGCAGCAGGGCGCGGAAGGAAGTCGTTCGCATGGTGGGTGGGCTCCGGCTCTAGAAGAAGTACAGGAGGAACCCCACCTTGACGGAGGGGATGGTGGCTCGCACGGAGAGGTTGCGGGCGGTGACGCTGGGGTCGTCGGTGGCGTCCTGGATGAGGGCGCTCGCGTCGTCCACCTTGAGGGCCACGTAGCTCAGGCCCAGGTGGAGGAAGAAGTTGAAGCGGCTGGCCGAGCCGATTTCCAGGCCCACGCTGCCGCCGACGTAGTCGTAGGTGACGTCGCGGATGGCGGCGGCGGCGCTGCTCGGGGTGGCGCCGAGCCAGTCGACGACGTCGTTGTAGTCGGAGCCGAAGTAGTGCCCCGCCTCGGCGTTGAGGGAGGGGGCGACGAAGGTCTGGAAGGGGAGGAGGCTGACGCCGCCGCGCAGGCCGAAGCTGAGCGTGTTGGTGGTGGGGCCCGCCTGGAGCCGCAGCCAGGGCAGCGGCCGCAGCACCGCCGATACGCCGACGCCGTGCGGGGCGCCCGCGTCCAGCAGGACGCCGAAGCGGCGCAGCTGCGGCTCACCGGCGCCGTCCTGGGCCAGGGCCGGTGAGGCGGCCAGGAGCGCCAGGAGACAGGCCCATGCGGCGGCGTGCTGTCTTGGGGGGAGTGCCGTGCGTCTACTCGTCGAGGATGTCGCCATCGTCATAGGGATGTTCCAGCGTGGTTCCGGCCCGGCGCCATCATTTCGCGCGCCCGGGCGGAAAGAGAAGCCACGTCGAGGGAAATGACCCGGGAGTGGTGGTGTGCGGACAGGGGTGGCTGTCGTGGGGACCTGCCTGGAGGCTCGGGGGCCACGATTTCCGGGGCTGTCGTATAGCCTGGAGGTTCACGCGCCCGAGGTGGAGCGCTGGCGACTGGAGGCTCCTGATGGGGAGAGGCTGGGTCTGGCTGCTGGCGTGCGTCGTCACGGGTTGCGCTTCGGTGCCTGCGACTCCTGGTTCCGAGGGGGCCTTGAGGTACGGCTCGCGTCGCGGCACGGGAGATACAGGACGCCCGTCACACCGGGGCGCGCAGGTTGAGATGGCGAGCCCCGCGGACCTGGCCGTGCGAGCCGTCGCGCAGGGGGTGGTGCGGCGCGACGCCTTCGAGGAACTGCTGGTCGCCGCCGGGCTGGACAGTACGGCCACGCTGCCACTTCGCGAGGATGTGTCACCGCGCGAGGCCGCGCGGGTGCTCGCAACGCTGCTGTCGAGGCCCGTGACGCTGGGCAACTTTCCGCCCCGACTTGCCGCGAGCCATCTGCTGCGCGAGGTGCTGGCGGGCGGCGAGGTGTCTCGGGAGGAGCTGCTGCGAAGGGTGGAGGGCTTCGCCAACGTGGCAGTGCTGCGGCCGGATGGGTACCTGGCCTGGGCTCGCAGCGGGCGCACGCAGCAGCGCGTGGGGCCGGTGCAGTGGAATGACGGTTCCTTCCGCGCGGGCCCCTTCGAGCTGGGGCGCTTCTACTCGGGGAAGGGTGGGGCGTTCCGACTGCTGGACGACCGGCTGAGGGACGCGGGCGGAGGTGCGCTGGCTGAGGTGTACGACGACGCCGACTACCTGGGGCGCTCACTGGATGGCGCGGAAGAGGCGTTCGTCGAGCTGGCCGCGGCGCTGGGGCAGTTGCTGACGTACCCGACGGACAGTGTCCTGGCGCTTCGGAGCCTGCCGGCGGGGCTCGCGGCCCTGGTGGCTTCGTCACCGGAGTACCTGGAGCGCTTCCGTCACATGACGCGCGGTGAGCAGGTGAAGGCGCTCTCGAAGCTGACCACCAACCTCATCGCAACGTGGGGCGCTGCTTCTGGTGTGACACGCACGGTGACGGGAGCGCTGCGTGGCGTGGAGGCCAGCGTGCCGGTGCTGTCGCTGTCCGCCGAGGGCGTGCTGGTGATGGAGCGGGTCTCGGTACCGGTGGGCCAGGCGGCCACGGTGCTGGGAGGCGGGCCCGGCGCGGCCATCATTCTCCAGAAGGCGCGCACTGGAAGCCAGGCTTCGCCGCCTGCTGATGGTCCGGGGAGGTGGGAGTCCGCGCACGAGAGCATGAGCCAAGCCTCGCGTGAGTATCAGGCCCAGGTTACCGGTGCCCCCGAAGGACTGGCCTACAACGTCCGGGGCGTGAAGTTTGATGGCTACACGAACGGCGTGCTGTTGGAGACCAAGGGACCGGGCTACGCAAAGTTCCTCAAGAATGGGAGTTTCAGGTCATGGTTCCGAGGTGCGGACGGAATGCTTCAGCAGGCGGAACGCCAGTTCAAGGCAGCCATGGGGACGCCCATCGAGTGGCACTTCGCCGAGCGTGAGGTCGCTGATGCCGTCAGAGCCATGCTTCGTGAGAGCGAGCTCGGAGACATCCAGGTGGTCGTCTCGCCAGTCCGCTAACAGGGAGCATCCGAAGCATGATTGAGACGTACTACGCAGGCGCGTACTGGTCCGGCCGGGTCGAAACGCTCGATGCCTATGCTCGGCGCGCCGAGGTCTTCTTCCGCCTGCTTGCCGTTGCTGACGAGAGCTTCGCCCGGTGGCTCGAAAAGGCGGATTCCCGCTCGGCGGCGCTCAAGCTCCCGTTCACGCCGGATGCCGAAACGTTGCGCGGCCTGTTCGAGAAGAAGAAATACCGGCGCGACGAGACCGGCATTGCCTTCTCCGCCTGGAACGGAGCGCCAGATGGGGCCAGCAGTGGGGTCAGGTTTGCTTGTGGCTCCGACTCCCCGCTCCTGGGAGACCTCTGCACGCTGAGCCTTCCCACAGAGGGGGCCGTCCGGGAGCGTGTCCTGTCAGCCGCCACGCTCGCGAAGGTCCTGCGAGCCATGGCCCTGGCCTGGGAGCCGGCGTGGGGCATCGCTACGTCCCAGGTTCATCGGGATGAGGTCTTGAAGCGCTCCAAGGCCGGGACGTTTGTCGGCTGGGTCACGTACTTCGCACACAGCCGGGGGACGCTGCCCCGGTTGCCTGACCCTGTTCGCACGGAGCCCGTGGGCGACAAGGGAACTCTCGTCATCCTCACTCCCGAGCGCTTCACGGCCAGCAGCCCGGCGCATGTCGAATTGGCGGCGCATGTTCAGGACCTGCTGGAGCAGGCGGGACTGCTGAAGCCACTCAATGCAGCAGCGGCTTCCGGGTGAAGGCGTTCCCTGTGGGCGACACCCCGCCTGCGGCGCGTGCTGCGGGGTCTCCGCAAAGAGCGGCGCGGGCGCGCACCGGGAAGGTGTCCCTACACTTGCAAGGTTCCGGACCTCCTCAACGCAGGAGTGCCGGACGACACTGGAGGCGACACTGAAGAGGATGTCTGAAGAGATACCCACTCCTGGAAGACTGCTCCACATCACAGGGTTGCCTCCCATTCATACAACCCGGTAGGTTGACCGGCATGGGTGACTACTTCCAGAACATCGTGGCCCGGGACGTCTCCGCCGAGGACGCCCCGCGCCTCGCAGCGAAGATTCGGGACTGGCTCATCGCACGTCGCATCATCGAGCCCGAGCTCTCCGACTGCACGTTGGGTGACCCGGGTCATCGCCCCGGGCCCGAGTATGCGCTCGCCCAGGAAACACCCAACTCCGACGTCCTGCACCTGTCGACGAACGGCCTGCAAATCGAAGTGGGCCGGACGGTCCTCTACAACCTGCAACCTGAGCTGACCTGCCGCGTCTGCGGTGCCCGCTTCGAGCCCGGGCGTGGCTACCAGGATGCCGTGAGCATCTGGTTCGAGGGCAACGACGCCGTCACCTTCGGCTGCCCTCAATGCCATACACCCGAACGCCTCACCCAGTGGGACGGTGCCTCTCCGTGGGGCTTTAGCCACCTGGGTTTCACGTTCTGGAACTGGTCGGTCCTGTCCGAGCGCTTCATCCGCGAGGTCTCCGAGCAACTCGGTCGCCGCACGCTCGTGGTGCGCGACAAGCTCTAATCAACGCACCAGTTCGCTCCGCCTCCTGTTGAAGTCCCGACGTCCCTCCGCCCCGCGGGTCACTACCTGAGCCCAGGGGCGGGTGAGACCTTGCCATCCCGGAAAGCACGGGCGGCGAGGCGCTGCACGTGAGCTCCGGCCCAGGACCCTGGGGGGGACCGGATGATCGACGAAGTCGATCAACGCATGAAAGCGTGGGTGGGCCGCATTGCCGGTGACGTCCCCGTGTTCCTCGGGGTGCCGGACCGTGAGTCCCTCGAGCGCGGCGTGTGCCTCTACCTGCTCGAGCTGGGCCCCGCCCCGCCCGCGCGAGGTGGCGGCCGTCCGCCCCTGCAAATCTCCGTCTGCTACCTCGTCACAGCCGGCGGCGAGTCCCCCGAGCGCGCCCACCGCCTCCTCGGTGAGCTCGTCTTCGCCGCCATGGAGGAGACCGACTTCGACGTGGAGCTCACCCCCGTCCCCACCACCGTGTGGGCCGGCCTCCGCGCCGCGCCGCGCCCCGGCTTCCGCCTGCGCGTCCCCGTGCGCCGCGAGCGCCCGCAGCCCGTGGTGCACCGCGTGCGCTTCCCCGTCGTCACCACTGCCGTCCCAGCCGAGGCGCTGCTCGGCTGCGTGGTGGGACCCGGCGACGTGCCCATTCCGGGCGCCCTGGTGGAGCTGCCGTCGCTGAGGCTCACCACGCGCACGGACGCGCAGGGCTGCTTTCGTTTTCCCCGCGTGCCGCCAGTGGCCACGCTGGGGCGGCTGGAGGTGCGGGCGAAGGGGGAGGTGCTCGCGCTGGGACCGGAGGCGCTCGCCGCCGAGCCACAGCCGCTGCTCATCCGCCTGCCGCTGAAGGAGGAGTGACGTGCCGAATTACCTGACACCCGGCGTCTACGTGGAGGAGGTTCCCAGCGGCTCACGCTCCATCCAGGGCGTGGGTACCACCACCGCCGCCTTCATCGGCCGCGCACCCGCCGCGGACGCTCGCGTCCACCAGGCCGTCGCCGTGAATGGCTGGGCCCAGTTCGTGAAGGAGTTCGCCCCACCCGGCACGCCGAGCACGCCGCTCGCTCGCGCCGTGTACGGCTACTTCGCCAACGGCGGCCGCCGCTGCTTCATCGTCAACATCGGCGACAGCGAGAGCCTCGTGGGCGACGCGCGCCGACGCCAGGGCGTGGCCGTGCTGGAGGAAATCAGCGAGGTGGCCATGGTGGCCGCGCCCGGCTTCGCCAACGCCCCCGCCTGGGACGCGCTGCTCACCCACTGCGAGAAGATGCGCGACCGCTTCGCCATCCTCGACGCACCCGAGGACGTGGACGACGTGGGACGCCTCACCAAGGTGTCCACCGGCGACGCCGGCGGCGGCCTGCGCCCCCGCACGTCGGACCAGGGCTACGGCGCCTTCTACTACCCGTGGTTCTCCACGCCGGACCCCCTGGGGGACGGGAAGACACTGGTGAATGTGCCGCCGTCCGGCCACATGGCGGGCATCTACGCGCGCACGGACATCACCCGCGGCGTGCACAAGGCCCCGGCCAATGAAGTCGTGCGCGGGGCCCTGCGGCTGGTGCGCGACGTGACGCCGGAGGAGCAGGGCGAGCTCAACCAGGTGGGCGTCAACTGCATCCGCTACTTCCCGCGCGGCGGCATCCGCGTGTGGGGCGCGCGCACGGTGGCGGGTGACGACAGCGAGTGGCGCTACATCAACGTGCGCCGGCTCTTCAACTTCGTGGAGGAGTCCATCGCGCTGGGCACCAACTGGTCGGTGTTCGAGCCGAACGACTCCAAGCTGTGGAAGTCCCTCGCGCGCGACGCGCACGCCTTCCTGCTGCGGCTGTGGCGGGACGGGGCGCTGATGGGGCGCACCCCGGAGGAGGCGTTCTTCGTGCAGTGCGACGAGCAGACGAACACGAAGGAGACCATCGACGCCGGGCAGCTCTTCGCGGTCATCGGCCTGGCGCCGGTGAAGCCCGCGGAGTTCATCGTCTTCCGAATCGGCCAGCACGCGGGCGGCGCGGAAGTGGAGGAGGTGACCAATGGCTGAGGCCAAGACTCCCGAGGCGCCGCCGCCGGACCAGCCCGCGGGCGCGCAGCCCGGTGGGCAGTTGGAGATGTTCCGGGGTTACAACTTCAACCTGCTCATCGACGGCATCAACGCGGGGCACTTCCTGTTCTGCTCCGAGCTGCAGGTGAAGGTGGCCGCGCTGCGCTACCGCGAGGCCGGCGCCGGGCCGGTGGTGCGGCGGCTGCCGGGCCCCGTCTCCCACGCGGACGTGACGCTGCGCTGCGGCTTCACGCAGTCGCCGGAGCTGTGGGCCTGGTTCCTCGCGTCGATGAGCGGCCTGCCGCAGCGCAAGAACGTGTCCATCCTCATGCTCGACGTCGATGGGGTGACCGAGCGGCTGCGGTGGAACCTCAACGAGTGCTGGCCGTCGGAGTGGAAGGTGCATCCGCTGGATGCGCTCGGCCAGGAGATTGCCATCGCCTCGCTCACGATGGTCTACGAGTCGCTCACCCGTGGCTGAGACGTCCCAGACACCCTGGCGCCCCGCCTGGGTGCGCGCCGTGGCCCGGCGGATGAAGGCGTGGGCGGAGTCCGTGCTCGCCGAGGAGCCGGATTCCTCCGCGACGCCCGGGACGGCTCCGCGCCCGGAGTCCGTCGCGGCGGGCTCGCGAGGCGCGGAGGGTGTCGCGCCGCCCTCGCCCACGGCGCCGGAGCCCTCGTTCGAGGACCTGGAGGCGCGCTGGCTCCGCGACCTCGAGGCGCGCCGGAGCGTTCCGCTCGGGGACTGGGTGGCTCGCGTGCGCCGGGGCGCGCCCCGGTTCCTGGAGGAGGTGCAGCGCGACGGGCTCGTGCCCGCTCCGCCTCGTGGGGCTCGGAGCGTGACTGGCACGACTGCGCACGGACCACCGCCGCCCGCGTGGACGGCGCCGAATGAGCTTCCTCCTCCTCCGCCCCCGTCTCCGCCCGACGTCCAGGCGGAAGGCGGGGAGGTGCACGCACGCCGCGAGTCCCCTCCGGCCATTCGCAGCTCCAGCGCTTCGAGGCCGTCCCCTCCGCCCGCGGTTCCGTTCTGGACGGCGGCGCCGTCACCCCGGCCGGAAGCCGACGTCGCTCGGAGCGCGCCGTCCACCCCTCCCAGCCCCGAGCCGCGCGCCGCCTTCCGCGCGCCATCGGCGCCGGAGCGCCCTCCCGTCGGCGACGAGTCCTGGCCCGCTCCCGCGCCTCGCGCACCGCCCCTGCACGAGGCAGGCGCTCCGGTCCAGCGCTCACCCTGGGACGACTTCCCGCCCTTTGCGAGCGAGGGGCGCACCACGCGGACACCCACGCGCGTGCCGTCCCCCGTGCCGCCACGCGCCGAGGAGGAATCGCCCTCGCCCACGGAGCGCGTGAAGGTGTTGCCGAGGCCAGCCCCTCCCCGGGCCCAGACTCCCTGGGTGGAGGCGGACGCCGGTCCCCGCTTCGCGCCGCGCGAGCCCCCGCGCAATCAGGTGTCCTCCCGGGAAGACGAAGGCACGTGGGACGGCGACCGTTCCCCGCACATGTGGAGGCCCCGCCTGGTGGAGGCGCCTCCACCCACGCAGCCCGAGTTCTCCGCCACGCCTGACGAGCCCGCGGCGGGCCCTGCGAATCCCTGGCCCGAGCTTCCGCCCGTCCCCGTTCCGGAGAGCACGGAGACGGTGGTGGAGCTACGTCAGTGGGAGCGGCGCCGTCGGCTGGACCGTGAACAGCGAGGCGAGTGATGGAGCGCGTGGCCTTCCTCATCGAGCCCGGCGGCGAGCGCATCGGGTGCCTGCTCAACCCGGAGACGCTCGTCATCCGTCGCGTGGCCGGCCTGCAGCCGAGGCGCGCGCTGGGGGGCTCGCTGCCGTGGGGGGGGCCCGGGGACGACCCGCTCCTCTTCACCGGCGGGGGAAGCACGGAGCTGACGCTGGACCTGCTCTTCGACGTCTCGCTCTCCGACTCCACGCTCCAGACGGAGGACGTGCGCGAGCTGACCGACCCGCTGTGGCGGCTGGCGGAGAACGGGCTGCGGGAGGACGGCAGCATGCGGCCGTCACTGGCGCGGCTCGTCTGGGGCAAGTGGCTCAACTACCTCGGCGTGGTGGCCGCGGTGGCAGAGCGCCTGGAGCAGTTCACCTCCACAGGCGCGCCCCGCCGCTCGTGGCTGCGCATGCGCCTGTTGCGCGTGGAGGACGAGACGGGCCCGCAGGAGCCCGTGCTCGCGAGCGAGCCGCCGGACGCGGACGCGGTGGCGGCGGCGCTGGGACCGGAGGACTACGAGGCGCACACGGTGCTCGGCGCGAGCGAGGAGGAAGGCGCGCCCGGTGGACAGCGCCTGGATGAAATCGCCTACCAGCGCTACGGCGACCCGTCGCTGTGGCGGCTCGTGGCCGGGCTCAACGGCGTGGCGGACCCCAACAACCTCCCAGCGGGACAGGTGCTGCGACTGCCCACCGCCGAGGCGCTCCGGAGGGTGATGTGAGCCGCATGCGCGGACTGCCAGAGCTGCGCATCGAGGCCGGGGGCTCGCCCCTGTCGGTGGCGGACCTGCGCAGCCTCTCTTCCGTGCGCGTGCAGCAGCGGCTGGCGACGCCCGCGCAGTGCGAGCTGACCTTCACGGACCCTCGCGGCACCCTGGCTTCCTCGGGCCTTCCGCCGGGGACTTCCCTGCGCGTGGCGGCCGGCGCGGGCACGGAGAACCTCTTCACCGGCGAGGTGACGGCCGTCGAGTTCGCCCACGCCACAGGGGGCGCGCGCGAGGTGCGGGTGCGCGGCTATGACGTGCTCCACCGCCTGCGCAAGCGCCAGCCGGTGCGCGCGCACGTGCAGGTGACGCTGGAGGACCTGGCGCGCGAGCTGGCGTCGGGGCTGGGCCTCTCCGTCGACGCGGCGGCGCCCGGGCCGCTGTGGCGCCACCTCATCCAGCACGGCCAGTCCGACCTGGACTTCCTCGTGGAGCGCGCGGACCGCTGCGGCCTCTACCCCGTGCTGCATGGCGACACGCTGAAGCTGGTGACGCTGGAGGGCGAGGGCACGCCGGTGCCGCTGCTCCTGGGCGAGTCGCTGCTGGAGGTCACCGTCGAGGTGAATGGTGACGCCTCCTGTCGCGAGGTGTCCGCGGAGGGCTGGGACGCCCTGCGCGCGGAGTCCCACGCCGGCCATGCGGAGTCGCCGCGCGTGGGGCGCCGCGTGGACGCGGAGGTGTCCCCGGGGAGCGTGGGCGGCGAGGACCGGCGCTCGCTGGTGGACGAGGCGACGGAGGGCATTCCCCACGCCGACGCCGCGGCCCAGGCGGAGCTGGACCACCGCGCCGCCCGCGAGGTGGTGCTCACCGCGGCAGCGGAGGGCGATGCTCGGCTGCGGCCGGGGGCCCGCGTGGAGGTGAGCGGGGTGGCGGCCTCCGTGGCGGGCCGCTACGTGCTCACCGCCGTCACCCACCGCGTGGACGCGCGCCA
Source organism: Pyxidicoccus sp. MSG2 (assembly GCF_026626705.1). Classification (NCBI taxonomy): domain Bacteria; kingdom Pseudomonadati; phylum Myxococcota; class Myxococcia; order Myxococcales; family Myxococcaceae; genus Pyxidicoccus; species Pyxidicoccus sp. MSG2. The sequence continues at coordinate 7,486,733 of NZ_JAPNKC010000001.1, forward strand.
CGGCTTCATCTCCGAGCTGTCCTCCATGCCTCCGCCCCGCCGCGCGCGGGCCCGGGGCTCGGCGGTGACGCTGGGCGTGGTCAGCCGCGTGGACGACCCGGACGGCAAGGGCCGCGTGCGCGCCACGCTGCCGGCCTATGGCGGCGTGGAGACGGACTGGATGCAGGTGCTCGCGGCGGGCGGTGGCTCCGGCAAGGGGCTGATGCTGTTGCCGGACGTGGGGGACACGGTGCTGCTCGCGCTGGGCGGCGAGGACCCGGCGCGCGGCGTGGTGGTGGGCGGCCTGTACGGCGGCGGCGGGTATCCGGACGCGGGCGTGGAGGGGGGCGCGGTGCGGCGCTACACGCTGCTGACGGCGGGCGGGCACAAGCTGCGGCTGGACGACGAGGGCCGCACGCTGCGGCTGGAGGACACCACGGGCAGCTACCTGGAGCTGACGCCGAAGGGCGTGCGCCTGCACTCGGAGGTGTCGCTCGACATCGAGGCGCCCGGCCAGGACGTGGTCATCCGTGGGCGCTCCATCGACTTCCGGAGAGGGTAATGCGGGTCCTGACGGTGGATGCGCTGGTGGTGTGTGCCCATGAGCTGGGACGGGTGGGGCTCATCCACTCGCAGTCCTTCGTGACGGTGGAGGGCCGGCCCGTGCTCGTGCGCGCGGACCCGGAGGGACGCCCCATCGGCGGGTGTCCCAACATCGGCCCCACCATCAAACCCTGTACCTCCACGCTCGCGGTGCAGAAGGGCTACTCCACGCTGGCGACGATTGACGGGAAGCCCATGTGTCTGGACTCGCTGACGGGGCTGACGGACGGCACCCCGCCCGGCACGGTGAAGTACAAGGTCAACGCCCCCGGGCAGACGCTGGTGACGGAGGCCGGATGAGCGCACCCCGCTACCGCACCTGGCGCTTCGCGCATCCCGACTTCGAGATGGCGGAGCTCTCCGGCCTGCGCCTCGCCCCCACGGGCAGGGCGGAGATGGTGGAGGAGCACGCCTCCATCCGCCAGGCCGTGCTGCTGCTGCTCACCACCACGCCCGGTGAGCGCGTCATGCGCCCGGACTATGGCTGCGAGCTGCACCGCCTGCTGTTCGCCAGCAATGACGACACCACCGCCGGCCTCGCCATCCACTACGTGCGCCGCGCGCTGGAGCGCTGGGAGCCGCGAATCGCGGTGCTCCACCTGGACGCCACGCGCAGCTCGGACGAGCCTCACCGGCTGGACATCTCCCTGGAGTACCGCGTGCGCGCCACCGGCCGCACCGAGCGGCTCGCCTATCCCTTCTCGCTCACGGGAGGCCCGACATGACCTCGCTCCCGTCGCCGCGCCTGGATGACCGCAGCTTCGCGCAGCTCGTGGAGCAGGCGCGTGCCCGCGTCCAGGCGTCGTGCCCGGACTGGACGGACCTCACCCCGCATGACCCGGGCATGGTGCTGCTGGAGGTGTTCTCCCACCTCACGGAGACCATGCTGTACCGGCTCAACCGGCTGCCGGAGAAGGCGTACGTGGAGTTCCTGCGCCTGCTCGGCGTGCGCCTCCAGCCGCCCGCCGCCGCGTCGGTGCGCCTGAGCTTCACGCTGGCGCGCCCGGCCGAGCGGCCCGTGGAGGTGCCACGCAACACCCCCGTCACCCTGGCCCGGGCGGGCGCGGGCGCGGAGCCCGTCGTCTTCCACACCGCGGACTCGGTGACGATTCCGGTGGGGAGCACGGAGGTGGAGGTGCTCGCCTACCACTGCGACCAGGTGGACGCGGAGGTGGCGGGGCAGGGCACCGGCCAGCCGGGCCTCACCGTGCAGGCGCGGCGCCCGCCAATTGTCGCGCCCACCGGCGACTCGCTGGACCTGGTGGTGGGCGTGGAGGCATCGCCCGGCGAGCTGGACGCGCGCGCCCCGGCCCGCCGCCATGAGGGCCGCACCTACCGCATCTGGCGCGAGGTGGAGAACTTCGCCGCGCTGGCGCCGGAGGAGCCCGCCTACGTCGTGGACCGGATGACGGGCACGATTACCTTCGCCCCCTCCGCGCGGCTGGCAAACGAGGCCGGGGAGCTGGACGCGCCGCGCGCGCTGGCCGGGACTCCGCGCGACGGGAGCAAAATCCTCCTCTGGTACCGGCGCGGCGGAGGCGACCGGGGCAACCTGCCCTCGGGCACGCTGGAGCTGCTCAAGGTCCCCATTCCGGGCGTGAAGGTGACCAACCCCCGCCCGGCCACGGGCGGCCGGCCCGCGGAGACGCTGGACAATGCGCTCCTGCGCGGGCCGCAGGAGCTGCACTCGCTGCGGCGGGCCGTGACGGCGGGCGACTTCGAGCTGCTGGCGCTTCGCAGCTCCGGCGCGGTGGCGCGCGCGAAGGCCGTCACCCTGGCGCAATTGTGGGCGCACGCGCCCGCGGGCACGGTGGAGGTACTGCTGGTGCCGCACCTGCCGCCGGACGTGCAGGGCACCGCGGGCGAAGGCATCACCGAGGACACGCTGCGCGTCCACGAGACGGAGGAAGCGCGCGCCCGCATCCTCGCGGAGCTGGACGTGCGCCGGCCGCTGGGCACCGCGTGCCACGTGGAGTGGGCGCGCTACAAGACGGTGCGCGTGCAGGCGCGCGTGGTGGCGCACCGCGAGGAGGATGCCGCCGCGCTGCGCACGCGCCTCATCGAGCGGCTCCACCGCACCCTCACGCCGCTGCCCTCGCCGCTGCAGCCGGAGGGCTGGCGCTTCGGCCAGGCGCTGCGGGCCTCGCACGTGTACGACGCGCTGCTGGCCGAGCCGGGCGTCAGCTACCTGGACAAGGTGCGCCTCATGGTGGACGAGGTGCCGCGCGAGGTGCGCACCCTCGCGGCGGACACCTTCCAGCCGGGCACCTTCTACGCGGGCGGCGGTGAGACGCTGTTCCGCACCGTGAATGACGCGGACGGCTGGGAGAAGGCGGGCCTGTTCCCCGGCGAGGACGTGGACGCGGTGGAGGCGCACCCGCAGCGCGCGGGCTACGTGGCCGTGTCCGGGCGGCTGGCGAGCGACGCGAAGCGCTCGCGCATCCACGTGTCCTTCGACTGCGGCGAGACGTGGGAGTCCGCCACGCACACGCTGGACGCGGTGGAGGACATGGCGTGGGCGGAGCGGGACGGGGTGCCCGTGCTGCTGCTCGCCACGCGCGTGGGCCTCTTCGAGCTGATGGTCCGCCCGGGCGCCACGCCGATTCAGGTGCTGGTGGACCCGGCGAGCCAGGACCTGGGCTTCTTCGCGGTGGCGGCCACCACGGACGCGCGCGGCGCCGTCAACGTGGCGGTGGCGGCCATGGGCACGCGCGGCGTCTTCCTCTCCGCCGGTGGCGGGCGCAGCGGCACCTTCCGCCCCATTGGCCCGCGCGGCGCGGACGTGCGCGTGCTGGAGGTGCAGAAGGACGGGCCGCGCTCCTTCCTCTGGGCGGGGCTCGCCGCCGCCAGCGGCGCGGACCCGGGCAAGGGCTGCCTGTACTGGGAGTTGATGGGCACCGCGGACCCGCCGGACGGGTGGCGGCCCTTCGACAAGGGCTGGGACGGCGGTAGCTGTCTCACGCTCGCCTTCAGCGGCTCCACCGTGTACGCAGGCAGCCACCGCGTGGGCGTGCTGTGGCTGGACGCCAGTCGCCCGGGCGCGACGTGGAAGCGGCCCGAAGTGGGCAGCGGCCTCCCGCTGCGCGAGGCCGAGCGCCTCTTCCAGCCCGTGTACGCGCTGGCCACGTCACCGAAAGGCGCGCCGCTGTTGGCCGGCGGCCCGGACGGCGTCTTCCGCAGGCCCTCGGGCAGCGAGCGCTACGAGCCCGTCTCCACGCGCGAGTTCACCGAGAAGGTGACGCTGCCGCCCACCTGGCTCCTCTGCTCCGGCGCCCACGTGCTGGAGGTGGTGACGGACGATGCGGAGCCCTGAAATCGAGCGCCTGCTGCCGGGCGTCTTCCAGCGTACCGTGCAGCCCGAGTCCCCCCTGGCCGCGCTGCTGGAGGTGATGGAGGCGCTGCACGCGCCCAGCGAGGAGGTGCTGTCCCACCTGGAGGCGCACTTCGACCCGCGCCGGGCGCCGGACCGCTTCGTGCCCTTTCTCGCCCGCTGGGTGGGCATGGATTTGCCGGTGACGACGGGCCTGGGCCGCCTGCGCGAGTTGGTGGCCGCGGCGGTGGAGATTTCACGGTGGCGCGGCACGGCGCGCGGCCTGCTCCTGTTCCTGACCACGGCCACGGGGCGCACGGACTTCGCGGTGGACGAGCAGGTGCCCGGGCCGGACGGCCGGCCGCGTCCCTTCCACGTCCGGGTGCGCGCGCCCGCGGAAGTCGCCACCCACCGGTTGCTGCTGGAGCGAATCATCGAGCGGGAGAAGCCCGCCTACGTCACCTACGAGCTGTACTTCGTGCAGCCGCCCAAAGGAGCAGGTTGATGCCACGCGCCTTCGACATCACCGCCGTGACGGACTCCATCCGTCTGAATTCGGCGGGACAGGGGGAGGTGGCCTTCACGGTCTCCAACGCGCTGCGCGCCGCCGTGCGCGCCCGCGCCTCCGTGGTGCCCGGCCCCGGCGCGAAGGCCGAGTGGTTCACCATCGACGGCGAGGCGGAGCGGGACTTCCCTCCGGATGGCACGCAGCAGCTCTCCGTGAAGGTCCGCGTGCCTCCGGGCACGCCGCCGGGCCGGCTCACCTTCCACGTGCTGGTGGTGGACGTCCTCAACCCGGACGAGAGCTACGCGGAGGGGCCCTCCACCGCCTTCGAGGTGGTGGCCGCGCCCGTCCCGAAGAAGCCCTTCCCGTGGATATGGGTGGCCCTGGCGGCGGGCATCGTCCTCATCCTCGGGACGGTGATTGGCATCATCTCCTCGCGCGGGGGCAGGCCGGAGCTGAAGGAGTCGTGTCCGGAGGGGGAGTGCGACAAGGGCCTGACCTGCACGGGCCAGGACGGTGGTGTGTGCCTGCTGGCGGCGGGACAGGCGTGCGACGGGGGCGCCATCTGCTACACCGGCTTCTGCAACCGGAGCAGCGTGTGCGAGCTGCCGCTGGGCGAGGCGTGCACGAGCGAGGCGGACTGCAAGGGCCCGCTGAATTGCACCCAGGTGCTCGGCAATCGCATCTGCATGTTGAAGCCGGACGCGCCCTGCGAGCGGGACAGCGACTGCTCCAGCTTCTTCTGCCGGCCGGACAACAAGTGCAACCGGGACGACGGGCGCTGCGACAGCAACGCGGAGTGCCGGACTCCGTCCACGTGCAGCCCCACCAAGCTGTGTCAGCTTCCCGATGGGCAGCAGTGCACGCGCAATGAGACGTGCCTGTCCGGCTTCTGCTCGGGCACCTGCCAGCCCGCGCCCGCCGGCTCCCTGTGTCCCGCCGGGTGCCCGCCCTTCTCCGCGTGCAGCTTCGGAAGATGCATCCCGGTGGCGGGGCAGACCATCAACCAGGACGTCCTCATGGGCTCACCGAAGACGCGCGAGAGCATCCGGCAACAGCAGCAGCTCCAGCTGAACCTCCAGCGGTAGCCACACGCCATGCCCGAGCTGAAGCCCATCCACGCAGTGCTCATCCTCGCCATCATCGCGATTGTCGCGCTGTACGTGCTCGGCGTGGGGTTGGGGGCGACGAGCGACTCGCCGCGCGCGGTGGACCCGGCGGCGTCGGCCGAGAAGCTGAAGGAGCGCTTCCTGAAGCCCCGCCCGGTGACGGCGGAGGACCTGGCCACGGCGTGCCCCTTCGAGGACGGCGCGCTGGCCGTGTCTCGCGCTGCGACGTGCACCGTGGACGTGAAGGCGTCGGATACACGCTCCCGCTCGATGGAGCTGGTCCCCCGCTCGCCGTCCTCGGTCAAGGTGCAGTGGGCGCCGCGCGGGAAGCCGTCGGTGCCGGCGACCTTCAACACGCTCGACGAGGCGAAGAAGCTGGATGTGACGAAGGAGGGCGCGGAGCTGAAGGTGACGTGCCTCGTGCCCCTGCCACCGCTCCCGTTCTGCGAGCTGCGCCTGCTCCCTTCGGCCACCTCGCGAGCGGACGCCGGGCGCCAGGAGTGAGCCGCAGGGAGCCCGTGACGCTCAGGGCAGCAGCGCCTGGGCAACGTCCATCAGGCGCCGGACCTGCTCGTCGGTCATCTTCAGGTGCCAGGCCGCGGCCTGCAGGTCCTCCGGTGGGAAGGCGCGCATGGCCCGCGGGGTGAACCAGTTGAAGAGGGTGACGATGCCGCGCACCATGGCGGAGCGGGTGAGGACGGCCGTGGGCGGAATGACGGCGCCTGGTGCTCCCCGATTGAGCGCCTGCTGGCGTTGGGTGGCGTTCGGACCGGGCCCATCCGCCAGCACGAACTGCGCGCTCATGGTGGGCAGGTACCTGGAGATGAGGTCGCAGTAGCGCACCCACTCCTCCTGCGCGGGATGCTGCGCGTCGTGCGCAATCACCAGCACGTCTCCCACCATGGCCACACCCATGGTGCGGCCCTTGAATACGTCCCGTACGTCCGGTGCGTCGAGCTTCCCCTGTGCCGTCGAGAGACCCGCCTGTCCGGAGACTCCGCTCATGCCGGGATGCTCCCCGCAAGCCGCGCGCGCCGCAACCCTCCGCGCCCCAGCAGGCACCTCCGAGCGAGGTCAGGGGCGCCCCATGTCACGTTTCAATACATCGACTGGCACACGGACCTGCTCGCGTCACGGGTGTCCCAGTCGCTGACGACGCAGGTGTTGCCGTAACGGTCGCGCTGGACGGAGCCGCCTCCGGAGAGCCTCGCGATGTCGGACGTTCCGAGCAGCGGGCAGATTTCCCCCAGTCGTTGCCGGGCGTCGTTGGGCGACACGAGCCCCTGCCACGGCGCGCAGGGCCAGTCACCGGCCTTGCGCTCGAAGGCGAGCTGTGTGGGCTTGCAGAGCGACCAGCCCATGACTGCCGGGTCCTGGTCCTGGATGGTGCAGTAGGTGCTGTAGCCCTTCCCGGTGATGGAGCCTCCTCCCGAGAGGCGGACGTGGTCCCACCGGCCGATGGAGTTGCACAGGTCCAGTCCGCCGTTGCGCGCCTCCTGGGGACTCATGAGCTCGGAGCCCTGCGGGCAGGACCCGTCGCCCTTCTGCTCGAACCAGGGCACGGGCGGCGGCATGCACAGGCTGCCCAGTCGCTTGCTATCGGTGACGTCGTAGATGGCGCAGTTGTATGCGGTCCCACCCATCGCGCCGCCTCCCCCCAGCCGGACGAAGTCCCCCGGGGCGAGCCTGTAGCAGACGGGCTTCAGGTTGGCGCGGGCCACCGAGACGGGCATCAGATAGGTGCCCGGCGCGCACGTCGAGTCGCCGGCGACCACCTCGAGTTGCCCGACGAGGGGCGCCCGGCTCCGGGCCGTTTCCTCCGGGAGTGGCTCGGGTGACTCGGTGCTACCGCCGCATCCAGTCGAGGCCAGCAATGACAGACAGACGAACAGGTGCTTCCTCATGTGTGGCTCCAGGGCTGTGCCGCGAGCGCGTGGGGCGCTCGCGGCGTGACGGGAGGGCACATGAGCAATGGCGGGACCAGGGCGCTGGCACCGGGCCCGGCGCACGGAAATCAACGGGTTGGCGCCGGAGTTCTGGCCCCATCGCGGCTGCGGCAGGTGGAACGTGCCAGTCCTGGCACGCGCGAGGCGGCCTTCGGTGGACAGGGATGTCACGCCCCTCGAAAAGAGTCGTGAGGTTCGAGGTGCGCCATGGCGGGCGCCCCCGCGTGAGTCCGGGAGCGCCACACCTCGCGATGGTTACTGCCGGACGACGCGCTTGAGCTTGAAGGGCGAGGGGCTCTCGCTCATCGTGAAGTAGCTCGCGCCGTTGGCCTCGTACTCGATGGCCTCGCCCTGGCCCTCCACGGTGTCCGTCAGCGTCACCGGCGCCGCCGCGAAGGCGGCCTCGAAGCCGCTGCCCGCGGGCGCGCGGAACTCATAGACGACGCGGTACGTGCGCAGCAGGAAGCGGTTGGCGCAGGGGTGGATGGCGCCGGCCGTCGCGTAGGAGAAGTTCGGGTCCGTCGTCGTGGGAAGCTGGAGGTTCGACACGAAGACGAGCGTGGACATGGTGCCCGGCGCGGGCAGCGGCTGGGGGAACTTGTAGACCTTGCTCGCCCCCGTGCTCGACTTGGTGATGACGTAGATGTCGCCGGTGGTCGGGTGCACCATGATGGTCTCCGCGTCCTTCGGCGAGTCCGGGTACTGGAAGGGGAACTTCTCCGCCGTCAGGCTGCCGCTCGTCTGGCCGGCGCCGATGTTGGGCTCGGGAATCCGGTACACGGCGAAGGTGGACGGAGGCGTGGGGAAGTTGGCGCTCGCCCGGCCGATGTCGCCCATGTAGATGCACTGGCCGGCGGGGCAGGGGCCGGTGGCGACATCCTCCCAGTCGGCCGGCGTCACGTCGGCGACGTTGAACGTGCCCAGCGTGCTCGCGTTGGCGGTGCTGATGGCGACCACGGCGGTGGTGTCCTCGTTGTGCACGTAGATGACGCCCGGCGTGAGGCGGCTGGCGGCGAGGCCCGACGGCTCGACGATGGCGGTGGACGCCACGGTGCCCACCGTCGTGTACGTGCTGGCGTACGTGTCACCCACGGTGCACGTGGGTGCGCCCGCCGGCCGCAGCGCGACGACCTGCGCGATGTTCGTCTCGGCGTATGGAGAGCTTCCGTTGAACGCCGGCTGCGCCCCCGCGGCGCCCAGGCCCAGGTACGCCGCGTCGAAGATGAGCCCCGTGGACGAGGAGACGAGGCACGTGTCGAACGCCTCGGTGAAGCCCGTGGGCGGGACGATGGGGCTCGCCGGGCAGGCCGCGCCGGTCCAGATTTGCGAGCCGAACCACACCGCCAGGCCGTCGGCCGAGGTGGTGGTGATGGCGGGGGTGATGAAGCTGGCGGTGAGCCCGTTCTTCTGCCCGCTCTGCGTGTCGATGGGGTTGGCGGTGTCGACGCCGGAGAACGCGGAGACGCTGCCCGCCATGTAGCTCGCCAGGTCGATGGTGAAGCTGTAGCTCGCGGGCTCGGAGGCGCCGGCGACCTTGTAGAGGACCCAGGCCTTGATTTGAGACGCGCTCTGGTCCGAGCGCAGCACCGTCCAGCCCGTGGGCGGCGTCAGCACGGCGGCGACGTTGTTGCGGTTGATGATGCGCGCGAGGAGCACGTCCCCCTGCACCGTCCCGGCTGGCGTGTTGATGGCGAGCGAGGTGATGCTCTTCCCGCTGGCGGTGGTGCTGCTCCGGTAGCCGATGGTCGTCAGCGCCTGGGCCTGGGACGGGGAGCCGGACTCGAGGGGGGCCTCCTGTGTCTCCACCGGCCCGCAGCCCAGCAGGGCGAGGAGTGGGAGCGCGCAGGCGAGGCGTGTGGCGTTCAGCCTGAAGACCTTCAATGTCATTACAATCTCCGAGGGGGCTGCCCCGCGGATTCGCTGGGCATTGCGTCTGTGTTACATCAGCAATGCCTTCAATGTATATGTATCGCTGACGGCGGCCCGCGGCTCACGCCGTGGCCATGCGCTTGAGGCGCAACACCTTGACGATGGACACCAGCGCGCCCACCAGCAGCAGCACGGCCCAGATGAGCCCGAGGATGGCGACGATGATGGCGCCCACCGCGTCGGTGATGCTCACCAGGATGCCGGGGACCATGCCGTGGAGGAAGGACACCACGGCGTTGGCCAGCAGCGAGGTGAGGTAGAGCAGCACCAGTCCCTTGTTCTGCAGGAAGCGCTGGTGCGCGAGCACGAGGCACACGCCCGCCGCCAGCTTGAAGGTCATCAAGAGCCCCAGCGTGCCGGCCGCGCCGCCCCGGTTGAAGAAGCCCCATACCGCCAGGTATGCGAGGGTGCCGAAGGGCGCGGCGCACAGCAGGCTCACCATGGTGATGAGCAGGGCGATGGCTGCGATGAGCAGGCCAATCCCCGACAGCAGCGCCACCACCGCGCCAATCAGCGTGGCCAGCCCCTGCACGCGCCCGTGGACACGCTCGGGGATGATGAGGCTGGCCCCCATCAGCGCGAGGGTGAGCAGCAAAAGCCCGTCCACCAGCGCGAGGTAGGGGATGCCCATTCCGGGCGTGGGCGGGTTCTCCTGCTGCGTGCGCAGTACGTCGTCCGGGTCCACGCCCTCGCCCTCGCACACGGACTTGTGGAGGGGTAGGCACGCGTCGGGGAGGGCGGCGGGCGGAGGCGCGCACGGCTTCGTGCCCCGCAACGCCGAGCAGTCCGGCGGCTTCTGCGGCAGCAGCACGGGAGAGCCCACCTCCACGAGCACCGACAGCGCCAGCAGCACCAGCGCGGCGATGAAGAATGGTTTGCGCAAGCCACCCATGCGGCGTCCCCCCGGCCGGCGCGCGTTGCGGTCGCGCGCGAGGAGGATAGGCATGGCGCCAGCGGGTACCCCGGCGGGACGGCACGGACTGTCCGGCGGCGCACCGGGACTCCTCCCGGAGGGCAGCGCCGCGCCGGTATGCTGCGGAAGCAATGTCCGAACGCGCACGCGCCAGGGGGATGGTCCGGGAGGAGCTCCTCGCCACGGACGAGGACACGCGCCGCAAGTTGGAGGGGCGCGTCGAGCTGCTGGAGGCAGGCCTGCAGCGCTACCGGTGGCTCGACGACGCGCTGAAGGGCGGCGACTGGGAGGATTTGCTGCGGGCTCAACCCGCGCTCATCCAGGAGGTGCTGGAGCGGGACGCGGCGTGTCTGGAAGCGGTGGAGCGCGTGGGGAAGCGCGCGGAGGTGGAGGGCTGGCGTGAGGACGCGCCGGTGCTCGGGCTCGCCTGCGAGGTGACGGCGAGCCGGGCGCAGCTGGAGACATGGGTGCGCAAGCGGTTGGGCTCGGTGACGACCGTGCGCGGCGCGCTCTCGCTGGAGGAGGCGCTGCGCCGGCTGGAGTCCATCGTCCGCGTCCCGGTGTCCCTGGTGCGCGAGCCGGGAGAGTCCTTCTCGCTGCCGTGCGGGACGCTGGATGCGTGGAAGCAGAACCTGACGGCCGCTACCTACCTGCTGTCGCTGGTGGGCATCATGGGCCTTGCCCTGTTCGCGTTGGTTCGGTGGCCGTCGTTGAACGACCTGGCGTGGCTGCTGTGCCCGGCACCGTTCCTGTTGACCGGGGGCGCCATCCTCGCCTTCCGCCGGCTGCGCCCGGGCGTGCTCTGGCTCACGCCCCGGCGCCTGGTGTGGGCGCCCTCCCGGAGCGAGCCCGTCGAGCTGCGCCTGGACTCCATCCCGGAAGGAGGCATCGAGATGAAGTGGGGCAGTCTCCGGGTCGAGGGCGGCCGGCTGATGCACCTGCGCGGGCTCGGAGAAGTTCCTGCGAAGAAGCTGCGGCTGTGGCTGGAGCTGCTGGTCCGGCAGCCGGAGCTGCGGGAGCGGACCGCGCTCGTGGAGCAGCCGGTGGATGTGGTCTGCTTTCCGGCCCTCCTCCGCCGCAACAAGATGTGGGAGCCGGGACAGGCGGTGTTGCTGCGGCGCATGCTCTTCTTCCTTCCCGGGGAGGACGCCGGAGCGACCCTGGTGCGGGCCGCGACGGGGCGGACGCTGGACTTCCACGCCGAACCGTCATGGGTGCTGAGCCTGCTCCGCTGGCAGCCCGAGTCCGACCTCGACGCGTACCTGCTCCGGGCGGTCAAGGCGAGCCGTGGCGTCGCGTGGCCCTCGGACCTCGCCCGCCACTCCCGGGGCGTCCCACTGGAGCAGGAAATCCACATCACCTACGGAGACGACGTGCTCGCGGGCCGGGCGCCGGGCAGAGACCTGCCGCCCATCGCGCGCATCCTCGAGTCCTGGGAAGTGTCCGGGACGTTTTCCCCGCCGGGGCGCGGCGCTTAAGCTCTCCACCCTCACATGGCCGAACGCACCCGCACCGGCGGCGTCACGGGAGAAGGGCTCTCCACCGAGGACATCCACCGCCGCCTGGAGGGACGGGCGGAGGTCCTCGAGGCCGCCCGCGCGCGCCAGGCCACGCTGGAGTCGGTGCTGGGCGCGCGGCGGTGGAAGCGCCAGCTCCGCGCCCTGCCGGAGCTGATTCCAGAGTGGCTGAAGCACGCGCCCGCCGTCACCGAGGCGCTGGAGCGCACGCGCCGCCGCGCGGAGCTGGAGGGCTGGCCCGAGGACACCCCGGTGCTGGTGGCCGCGCGCGAGCTGGTGGACGGCGGGAAGCGGTTGTCGGCGCTGGCGCGAAGCCGGCTGGCCGCGCTCGCGCCCGTGTCCGGGGCAGCGTCGCTCCAGGAGGACCTGTCGCGGCTGGACGCGCTGGTGCGCAAGACGGCGGCGCTCACGCTGGAACCGGGGGAGGTGCTCGTCTTCGAGGGCCAGCAGAAGTGGCAGGCCTCGCCCCACATCTCGCCGCTGGTGGCGGTGCTGCTGCTCGGCACCGGGGCGCTCATGCTCTCCGCCATCCTGGTGGACAAGTTCATCGGCTTTGGCGGCGGGGTGGCCCTGCTGCTGATGATGGCCGCCGTCGTGCCGTGGATGGTGGTGGCGATGCGCTCCGGGCGGGCGTGGCTGACCAGCGAGCGGCTGTTGTGGCAGCCCGTGCTCGGAGAAGCGGTGTCCGTGCCGCTGGCGTCCATTCACCCGGGTGGCGTCTACGTGGACCCGGGGCTGCTCAACGTCCGAGTGGAGGGGGAGCGCCGGGCCGACGTGCGCCACCTCCAGGACGCCCACCAGCTCGGCGTGCTCGTGGAAATGCACCGCCAGCCTCCGCTGCGCGGCGTGGCCCGGGCCGGGGTGCGGCTGGCGGACGTGGCCATCTACCCCGCCGAGCTGCGCGGCGAGGCCACCGGGCCGCGGAAGGGCCATGCCGTGCTGCGCCCGGACGGCGTGTCCTTCATCCCCGAGGGAGCCGCGCTGGTGGCCCTGCGCGCGGTGACGGGGAGCGCGGCGGACCTGCCGGTGGAGACGGAGTGGGTGCTGGAGCAGCTGCGCTGGCTGCCGGACACGGAGTTCGACGCGTACGTGGCGCGCGTGGTGAAGGCCACGGGCGGCCAGCGCTGGTCGGCCTGGGACGCGAGCTACCGCCCGGGGACGCCCGTCTGGAAGGAGGTACGCATCACCCGGGGCCCCGTGGTGCTGATGGGAGGGGTGGACTGGTCCCGGCAGGATGCCACCGAGCGCATCCTCCGCTCGTGGCCCCGGCCCACCCCGGGTGAGTCCCGTTAGGGCGACAGGATGAGCTCCACGAGCAGGTCCTCGTCCTCATCCTCCTGGACGGCCGCGTCCACGTCGTCCACGTCGTACCCCTTGAACGAGAAGCCCGCCGGCATTCCCTGGCCGAGACACGCAAGGCTTCGCGGCGGCGCGCCCACGCCGTCCCCATCCTCGTCCCCGTAGACGACGGCCCAGCGGAAGAGGTCCGGCGCCGTGTCGTCGCAGTCGTTGCCCGTCGCCTGCGTGAAGTAGGGCGCCGGCAGCGCGGCACCCACGCACTGCTGTCCCTGCTCGGGCGTGGTGTGGCCGTCCGCGTCCCGGTCCACGTGGAAGTAGGAGCGCGTCTGCCAGCGCGTGCCGTCCTCGGCGGCGCAGTCCGTCCCGGTGGTGGACCAGGGCGCGCGCACGGTTCCATCCGTACACAGCATCGTCGCGGTGCCAGCGCCCACGCCGTCCGCGTCCGTGTCCGCCCAGGCCTGCAGGCGCAGGTGCACGGTGAGGTTCGCGTCGTCGCAGTCGAAGCCATTGGACGCGGTGCGGAAGCCGGGCGGAAGCGCGGCGCCCGAGCACAACAGGCCCGACTCCGGCACGGTGTAGCCGTCGCCGTCCATGTCCCGGTGCAGATAGGACAGCAACTGCCACGCGGCGGCGTTCATGGACGCGCAGTCGGTGTCCACGAAGGAGTAGCCCTGGGGCCGCTGAGGTCCTGCGCACAAGGTCTCCCGGGCTCCCGAGCCCACTCCGTCCCCGTCGGTGTCCGGGTACAGGCTCCAGCTCACCCGGACGTCGCGGTTCCCATCGTCGCAGTCGTGGCCGAGGGGCCCTTCGTGATGTCCCTCCGGCAGCGCTCCAGCGGTGCACAGCACGCCGCTCTCCGGCACCGTGGCCCCGTCGCCGTCATGGTCGCGGTGCGAATAGGAGCGCCACTGCCAGAGGGTGCGGTCCTCGGGGGCACAGTCCTCTCCCTCCGCCGCGTAGCCCGGGTCCGGCGTGGCGCCCATGCACCGTGACTCAGACGCTCCGACGCCGAAGCCGTCCCCGTCCGTGTCCACGTACGTGTCGCTCAGGGCCCAACGCGTGCGGTCCGTGTCGTCACAGTCGCGGCCGCTCTCCACGTTGGTGTAGCCAATGGGCAGCCGCGCGGCGCACAGGGTGCCCGACTCGGGCACGGTGGCGCCGTCCACATCCCTGTCCCGGTACAGATAGGGGAGTAGCTCCGAGCGCGAGGAGTCATCGGGCGCGCAGTCGCCATCGAGCGCGGCGTAGCCCGGCGGAGGTCTCGCGCCCAGGCAGTAGGACACGCTCTCTCCGCTGCCGACGCCGTCCCCATCCGAGTCGAGCCAGCCCGGGGTCGACTGCTGGAAGCGGGGCGCGGCGTCATCACAGTCCGGAGCACCGGGCGCCTCGCGGTAGCCGGCCAGGGAGTCGCCCACGCATGCCGTCACCGGCCCCGTCGCCGTCGCGCCGTCCCCGTCCAGGTCGGGGTAGAGGCCCTCCACCTGTCTCCACCGGGTGGAATCCGCGTCGTCGCAGTCGCCCGCTTCGGGGGCCCAGCCGTCGGGCAGCGTCCCAGCGGTGCACGGCGTCGCCAGGGGCCCCGCGCCCAGGCCGTCTCCGTCCGTGTCGCGGTAGCCCGGCAGCGGCTGCCAGGCCTGCGCGGAGTGGGCGGCGCAGTCTTCGGCATCCGCCACGCCGTCACCATCCGAGTCCGGCCCGGTGCCCTCCGCGCCGCCGCCGGAGCACGCGGACTGGAGTCCCACCAGGACCAGCACCAGGGCCAGCCATGTGCTTCGCATCGTGCCCATGAGTGGAGTCCGTCAGCGACGCGTCAGCCGGCAGGTGGGGGCGATGTAGGAATCCGCCCCTTGCACCATCTCGAAGGAGTAGAGGCCCGGTTTGCTCATGGCGAGCAGGGCCATCCGGTCGCAACGGGTGAAAAGCAGGTGGGGGTTGCTGATGGCGTTTGCACTGAAGGCAAAGGTCCGCGGGGCGCTCTCGCCTTGAAGGATGCCGGTGACCTCGACCCTGCGTTCGTTGACGACGACGTAGCTGTCCACCGTCTCGAAGATGTAGGGCTTGTTCGACTGCGGCGTCTCCGCCGCCAGGGCGGAAGGGGCCAATCCCAGGGAGGCGGCCAGCAGCGCGGCGAAACGGAGGGAGCGGTTGTTCAACATCGCGGAATTCCTCGTGGGGGACGGTGGCGAAGCCGGTGCCTGGAGGCGCCGCCTCGTATACGGAGCGAGCGGACTTTCCTGATCATTTCCAGGCGTTTCCGGCGTCCTCCCGACGCAAGTCGCGTCCCCGGGCCACGCTCCGTCTTGTCACGGCGCGGCCCCTGCAATACGCCTGGAGGCATGTCCTCCCCCGTGCTCCCCGCCGACTTCCTCCGCGCCATCGCCGAGGGCTTCCCCCCGGACTTCCTCACCCGGGAGCCGGCCGAGTTGCAGGAGTTCGGCCGCGACTGGACGCGCGTCTACACGCCGGCCCCCAGCGCGGTGGCGCTGCCCCGGAGCACGGACGAGGTGGCCCGGCTGTTGGCGCTGTGCCACCAGCACCGCGTGGCGGTGGTGCCCTCCGGAGGCCGCACGGGCCTGGCGGGCGGCGCGGTGGCGGCCCGGGGCGAGGTGGTGCTGTCGCTCCAGCGCATGGCGCGCATGGGCCCGGTGGACCTGCTCGGCAACACCGTGCGCGTGCAGGCGGGCGCGGTGACGGAGGCCGTGCACCACCACTGCGCCGGGCACGGCCTCACCTGGCCGGTGGACTTCGCCTCCAAGGGCTCCAGCACGGTGGGCGGCAACATCGCCACCAACGCGGGCGGCGTGAAGGTCATCAAGTACGGCCTCACCCGTCAGTGGGTGCTGGGCCTTCAAGTGGTGACGGCCCAGGGCCAGGTGCTGGAGCTCAACGGCGCGCTGGAGAAGAACAACACCGGCACCGACTTGCGGCAGCTCTTCATCGGCAGCGAGGGCACCCTGGGCGTCATCACCGAGGCCACCCTCAAGCTCACGCAGCTTCCCGGGAAGCTGGACGTGTTCCTCTTCGCCGTGCCGGACGTGGCCGCCGTGCTGCGGCTGTTCCGCGACGCGCGCCAGCAGACGGCCTTCGGCATCTCCGCCTACGAGTTCTTCACCGACAAGTGCCTGGCGCGCCTGCAGCGCCACCGCAAGCTGCGCTCACCCTTCGACGCGTCCAGTGGCTGCTACGTGCTGCTGGAGGCCGAGCCCCGTGACGCGGCGGCGGTGGAGGTGTGGCTGGGCTCGCTGTTCGAGCGCGGGCTGGTGACAGACGGTACCCAGGCGCAGGGTGCGTCGCAGGCGGCGGAGTTGTGGGCGCTGCGCGAGGGCATCAGCGAGAGCCTCTCCGCCACCGGCATGCCGCACAAGAACGACATCTCCCTGCCCGTGGCGGGACTGGAGGGCTTCTGCGCGGAGCTGGAGTCCGTCTTCGCCGCGCGCTACCCGGGCTGGGAAATCTGCCTCTTCGGCCACATCGGCGACGGCAACCTGCACGTCAACATCATGAAGCCGGACGACATGGAGAAGGCCGAGTTCCTCTCTCGCACGAAGCAGGCCGACCCCACCATGTTCGAGCTGGTGAGGAAGCACGGCGGCAGCATCTCCGCCGAGCACGGCATCGGCCTGTTGAAGAAGGACTACCTCGGCTACTCGCGCTCCCCGGCGGAGCTGGAACTGCTGCGCGCGCTCAAGCGGGCGATGGACCCCCAGGGCATCCTCAACCCCGGGAAGGTCATCGACGCGTGAATCGCGCGAGGAGCGCCGCGGACGTCAGGACACGATGCGCGTCTTGATGTCCGTCTGCAGGCCGGCGATGGCGTTGCAGACCGGCTGCGACACGTCCTGGTCCAGGTCCATGACGAGGTAGCCGATGTTGGCGTCCGTGCTGAGCACCTGCGCGTGGATGTTGGCGTTGAGGTCCGAGACGATGCGGTTGATGTCGCGGAGCACGCCGGGGATGTTGCGGTGCACGTTGAGGATGCGGTGCGTGCCGGGGATGAGCGGCGCCTCCACGTTGGGGAAGTTCACCGCGCCCGTCGTCGCGCCCGCCCGGTAGAACTTGAGGAGGCTGGTGGCCACCTCCTTGCCGATGGCCGCCTGCGCCTCTTCCGTGGAGCCGCCGATGTGCGGCGTGAGCACCACGTTGGGCAGGCCCTGAAGCTCGGTGACGAAGCCGTCCGAGTTGCTCTCCGGCTCCTCCGGGTAGACGTCCACCGCGGCGCCGCCCAGGTGCTTGGAGGTGAGCGCCCGCGCCAGCGCGGGGATGTCCACCACCGTGCCGCGGCTGGCGTTGATGAGGCACGCGCCCTTCTTCATCCGCGCGAGCTGCTCCGCGCCCATCATCATGTGCGTGGACGCCAGCGCCGGCACGTGCAGGGTGACGAAGTCCGACACCGCCAGGAGCTCGTCCAGCGTGGTCGCGGACTGCGCGTTGCCCAGGGGCAGCTTCGTCATCACGTCGTAGTACAGCACGCGCATGCCCAAGGACTCGGCCAGCACGCCCAGCTGCGAGCCGATGTGGCCATAGCCGATGATGCCCAGCGTCTTGCCGCGCACCTCGCGGCTGCCGGTGGCCACCTTGCGCCACTGGCCGGCGTGCACCTCGCGGCTGCGGTCGAAGAGCTGGCGCGTCAGCACCACGACCTCCGCCAGCACCATCTCCGCCACGCTGCGCGTGTTGCTGAATGGGGCGTTGAACACGGGGATGCCGTGCGTGTTGGCCGCCGTCAGCTCCACCTGGTTGGTGCCGATGCAGAAGGCGCCAATGGCCAGCAACTCCTCCGCGTGCACCAGCGCGGAGGCCGGCACCGTCGTCTTGCTGCGGATGCCCAGCAGGTGCACGCCCCGCAGGCGCTCCGCCAGCTCCTCCGGCTTGAGGGCGGAGGAGGTCCGCTCCACCTGGAAGCCCTCGGCGGCCAGCATCTCCTCCGCGGAGGGGTGGATGTTCTCCAGCAGCAGGGCGCGGAAGGGGCCCGTGTTGCTGATGGGACGCGTGGGCGAGGGGAACCGGGCAGTGTTCATGGCGCTTTGCGTTAGACCTCGGCTCCGGAGCTGTCAAGCGTGGGGTGAGCGAGCCGCCGCCCGGGTGGCTGCGGGAGCGTGAAAGTGAATGTGCTGCCGGCGCCGGTGACGCTCTCCACCCACAGCCGGCCGCCGTGGGCCTCCACCAGCCCCCGGGCGATGTAGAGGCCCAGGCCGCTGCCCTGGTGCGCGGTGTCCCGGGACTGCCAGTAGCGCTCGAAGAGGCGGGGTTGCTCGTCCTCGGGGATGCCGGGGCCGGTGTCCCGCACGGCCACGCGTACCTCGCCCTCCTCGGCGCGGGCCTCCACCGTCACGGTGCCACCCGCCGGGGTGAACTTCACCGCGTTGCCCAGCAGGTTGGCCAGCACCTGGAGGATGCGCTCGCGGTCGCACAGGCCCATCAGCCCCGGAGGCAGGTGCTGCTCCAGCCGGAGCCCCCCGCGCGTGGCCTGGGGCTCAATCAGGGCGAGCGCCTCGCCGATGAGCTCGCCCACCGGCTCCGGCCGGGGCTCCACCGCCAGCGGCTGGCCCGCGTCCAGGCGGGCCGCGTCCAGCAAGTCGGTGATGAGGCCGAGCATGTGCACCGCGGCCCGGTCCATGGCACCCACCCGGCCCACCAGCCCCTCGCCGCCGGGCAGCCGCGCCAGCTTCTGCTGGAGCACCGCGGCGCTCAGCCGCACCGTGGCCAGCGGGTTCTTCAAGTCGTGGGAGACGATGGCCAGCACGTCCTCCCGCTCGCGCGCAGCGGCCTCGGCGAGCCGGGCCAGCCGCGCGTTCTCCACCGCCAGCCGGCGTTGCTGCTCGGCCTCCTCGCCCGCCTGCTTCCATGCGCGGACCTGTTCCTGGTGCAGGCGGTTGCTCTCCCCGGCCGCCCGCCACACCACGGCCGTCAGGGCCACCGTCATCGCCGTCGCGAAGAGGGGCCGCGCCAGCCGCGCCTCCAGGAAGCCCCGCCGCGCGCCCAGGTCCACCAGCACGCCCACCACCAGCGGCAGCAGGCCCGCGAAGATGAGCCGGCGCGCCATGACGCCGCCCGCCGCCACCGACGTCACCGTCGCCACGGGCCCCTGGTCCGGGCGGAGGAAGAGGATGCCCAGCGCCAGCAGGAGCTGCCCCGCCGCGTTGTGGGGGGCGGCGCCAATGCCGCCTCCCAGGCGGTAGATGCGGTGCTCCGCGAAGGCGTAGCCCAGCAGTACCGTCAGGGGGATGAGCATGGCGGCCAGCGCGAGGAGCTGGGAGCGCGCCGTGCCCCACCGTCCCCTGCGGTCCACGGTGAGCAGCGACAGCCCGAGCAGCGTCAGCGCCGACGCCGTGTGCGGCGACATGCGGCGCCCGGACAGCAGGCCGGACAGCTCCATGCCCACCGGGCGCCAGGCGTACGACAGGAGCGTGAGGACGCCCGCCGCCGTCACCAGCGCCGCGGCGATTCCCGCCAGCCAGTGGCGGGTGGGGCTCCCCCTCAGCAGCCACGCGATGGCCACCGCCGTGAGCGTGAGGCACGCGGCGGAGGTGGGCACCATGGCGGGCACGCCGGGGCGGGCGAGCACGTCCTCGCCCTGGAGCACCCAGCCGGCCAGCACTCCCGCGCAGAGGGGCAGCACCAGGGCCACGGCGACTCGAGGCAGCCTTCCCGCCCTGCGCCAGAGCCGCAGCTGTTGCGCTTCGTCCACGCACCGCCCCCTGGCCTCGGCCCTTCAACCTATGAATCACCCCGGCGGGCCGCCCGGGCGGGGGAGCGGGCCCTGTCCGGACTGGCGCCCCACGCCAGGCTGGAAGGTTGCCGGGCGGTGGGGGGTGGGCGCTCGCCGTCGGGAGGCCGCGTCATCCCGGCACCGTTTCTGTTATGTCGAGCCGCGTGCCGGGCGCAGGGGGGGCTCGTCCACCTGCTCCCAGCATGACGCGACTCGCGCTCCGCCTCCCGAACTCGACCGCCTGACTGGTTTCTGGGTAGCCTCCTCCCCACCCGGGACGGCCGGAACGCCGGCCCGGCCCAGCCCCCTCCCGTCCCTCGTGAGCATGTCCATGCACGGCCCAGGACCCGCGGCTGCTCCCCCTCTCGCGGCAGGGGCCTCGCGGGTGTGGGTGGTTGATGACAGCCCGACGCAACTGGACCGGGCCCTCAAGCTCCTTGCGAAGCGCTACGCGGTCGAGTCCTTCCGCGACGCGGAGGAGATGCTGGAGCGGCTCGCCGATGGCCCGCCGCCCGACGTGCTGCTGCTGGACTGGGAGCTGCCAGGCGTCTCCGGCCTGGACGCGTGCCGCTACGTGCGCGACCTCTACGATGACGTCACGCTCCCCATCCTGATGGTGTCCTCTCGCGGAGCCCACGCGGACTTCACGGAGGGGCTCCAGGCGGGGGCCAGTGACTACGTCGCCAAGCCGTTCGACGACGCGGAGCTGCTCGCACGGGTGGCCAGCCTCCTCCGCATCCGCGACCAGGGCCAGCGGCTGCGCGAGCGCGAGGCGTACCTGGCCACGACGCTGTCCAGCATCGGCGATGCCGTCGTCACCACGGACCGGGCCGGGCGCATCACCTTCCTCAACCCCGTGGCCGTTCGCCTCACCGGCTGGACTGACGGTGACGCCCGCCAGCGGCCTGTGTCCGAGGTCGTCCGCCTCGTCGACGCCTCGTCGCGGACCCCGGTGGAGAACCCCGTCAGCCGGGCGCTCGCGCTCGGCACCCACCAGGGGCCCGACCACCCGACGCTGCTCATCCGCAAGGACGGCTCGGAGGTTCCCATCGACGACAGCGCGGCCCCCATCCGCGCTGGAACGAGCGAGCTCATCGGCGCCGTTCTCGTCTTCCGCGACGTCACCGAGCAGGCCCAGGCACGGCTGCTTGGCGAGGCGCTCGCGGCCAAGGTCCGTGCCAGTGAGACCGAGCTGCGCGTCCTGCTGGACGCCATCCCCGTCCTCGTGTCGTTCGTCACCGCGGACGAGCGCTACGGCCGGGTCAACAAGGCGTACGAGGACTGGTTCGGGATATCGCAAGAAGACCTCCGCGGCCGGAAGATCCGCGAGGTCATCGGGGAGGCGGCGTACGCCGTGCTCGGCCCCTACGTGAAGCGGGGGCTGAGCGGAGAGAGCTTCTCGTTCGAGCAGTACGATGTGCCCTACCGTCTGGGCGGCGTGCGTGACGTGAAGGTGACCTTCATCGCGCAACAGGAGCCGGGCGGGCCGGTGCGGGGCTACGTCGCCCTCCTCCAGGACATCACACTCCAGAGGACACTGGAGAAGGAGCGCGAGCGGTACATCCAGCAGCAGCAGCGGCAAGCCGAAATCGAGCAGCAGCTCATCGGCATCGTGAGCCACGACCTGCGCAACCCCCTGAGCGCCATCCTGCTGGGGGCCGCCCGGCTGAATCAGCGAGACGACCTGGACGCGAGCGCCCGCAGGGTGACGGCGCGCATCGAGTCGTCCGCCGCACGGGCAGTGCGGATGGTGAACGACCTGCTGGACTTCACCCAGGCCCGGCTCGGCGGCGGCATCCGAATCGCGCGCGCCCCCACGGACCTCCACGCGCTCAGCCGGGTCGTGACGGAGGAGGTGGAAGCGGCCCAGCCTTCCGTCATGCTGGAGGTCCGGGCGAGCGGGAACGGACAGGGCCTGTGGGACGCGGACCGTCTCTCCCAGGTCATCCAGAACCTGGTGACGAACGCCGTGAAGTACGGCGAGCCCGGGAGGCCCGTCCAGGTCTCCACCGAGGGTGACGGCACGCGGGCGACGCTCCGCGTGCACAACGATGGCACGCCCATCCCGCCCGAGCAGCTCGCGACGCTCTTCCAGCCCCTCCAGCGGGGCACCGACGCGGTGGACCGGACGGGCCGCAGCGTGGGGCTCGGCCTCTTCATCGTGAGGTCGATTGTCGAGGCGCACCAGGGCCACATCGAGGTGGAGTCCGCTCCCGGGCAGGGCACCACCTTCGTCGTGAGCCTGCCGCGGCAGCCGGTCGAGCATTCGGCGCCCCACTGACTCGCGGCGCCACTTCTGTAGCTGGCCTTCCGGGGGCTGCTGGAAGGCGGCTGGCGTGACAGCGCACGGGCCACGGTTCCGTAGGCGCAGGGTGCTGGGGACAGATGGACGTGCCCCTGACACGCCGAGGGTGTCAGGGGCACGCCCCAATGCAGGTGCTGTCTTTCGTCAGCACTGGCGTTGGCCTACCCACCCGTCATGCGCCGGAAAAGGCCGCCCAGTCCCTGCGTCTTGTTGCCCGGCCCGCCCTGGCTCGGAGCGACGGGCACGGGAATGCTGGGGCCGCGCTCCTCGGGGCCCTGGGCCTTCACTCCGGGAGCGACGACCGCCGGGTACTCCTTCGCGGCGGGGACATTCGGAATGTGGGAGGCATCATTCACCGCGCCCTGCAGCTGCGCCGCCGGGCTTGCCGGGACGGCGATGTTGTCGTTGTGGGCCATGTCCCGAGCCGGCGTCGCGGTAGACGCAGGCGCCGGAGGGGAGGGGGCGTCGTTGTGCGCCGCACCGCGTGCTTCGGGCGCAACGAGGGCATGGGTGGGCTCGTCCACCAATGCCGCCGCCAGCCGCTTCATCTCCTTCTCCGGGATGTCTCGCAGGGTGATGAAGAGCTCGCCGAGGTGGTTGCGCGCGTCCACCCGGATGCTGAGCCGGTCGGTGAAGTGCCGCTGGAGGTTGTCGCGGTAGTGCTGCACGCGGGCCGCGGCGGCTTCCGGCAGCGACTGGGACGGCGCTCGCTTGTGCCTCATCGCGCTCTGCAGGTCTTCCACGGAGCAGTCCGCGAAGGGCTTGGACTGCACCACTCCATCCTTCTGTGGAACCGCGATGGGCAGGTCTCCCGGGTCGCTCTGCTCCACCGTGAGGCCTTCCAGCTTCGCGTACGCCAGGAGCATATAGAGGTTGCGCATGCCGTACTTCACCGCCACTTCCTCGGTGAAGGAGCGGGCTACCGCGCCGTTCATCGACAGCACGGTTTGGCTGACCACCTTGACGCGCTGCTTGAAGAAGTCCTGTGCGTCCTTGAAGCCGCCCTTCTGCGCCAGCTCGCTGTTGACGACGTAGTTGTAGAGCCGACCAATGTGATGGCCATTCCGGTGGCCCTTCTCGACGAGCGTCAGGATGCGCTTGTGCACCTGCTCCAGCGTCAGGTCAGGCGAGCGCGCGGGGGTGTTTCCGTTGAAGTGTTCCATGGGTGCTTTCACTGATGTGTCGCGTGATTGCGACGCAGCAGGCGAGAGCAGGCACCAGGCCAGCGCTGAAAACCTGTGATTGAGGATGGTTACGCGCCATGCCGGGCAACGCTGCGTCCGGGAACGCGCCGTGTCATCTCATTCGCGAGACGGTCGGCCGTCATTCTGCATCTTCGAGCGTGGCCGTTGTTCCCGGGCGTTCTACTTCCGCACGTGCGGAAGTGAGGAGCCCGACGAGGTGGGGCTGGGGCTCTACTTCCGCACGTGCGGAAGTGAGGAGCCCGGCGAGGTGGGGCTGGGGCTCTACTTCCGCACGTGCGGAAGTGAGGAGCCCGGCGAGGTGGGGCTGGGGCTCTACTTCCGCACGTGCGGAAGTGAGGCTCTCCCAAGGAAGGCGAGGCGGGCACTCGCGAGGTGGCCCGCCGGGCCCCTTCAGGCCGTGGGAAGGGTGAACAGGAACGTGGTGCCCCGGCCCACCTCGCTTACCACCCGGAGCGAGCCGCCATGGGCCTCGACGATGCCGCGGGTGATGGAGAGCCCCAGCCCCACGCCGCTGCCGGGCACGCGTGCGGGCGGCCGCTGGACGCGGTCGAACAGGACGGGCAGCACGTCTGGATCGATGCCCGTGCCGGTGTCCGACACGCTCAGCTCCACCTGGCTCTCCCGGATGGTGGCCGCGAGCTGGATGAGGCCGCCCGCGGGCGTGTAGCGGACGGCATTGCCCACCAGGTTGGAGAACACCTGGTGGATGCGGTCCGGGTCGCACCGCACGGCGATGTCCCGCTCGGGCGGCCGGAGTTCCAGGCCGATGCCGCGCTCATGGGCCAGCGGCCCCAGCTCCGCGGCCTGCTCCATCAGCGTCGTAATCGTCAGCGGGACGGGCGCCAGCCGGAAGGAGCCGGCTTCAATCGCCGCGAAGTCCAGCAGGTCATGGATGAGCCGGTCCATGCGCAGCGCCGAGCGGTTGATGGTGTCCAGGTGGTTGCGGGCGCGCCCGTTGAGCGGGGCCAGCAGCGGGCCCAGCAGCGACGTCGTCATGGTGATGACGCCCAGCGGGTTGCGCAAATCGTGGGACACCATGGCCAGCAATTCCTTGCGCAGCCGCGTCTCGGCCTCCGCGGCCTGGCGCGCGGCGCGCTCCGCCGAATAGAGCCGCCCGTTCTCCACGGCGACCGCGGCGGAGTCCGCCAGGGCCTGGAGCAGCGCCACCTGCCGCGTTCCGGGCGTGGTGCGCTCCGCCCAGTACGCGCCAATGGAGCCAATGGGCTCCGCGCGGCGGATGGGCACCATGGCCAGGCTCTTCACGAAGGTGGGACGGTACGCGTCGGCGGGGATGCGCTCGTCGGCGTAGATGTCCTCGATGACGGCCGGCGTGCGGTTGAGCATCACCCAGCCGGAGATGCACGCGTGGATGGGGAAGCGGCGGCCCTTCCACAGCGGGGAGATGGCCTCCTCGTCCGCGTAGTGGACGAGGTCCCCCTCGCGCAGCACGAAGGTGACACCGTCCGCGCCACTCAATTGGCGGGCGGCGCGACGCACCAGCGCCATGATGTCCTCGAGCTCCCGTAGGTGGGCGAGCTCACGGACGACCTCCAGCAGCACGAGCGCGTCGTCGTGTGACAACTCCTCGAACGGAAGCGGGTCCTGGAACCTACGCAAGGAGCTCCTCCTCGGTCGGATGGACTCAAGCAACATGGTCGGGAGGCGATACGTTCATTCGCTCGGCGCGGATGGACGGAGGCACACCAGTCAGTCGCGGGCTTGCTTGCATGGCCGGCCATATAGGAATTGCCCGGATGGGTCGCAAGCCCGCGTGGTGGGAGTCAGCGTCGGGTATCCAACAGGCGCTTGGAGGGGCCGAAGACACCCCTCGGCACTCGGTTCCACGTGGCCAGCGGCGCCTGTCGAAGCACCGGAGGCCGGACGTGAAAACGGCGGGAGCCCGGGTCCGAAGACCGGCCTCCCGCCGTCAGGTGAGTCCGTGGTGGGCGTTCCCGGCTACTGGATGGTCCAGGCCACCGTGCCGCCGCAGCTCGTGCTGCCGTAGCAGCCCGCGCGGAGCTGGTACGTGCCGCCCGCGCCCGTGGGCACGGTGTACGTGGCGTATGACAGGGAGCCGCAGGCGTCGTCGTTGACCACCACCTGCTGGCCGGCGGCGTTGTACAGGCGCAGGTAGGTGTCCCCGGTGCCGGAGGCGCCCGCGACGGTGCAGGTGCCGAAGGCGATGCTCTGGCCGGCGGTGAGGGCGATGTCGCGGTTGGTGGTGTTCTGCTGGGCGTTGTTGGTGTTGGTGGCGTTGAACGCGAGCGAGCCGCCGGCCGGCGGGGTGCCCGTCTCGATTGTCCACGCCACCGTGCCGCCGCAACTGCCGGTGGAGTAGCAGCCCGCGCGGATTTCGTAGTTGCCGGCGGTGGCGGCGGTGAACGTCAGGCTGGAGCCGCGCCCACCGCAGGCGTCGTCGTTGGAGCTCACCTCGGTGGCGGCCGGCCCGTACAGGCGCAGGTACGTGTCCCCTGTGAAGCTGGAGCCCGTCACGCCGCAGGTGCCCACGGTGATTTTCTGCCCCGCGGTCAGGGCCACCACCTTGTTGGTGGTGCCGACGGTGGCGCCGTTGGTGTTGGTGGCCGTGTACGTGAAGTTGGTGCTCGGAGGGGGAGTGGTGTTGCACAGGCGGGCGCTGGTGGAGGCCGCGCAGAGTGCGTCCACGGCGGGCTTCACGTAGGTGATGTCCTCGCCGCGGCAGCCCGTCTCCGTGCACGTGTTGACGATGTAGCAGCTCCCGTTCGCGCGGTAGTCCGTCTCGCCGCGCACCAGGATGCCGGCCACCGTGTAGCCGCCCGTCTCGTACACGCCCGAGCCGGAGTTGCCGCCGAAGGTGTCCGTGCTGGCGACGAAGTAGTCCAGCGTGCTCGCGCGCGCGTTGCGCACCGAGCCGCCCGAGTCAATCTTGAAGGGGATGCCGCTGCCCGAGCCGATGACGGCCACGTTGGCACCCACCGCCAGCGCGGTGGCGGCCGTGCGCACCGGGGCCGGCGTGAAGCGCGGGGTGGCCGCGCGGTCCAGCCGGACAATGGCGAAGTCCAGGGTGCGCCCGTTCACCGTGGCCTCCTGGCGCACGACGATGGAGCTGCAGGAGAAGATGTCCTGCGTCGTCACCGTCTGCATGCCGCTGGCGGACGTGCGGTAGAAGTTGAAGACGAAGCGTGTGTCGCTGCACTCCGAGGCGTTGGTGACGCAGTGGCCCGCGGTGAGCACCAGGTCATCGTCGATGAGCGTGCCCGAGCAGAACGCCGGCGTCAGGTCGTTCAGGAAGCGCTGGTTGCTGCACAGGCCGTAGGCGTCCTCCAGCGTGTCCGCGATGAAGGTGACGTCGTTGGGGTTGGACGCGTCGATTTCCGACGGGGTCATCAGCGCTACGGTGGCCTGCTGGGCGCGGGCGCGCAGGGTGGCGTCCGCGTGCGCGTACACGTCCATGCGGTTGTCCGTGCCGTAGACGACGGGCTGCTTCCCGGTGCCCGTGGGCGTGGCGGCCGGCTCGGCCCCCGGCGTCGGCCCGCAGGCCGCGACGGAGAGGGTGCACAACAGCGCGCCGAGCAGCTTCCTGCGGGCGTCGGTCCAGGGGAGGTACATGGGACGGCTACTCCTACGAGCGGGGAAGAGACGGCCTGCCCGGGGGGCAGGCGGGCCCACTATAGGTGAAAAGTTGGAGTGCTGTCAGAATGCCGAGCCGGAGCTCAGTCGGCCTCGGGGTCCTTCAGCCACCCCAGGGCCTCGCCGCGCGTCTCGAAGGTGCGGGTGGGGATGGTGAGCATGGCCCGCTTCGTCATGCGCCAGGCCTGGAGGCCGGAGGGCGGGTCGATGACCACGCGCGCCGAGCGCTTCATGCCGTGCAACTGCGCGTAGGCATTGAGGCTGGCCATGGCGCTCACCACGTCGCCGGGCATCACCCGCAGCTGCGACTGGTCCACCAGCGCGGACCACTCCCCGTCGAAGGAGGCCATGGCCTTCTTCACCTCGGCCAGGTACTCGGCGAGGTCCCCCGCCGTGACTTGCGGGGGATAGACGACCTCGAGGATGCGGTCCTGCGCGTGGACGGTGATCTGGAAGGGCATATGCGGTGACGGCTCCGGACGGGCGCGCCATCCTAGCCGCAGCCGGTGACAAACCGATACCAGACGACGCGCCACCCTCCCTGCGGGGTGGTCCCCTGCCCTGTCCGGGAGTCCGGGAAATGTCAGATCCGGATGGTACCTACGTCCTTCCGGCTGCCCCGGTACCGCCGCGCCGAGGGGGCGTGGCGGCGGAGGTGCCCGGTAAGGGGGTCTCATGAACACGAAGCTCTACGTCCTGGGTGCGGTGCTGGGTGCCGTTCCGGGGCTGCCGCCGGAGGCGCTGTCGGCCCCGGTGGCTCCACCGCAGGAGTCGCGTCCCGACTCGCGCGGGGCTTCGCGCAAGAGCCGCGGAGGCCGCGCGACGGGCGCGACGACGCGCAACACGAGTGACGCGGAGGTGCCGCGTCACCCGTGCGAGCTCATCACCATCATGCAGGTGCCTTGCGACGCGTCGAAGGCCACCTGCGAGTACACGTACTGGAAGTGCCCGGAGGTCGTGAGTCCGCTCCGGTCCTGAGCCACGAATGAGCGCGCGGGCGGCCGGTTCCGCCCGCGCCATGCAGTGACTGGCGCGGTGGGCCGGCCTCGAAGCGGGAGGCCGGCCCACCGCGCCGGTGTTTTGACGGGCGCCATGTTGCGCCGTGTTGGCGGCGCCGTGACTGCCTCTCGACGGTGCCGTGACGGCCGCGTGCAACGGTGCCCCCGAGGTCATCGCCATGCAGACAGACTCGCGCGTGTCTTCCAGCGTCGTCGTGGACCCCTCCGCCGATGTGTTGATTGGCCAGGTCCTCCACGGCCGCTTCAAGGTGCTGGAGCCGCTGGGCGCCGGCGGAATGGGGCGGGTGTACCGGGCGCTGCAGCTCCCGCTGGAGCGCGTGGTGGCGCTCAAGGTGCTGAGCCCTTCCTTCTCCACGGTGCTGGACCCGGACTTCCAGCGCCGCTTCCTCCTGGAGGCGAGCGTCACCGCGAAGCTGCGCCACCCCAACACCGTCACCGTCATCGACTACGGCAAGACGGATGACGGCACCTTCTACATCGCCATGGAGTTGCTGGAGGGGCGCACGCTGGCGGAGCACCTCGCGTCCGGCCCGCTGCCCTGGGCGCGCGCGGTGGACATCGCGCAGGGCATCTGCCGCTCGCTGCGCGAGGCGCACCGGCTGGGCGTGGTGCACCGCGACCTCAAGCCCGCCAACGTCATGCTGGTGGCGGAGGAGGGCGGCCGCGAGCGGGACCACGTGAAGGTGCTGGACTTCGGCCTGGTGAAGTCCTTCGTGGTGGATGAGGGCCGGCGGGCCATGCCGGAAATCACCCAGGGCGGCACCTTCCTCGGCTCGCCCACGTACATGGCGCCGGAGCAGGCGCGCAACGTGGCGGACGCGAGGAGCGACATCTACTCGCTGGGCGTGCTGCTCTTCCATGCGCTGGTGGGCCGGCCTCCCTTCGTGTCGAAGGACCCGCTGGAGCTCATCTTCGCGCACCACAAGGAGGCGCCCCCGCACCTGCGCGCGCTGCGTCCGGACCTGGCCATCCCCGGGGCGGTGGAGGCCGTGGTGCGCCGCTGCCTGGAGAAGCTCCCCGAGCAGCGCTACGCCACCATGGACGAGGTGCTGGACGCGCTGCACGGAGCCTCCGGTCAGACGGGCAGTGGCCCCGTCAGCGCCCCGCACGCCGCGCTGTCCACCGCTCCCCACGCGCAGCCGCAGGGCACCATGGTGCTGGACATCAGCGTGGACGAGGACGCCGTGCGCGGCCCCCGTCGTGTCGTGCCATGGGTGGCCGTGGCCGTGGGCGTGCTGGCGCTGCTGGGCCTTGGCGCGGGTGCGTACCTGCTGGGCGCGCGCGGTGGGCCCGCGTCCGTGGCTCCGGTGGCCGCGCCCGCTGCTCCGGTGGCTGCCGCTCCGGAGCCTGTCGCGCGGGCGCCCCTCGCTCCGGTGCGCTTCCGCGTCTCCAGCGAGCCCGCGGGGGCGCGCGTCTTCTGGAAGGGACAGGAGCGCGGCGTCACGCCGCTGCTGCTGGAGGTGCTGCCGGACGCGGATGGCGTGGCCACCGCGGAGCTGACCTTCGTGCTGGAGGGCTACTCGACGGACCGCGTGGTGGCGGGAGGCTCGGGCGAGGTGCACTTCACCCAGCGCTTGCAGCGCCAGCGGGGCGGAGGGAGCCGGCCCGCCGTGGCGGCCACCTCCGAGCCTGCGTCCGCGTCCGCGCTTGGAGAAGGGAGCCTGAGCGCGCCGGAACTGCTGAGTGCCCCGACGCCCCTGGAGGCGCCTCTTCCGGTACGGCCCGCGGTGGGAGGGGCCCTGGAGAAGCCGGCGGGCGCGGCGGCGCGGCCCTCGGGGCCCATCAACCTGCCGGAGGACGCGAGGCCGCCGGTGGAGTCGGCCGCCAACGTACCGCCCGAGTTCCCCCAGTCCGCGCGCGCCGCCGGGCGGGAGGGGCAGGTCATCCTCAAGGTCGTCGTCACCGAGACGGGCCAGGTGCGCGACGTCAGCGTCCTGAGGGGCGAGGAGCCCTTCGTCTCCGCGGCGGTGCGTGCGGTGGGCACCTGGCGCTACCAGCCGGCCCTGCTGGAGGGCCGGCCCATTGCCGTCTACCGCGTGGTGAAGGTGCCCTTCCGCCTGCGCTGAAGGGCAGCCTTCGCTCAGTTCGTCGCGCTGGCCTGCTTGAGGTACTGGTCCAGGAAGGCACGCGTGCGCGAGTAGGCCTCAATCTCGTTCTTCTTCTTGGTGAAGCCGTGGCCCTCGTCGGGGAAGACGACGTACTCGACGGGCACCTTGTTCTTCTTCACCGCCTGGACGATTTCGTCCGACTCCACCTTCAACACGCGCGGGTCATTGGCGCCCTGGATGACGAGCAGCGGCTTTCGAATCTTGTCCGCGTGGAAGAGCGGCGACGCGGCGCGGAGCATCTCCTCCTGCGTCTCCGGGTTGCCCATCTCCTGGTAGAGCGCCTGGCGGAAGGACTCCCAGTAGGGCGGCACGTTCTTCAGCGTGCGCAGCCAGTTGGACACGCCGAAGATGTCCACGCCCACGTTGAAGCTGTCCGGGTGGAAGGCCAGGGCCGCCAGCGTCATGTAGCCGCCGTAGCTGCCGCCGATGATGCCGATGCGCGAGGCGTCCACGTACGGCAGGCTGGCGAGGTACTTCTTCGCCTCCAGACAGTCCTGGAGCGGCTCCTTGCCGTGCTTCTGGTCGTCCGCCGTGAAGAACGTCTTGCCGTAGCCGGAGCTGCCGCGGTTGTTGATGCCCAGCACCACGTAGCCGCTATTGACGAGGTACTGGAAGAGCGGGTTGTAGCCCTTGCGCGTCTGCCCACCCGGCCCACCGTGCACATAGACGAGCGCGGGCAGCTTGTTCTCGGGCGTGGCCTGGTGCGGCTTGTAGAGGACGTTCGGAATCTCCATCCCGTCGAAGGACTTGAAGCGCACCCCTTGCGAGTCCACCAGGTCCTTCGGGTCGATTTCGGGGTTGAGCGAGTCCGTCAGTCGCAGGGTCTTCTTCGTGCCGAAGTCATGGACGTACAGGTCCGTGGGCGCGCGGTCGCCCTTCACGAAGAAGGCCATGCGCTTCTCGCTGCGGGCCATCACCACGCCGTTGAGGTCGCCCTCGGGCAGTTGCGGCAGGGTGAGCGGCTTGCCGGCCTTCACGTCGTGGATGCGGATGACGGTGCGGGCGTCCTCGTTGATGCCGGTGACACGCCAGGCGCCGTTGCGCGAGAAGGACGTGTACATGATGTCCCAGTCCGCCTTCTCCACCTCCTCCATCTTCCCGGTGGCCAGCACGTAGCGGACGATGCGGGTGAACTCCGAGCCCTCGTCGGTGTGCAGGTACAGCGCGGAGGAGTCCGGGGTGAAGGTGGCCGTCCTCCAGGCCGCGGCGCCCTTGTGCGGCGTCAGGTGCTTCAGCTCCTTCGTGGCGACGTTGTAGAGGTAGACGTCGCTGTCGGACGTGGTGTTGGACTTGTCGAGCGCCAACCACTTCTGGTCCGGGGACACGTCGGCGGGGTCATTGCCGTCGTCGTTCTGGTAGAACAGGGTGCGCGCGTACGTCTTCACGTCGTAGCGGTACAGGTCCATGAAGCGCTCGTCGCGCTCGTTGCTGCGCAGGAAGAAGGCGGAGTCGTCATGGCTCCAGCCGAAGAAGTCCGCGCGGTGCTTGTCGCCCGGCGTCAGGTCCTTCTCCTTGCCGTCCGGCGTACGGACGTAGACGTGGGACAGCTCGTTGCCGCCCTGGTCCCTCTCGAAGAGGATGCGCTCGTCCTTCGGGAAGTAGCCCACGGCCCAGGTGCTGTCCGTGGCGCGCGTGAGCTGCGTGGGCTTGCCGCCCGCCACCGGCACGGAGAAGAGGTTGTAGATGCCCGTCTGGTTGGACGAGAAGAGCAGCCGCTTCTCGTCCGGGGAGAAGGACGCGCCCCGCACGCTGGTCGTCTTCATGAACTGCTCGACGGTGTACTGCTTCGACGGGCGCGGGGTGAGCTTCGCGGCGGGCGCCTTCGTGGGCGGCGGGGCCGGCGGCTGCGGCGTGGCCAGCGCCAGGGTGGGCACGAGCGCCATGGCGGCGAGTGCTCGGGACAAAGGGGACCAGGGTGGCATGGGAATCTCCGGGAGAAGGGGACGCTCAGTTCGCGGGCCGAGCCGTCGCGGGGGACTGCTTGAGGTACGTGTCCAGGAAGGTGCGGATGCGGGTGGAGCTCTCCAGCTCGCTCTTCTTGCTGCTGAAGCCGTGGCCCTCGTCCGGGAGGACCAGGTAGTCGACGGGGACGTTGTTCTTCTTCACGGCCTCGACCATCTGGTCCGACTGCGCCTTGAGCACCTTCGGGTCATTGGCGCCCTGGATGACGAGCAGCGGCTTGCGAATGGTGTACGCATGGAAGGCGGGGGAGATTGCACGCAGTTGCTCCGCTTCCGTGTCCGGGTTGCCCAGCTCCTGGTACATCGCCTGGCGGAAGGACTCCCAGTACGGGGGGATGTTCTTCAGCATGCTCACCCAGTCGGACGGGCCGAAGGCGTCCACGCCCACGTCGAAGGTGTCCGGGTGGAAGGCCAGGGCGGCCAGCGCCATGTAGCCGCCGTAGCTCGCGCCGAGGACGCCCACGCGGGAGCCGTCCACGTACGGCAGGCCGGTGAGGTACTTCTTCGCCTCCACGACGTCCCGGAGCGGCTCCTTGCCGTGCTTCTTGTCATCCGCCGTGACGAACGCCTTGCCGTAGCCGGAGCTGCCGCGGTTGTTGGGCGCGAGCACCACGTAGCCCGCGTTGACGAGGTACTGGATGAAGCTGATGTAGCCCCGGTACGCCTGGTCACCGGGGCCGCCGTGCACCCAGACGACCGCGGGCAGCTTGTTCTGGGGCGTGGCCTGGAGCGGCTTGTAGAGGATGCTCGGAATCTCCAGTCCGTCGAAGGACGTGTAGCGGACCACCTCGGCGACCACGAGGTCCTTCGCGTCGATGGCGGGGCTGAGCGTGTCCGTCAGCCGCGTGGCCTTCTTCGTGCCGAAGTCGAAGACGTAGAGGTTGTTGGGCGCGCGGTCATCGGTCAGGTGGAAGGCCATGCGCTTCCCTCCGCGGGCCAGTTCCACGTCGGAGATGCTGCCCTCGGGAAGCTTCACGGCGAGCGGCCTGCCCGCCTTCACGTCGTGGACCCGGAGCAGGGCGCGGCCATGCTCGTTGATGCCGGTGACGCGCCACGCGCCATTGCGCGAGAAGGCCATGGACGTGATGTCCCAGTCCGCCTTCTCCATTTCTTCCCGCTTCCCGGTGGCCAGCACGTAGCGCACCACGCGGGTGAACTCGGAGCCCTCGTTGGTGAGCAGGTACATCGCGGAGGAGTCCGGCGCGAAGGTCGCCGTCTTCCAGCTGGCGTCGCCCTGGTGCGGGGTGAGGTGCTTCACCTCCTTCGTGCCGAAGTCATACAGGTGCACATCGCTGTCGGACAGGGAGCGGGACTTCTCCAGGGAGAGCCGCTGGCCGTCCGGGGACACCTTCCCCAAATCGAAGCCGTCGTCGTTCTGGAAGACGAGGGTGCCCGCGTACGTCTTCGTGTCATGGCGGTACAGGTCCATGAAGCGCTCATCGCGCGCGTTGCTGGAGACGTAGAAGGCGGAGCCGTCGTGGCTCCAGCCCTGGAAGCCGGCGCGCACCTTGTCGCCGGGGGTGAGGTCCGTCTCCTTGCCGTCCGGCGTGCGCACGTAGAGGTGCGTCAGCCCGTTGCCCGCCTGGTCTCGCGTGAAGAGGACGCGCTCGTCCTTCGGGAAGTAGCCCACGGCGAACGTCGCGTCCGTGGTGGAGTGGGTGAGCTGCGTCGGCTTGCCGCCCGTCACCGGCACGGAGAAGACGTTGAAGACGCCCGTCGGGTTGGACGTGAAGAGCACCCGCTTCTCGTCGGGGGAGAAGGACGCGCCGAACACGTCCGTCGTCTCCATGAACTGCTCGATGGTGTACTGCTTCGACGGGCGGGTGACGGGCGGCCGCGGCGCGGCCGGCGCCAGGGTGGGGACGAGCGCCAGGGCTGTGAGCGCGAGGGACACGGCCTGCCAGGACGGCATGAGCTCTCCAGGGAGCGAGGAAGGGCCGCGAATCTCGCGCAACGCCTCACGCAAGGCGAGGTTCTCGACACTTCCCGTCACGGGCTGTCATTCCGAAAGCCAGGCGGTGGAAAAGGTTTCACCCGGGCTGAGCATGCCCGGTGCAACCGTGCGGAAGCACTGGGCCACTGTGTGGCACGGCGTACGCACGTCCCACTCCGCGAAGCATGCCGTGGGGGTGGGTCGTGCGGCGCATGCGGTTGGGGGAGCTGCTGCTTCACCTGGGACTGGTGACGCGGGAGCAATTGGAAGCGGCGCTGGCGTACCACTCGCGGTGGCACTGCCGGCTGGGCGAGGCGCTGGTGTACCTGCGGCTGCTCACGCCGGAGCAGGTACAGCGAGCGCTGTCCAGCCAGCTCAGGGTGCCCTTCGTCCGGGGTGAGCAGATGGAGAAGGTGCCGGCCGCGGTGGTGAGGAGCGTCCCGGCGGACGTGCTGACGCGGCTGAGGGTGTGCCCGCTGCGCGTGGAACGCCAGGGCTCGCGCGGCATCCTCTACGTGGCGACCGACCAGCCAGAGAACCTGCCTGCCCTGGACGAGCTGTCGTTCATCACCCACTTTACCGTGCGCCCGGTGCTCGCCCTGCCGGACGACATCGAGCGGACGCTGCGCCACCACGGCCTGTCCGGCACGCGGGGCATCGCCCCCCTGGAGCTGGCGCCCGACGACGGGCCCGCCCTGGAAATCACGCGGGGAGGTGAGCCCTAGCCCCACCTCGCCTGCCGTCCTGGAGTGAGCCACCAGGGTCGCGCCTGTCCGGTCGCCTGAAATGCGGGGCGGGTGGGGGCTGCTTCTGGGGGAAGTGAAAGCCATCCCCTTCCGCGTTGTGTTGGCGATGCACGATTCCCAGACCACTCCCATCAGCACCGCCCCGAACCTGCTCCCTGCCCAGCGCAACCAGCTGGTCGTCCCGGTGCCCGAGGACTCGTTCCGGGAAGCCTTCGAGGAAGCACGAGAGTGGCTCGACAACGTCCACGAGCGGATGTTGGGCGGCCCCGACGAGGTACTGCGGCAGAACATGCACTCGTTGCACCTGGGCCTCATCACCCTGCGACGGCGGTGGAGCCCGGAGGTATGGCGGCGCTTCTGCAAGGAGACGGCGAAGAAGCACCCGCTGCGGCCCTTCCTGCACCAGTGCCCCTTCACGCGCCGCGCGTTCGAGCGCCCCCGCGGGTACGCCGGGGACGCGGTCCTCATCGACTACCTCTACATGGACCGGGCCGCGGACGAGCTGCACGCGGGCCGTGAAATCTACAAGTACATGCACCAGCAGCCCAGCTCGCTCAGCGTCCGCGAGCGGAAGCTCCTGCTGGCGCGGGCCATCGACGACACGGCCGAGCGCGTCCCCGGCGGCGCGCGCATCCTCTCCGTGGCGTGTGGCCACCTGCGCGAGGCCGAGTCCTCGCGCGCGGTGGTCGAGCACCGCGTGGGTGAGCTCATCGCCTTCGACCAGGACCCGCTGAGCCTGGCGGAGATTTCCCACCACAACCCGCTCGACGTGGTGAAGCCGGTGTGCGGCTCGGTGCGCGCGCTCCTGTCGGGCAAGACGAAGTTCCAGGACATGGACTTCGTCTACTCGGCGGGCCTCTACGACTACCTCTCGGACTCCGTGGCCACGCGCCTTACCGGGCTGCTGTTCGGCATGCTGCGCTCGGGCGGGAGGATGCTGGTGGCCAACTTCGCCATGTACCCGCCGGAGACGGGCTACATGGAGGCCTTCATGGACTGGTGGCTCATCTACCGCGACGAGGACGGCATGCGCGCGCTGCTGGGCGAGGTGCCCCTGGACCAGCTC
This sequence comes from Pyxidicoccus sp. MSG2, assembly GCF_026626705.1. Taxonomy (NCBI): domain Bacteria; kingdom Pseudomonadati; phylum Myxococcota; class Myxococcia; order Myxococcales; family Myxococcaceae; genus Pyxidicoccus; species Pyxidicoccus sp. MSG2. Next base: position 7,522,504 of record NZ_JAPNKC010000001.1, read on the forward strand.
GCCTCCGTGCGCCTGTACCGGGACAGTCAGGACAACGTCATCTACCTGGAGCTGACGCGGCGTTGACGCGCGCACGGCGCGCGGGGCTCGGATTTCAGTGCACGGGCCCCGAGCGGGGCAGGGTGACGGTGAAGGTGGAGCCCTGGCCCGGGGTGCTCTCCACGTCGATGGCGCCGCCCAGGGCCTGCACGATTTCGCGGACAATCCACAGGCCCAGGCCGAAGCCGCCGTAGTGGCGCACGGACACCGCGCGCTCGAAGCGCTCGAAGATGCGCTCGCGGTCCTCCTCCGCGATGCCGATGCCGAAGTCGCTCACCTTCAGCCGGACGATGCCGTCGTTCTCCTGCAGGTCGATTTCGATGGGCTTGCCCGCGCCGTACTTCATGGCGTTGGCCAGCAGGTTGCCCACCACCTGCTCCAGCCTCATGGCGTCCCAGCGGCCCACCATGGCGGGCGCGGAGGTGCGCAGGCGGGCGGGGCACTCGGCGCGGGTGAGCGCCTCGCGGCTGCGCTCCAGCTGACCCTTCACCAGCGCCACCAGGTCCACGTCCTCCAGCTTGATGTGGAGCTGGCCCTGGGCGATGCGGGAGATGTCCAGCAAGTCATTCACCAGCCGCCCCAGCCGCTGCGTCTGCGAGTAGGCGGACTCCAGCTTGGCGCCGAGCTTCTCCGGGGACAGCGGCTTCTGCGTGCCCGCGCGCACCTGGGACTGGAGCCCCTGGATGTGGAGCTGCAGGGAGGTGAGCGGCGTCTTCAATTCATGCGCGGCGATGGAGAGGAAGTCGTCGCGCCGGCGCACGGCCTCCTGCTCGGCGCGGTACAGGCGGCCCTGCTCCTCGGAGAGGGCGGCGATGCGGGCGAAGTTCTCCGCGTTCTCCAGGGCGGCGCCCGCCAGCACGGTGACGAACTCCGCCAGCCGCTCCTCGTCCTCACCGAAGAGCGCGCCCACCTGCCGGTGGCTCGCCACCACGCAGGCCACCGTCTTGCCGCGCACCTGGATGGGCGCGCACAGCAGCGAGCGCACCCCGAGCAGCTCCATGCTCTCGCTCACCCCGCCGGGCAGCCCCTGGCCCATGACGGCGATGCGGCCCGTCTCCAGCGTGCGGGCCAGCGCCGTGCGGCTGACGCCCTGGGCCTGCAGTTCCTCGTCGGGCAGCAAGACTTGCGGGTCCAGCACCACGCAGTGCTCGGCGCGCAGGAGCTCCAGCATGGACTGGCGCACGGCCTCGATGACGGCCTCTCGCGACAGGGCGGAGGCCAGGCGGCGGCCGGCCTCGAGCACGCGCGGGAAGCGGTCCACCAGCGACAGCGTGCCCACGCCGCCGTTGTCGCGCTCGGCCTCGGGGGTGACGCCCTCCCCCAGGGCCTCCAGCTCGCGGGTGGCCTCCGCCACGTCCTCCACGGCGCCGGGCCAGTCCAGCGCCCGCCCCAGTTCGCCGCGCGCCTTGAGCGTCAGCGCGCGCTCCTCGCGCATCTCCTGGGCCTCGGCCACGCGCAGGGACTGCTCCAGGTAGCGGCGCGCGCGCCGGGGGTGGCCGCGCATGGCGGCCAGCAGGCCCCGCTCGCGCAGCGCGTGGGGGAGGTTGTTGTGGTACGTGCGGGCCGTCTGGTGGGCGCGCTTCGCCACCGCGTCCGCGCGCTCCAGCAGCGCGTCGCGGCGGGCGGGGTGCAGGCTGGAGGTGCCCTCGGCGAGCTGGCGCAGGGCGGTGGCGAGCCAGGGAGCAATCGGCGCCACGTACTCCTGCCGCAGGTGGGCCTCGTCGACGAGCCGCTCGGCGCGCTCCAGCACCTCCACCGCGCCGGCGGCGTCGCCCAGGCGCAGCAGGCGGATGGCCTCGGCCTGGAGGACGCCCGCGTAGCTCTGCGGGTCCGGTTGGTCCGGGTTGGTGAGCTCGGCCTCCAGGAGCGAGCCGGGGATGCGGCCGCCGGCGGCCTTGGCCCAGGCCTCCAGGCCCAGCCGCTGCGCGTAGCGGTCCCCCAGCGCCGTCGCGGCCGCGTGCAGCCGCTGGCTGGTCTCCAGCGCCTCCTTGAGGCGGCCCAGCCGGTAGAGGGACATCGCAATCTGGAAGGTGGCGTTGTTCACCTCCCACGGGTCGCCGGTGCGCTCCAGCAGGCGCACCGCCTCGCGGCACTTCTCGATGCAGTCGCGGAAGCGTGACGAGGCATAGAAGGCCAGCCCGTAGAAGTGCAGCGACTGGCCCTGGCCCCACACGTCGCCCTGCTGCCGGCGCAGCGCGAGCGACTTCTCCGCGTACGCGTACGCGCGGCTGAACCAGGGCAGGGTGGTGAGCGCGGGCGAGTGCGCCGAGTACGCCTGCGCCAGCTCCGGCGTGGGCGGGTAGCGCTCGGCGAGATTCAAGTCGCGCAGGTGCGCCCACAGCACGGCCATGCGCCCGCGCCGGTACCAGTAGCCGTAGGCGAGGCGGCTGTAGAGCTGGATGGCCAGCATGTCGTTCTCGCCCCGCTCCAGCGGGCGGCGCGCGAGGAACGCGCGCGGGGCCACGGTGTGGCCCGCCTGCGAGAGGATTTCCCACAGCGAGCTGGCGCCGGTGAGCAGGCCGCGCGGAGGCACCCAGCGCCCCAGCAGCTTGAGGCTCTGCTCCAGGTACGTGTTGGCCTGGCCGAAGTCTCCGCGCTTGAAGGCCAGCTCCCCCAACTGGCCGAGGATGCGGGCCTGCTCCGGCTTGTCGTGGGCGAGCGACTGGGCGCGCTCGAGCTGCTGCCGCGACTCCTCGTAGCGGCCGCGCAGCATGAGGACGTTGCCCAGGCCGGCGGCGATGCTGAAGCGGGTGCCCGCGTCGGCGCCGGGCGCGCCGCGCTCGGCGATGCGGTAGTTCAGCTCCGCCGTCTCCAGGGCGAAGCGCTGGCGGGCCTGCTCGGCGGCGATCAGCGCATGGGGCAGTGCCTGCTGGTACTCGCCCGCAGCGTCGAAGTGGTACGCCAGCTCGAAGGAGTCCTGCGGGACGCTCTTCGCCGCGGCCCGCGCCGCCAGCCGGTGCAGCTCGCGGCGCTCCTGCGGCGTCAGCATGTCCAGCAGCACCTCGCGCAGCTTGTCGTGCACGAAGGTGTAGCGGGAGCCGTCCGCCCACAACATGTGCCGGCGGCGTGGCTCGTCCAGCGCGCGCACCACGTCCGCGGGGGTGTTGCCGGCCAGGGCCGCCATGCGCCCCAGGTCGAAGGCCTTGCCCAGGATGGCGCCCACCGACATGAGGCGCAGCGCATCCGGGGGCAACAGGCGCAGGCGCCGCACGAGGAAGGTGGCCGCCTGACGCGAGGAGCGCGCGTGCGCCATGGCCTCCGCCTGCACCTGCCAGCCGTTCGGGCCGGGCACCAGCACGCCGTCCTCGACGAGGCCGTGCAGCACGGCGCTGGCCATGAAGGGGTTGCCCTCGGACAGGCGCGTGACGAGGTCGGTGGCCTCGTGCGGGAGCGCGCCGGCCATGGACTCAGCCAGCCGCGTCACGTCCGCGGGGCCGAAGGCGGACAATCTCAGATGGGCGGTGGGAGCCAGCCGCCGCAGCACGTGCGTGGAGGAGATGTCCTCGCTGCGAAAGGAGACGACGACGAGCACGCGGCCCCGGGCCTGGCGGCGCGCGAGCGACCAGCCCTCCAGCGCGCGCAGCGTCAGCTCGTCCGCCCACTGGCAGTCGTCCAGCACCACCACGGCGGGTTCGTCCTCCGTGCCCAGCGCGCCCAGCAGCGCGGTGAGGGCCCAGATGCTGCGGCTCTCACCCAGCGACTCCGGCCCCAGGCCCTGGGCCGTGGCCTGGGGCACGGGGCAGAGCGCGGGCTCCAACTGCGGCAGCACCGTGCACAGCCCGGCCTCCTGGCCCGCCAGCCGCTCGCGCAACACCTGCGCCAGTGCGGGCCGCTCCTTCATGGCGGTGGTGATTCCCGTGGCCACGCCGGCGAAGAGCTGGAAGGGCCGCTGCGCGGCCTGGTCCAGCGCCTGGCCCTGGAGCACCCACGCGCGGTGCTGCAGGGCGCGCGCGGAGAACTCCTCCAGGAGGCGGCTCTTGCCGCCGCCGGACTCGCCCTCCACCACGACGAGCCGGCCCGGGTCCGTGCGGGTGCGCTCCAGCTCGCGCTCCAGCGTCGCCACCTCCTCTTGGCGGCCGACGAAGGAGGGCTCGGTGAGGCTGCGGCGCTGGTCGTGCGCGCCGGTGACGAGCTCCGGCTCCGCCTGTCCGTGCGCCAGCGCCTCCTCGATGTCGCGCAGGTCGGCCAGCGCGGACTCGGCGGACTGGTAGCGGTCCGGCGGGTCCGTCTGGAGAAGGCGTGAGATGAGTTCCTCCAGCGCGCGTGGCACCTCCACGCCCACCGCGCGCAGCCGGGGCCGCGTCGCCAGGTGCTGGCGGAGGACTTCCCCCACGGAGGTGCCGTCGAAGGCGGGCCGGCCGGAGAGCGCCTCGAAGAGGACGATGCCCACCGAGTACAGGTCCGACGTGGCCTCCACCGGCCGGTTGAGCAACCCCGCCTGCTCCGGCGACAGGTAGCGCGCGGTGCCCACGGGCAAATCACGCAGGGACGGGTCCAGCCGCTCGCTGCGGGACAGGCCGAAGTCCACCAGGGTGGCGTGGGAGAGGGGCTTGCCGGAGACGAGGAGGTTGGAGGGCTTCACGTCGCGGTGGAGGACGCCGTGGCGGTGGGCCTCGGCCAGCGCGGTGAGGACCGAGCGGCCCAGGATGAGCGCCTCCGGTACGGAGAGGGGCCCCTCGGACAGGCGCTCCTCCAGCGTCTCGCCCTCCAGCCAGGGCGTCACGAGGTAGAGCAGCTCGCCAGAGGTGCCCAGGTGGCGCACGGGGACGATGGTGGAGGAGTCCAGGCGGGAGAGGACGGACGCCTCGTGCTCCAGCCGATGCCGGGCCGCGGGCGCGAGCGCCACGGCGGAGGTCAGCTTGACGACCACGCGCTCACCGGTGCGCAGGTCGTTGCCCACCCACGTGGAGATGCCGCGGCCGGTCTTCAGGCGTTGAACCAGCTCGAAGCGGTTCCCCAGACGCCTGCCTGGCTGCGGCTCTCCGGGAGCGGCGCCGGCATATTGGAAGCCCTCAGCCATTCAGTGCCCTCGCCCCCAATCGAATCGCTCCCCGCGATACGGTCGGCCGTGCGTCCCTCCCACAACCTTGGGTGCCGGAATGGATGGTGCCAAGGGGGAGGCAGGCGCACGCCTTCCGTGCACCGCCTGGGACATCAACAGTCGTACACGCTTCGCTTCCCACCCGCTCGGGTGGCCGGGTGGAGGTGGCTCGGAGCCCGGGGGTGGGGACGGTGGCTCGCTACGTCTGGTTGCCCCTGTGCGAAGGGGCCCTGGAGTCGGGGAAGAGTGTCTTCACGAAGTCGAGGAACACGCGGACCCGGGAGGGCAGGTGTCGGTTGGGAGGATGCAGCGCGTGGATGGGCCGCTCCTCGCAGGCGTGCGCGTCGAGCACCGTGACGAGCGCGCCCGTGGCCAGCTCGCGCGCCACCATGAAGTCCATCATCCAGGCAATGCCGAGCCCCATCACCGCGGCGTCCCGCAGCGTGGCGCCCTGGCTGACGTGGAAGGCGCCGCGTGGCACGACGCGGCCGTCCTTGAAGCGCCACTCCCCCGTCACCCCCTGGCGCAGGAAGCCCAGACACTGGTGCCGCGCCAGGTCCGTGGGCGCCACTGGCGTGCCATGGCGTTGCAGGTAGGCGGGGGAGGCCACGGCCACCAGCCGCGCCACCGCCAGCTTGCGCGCCACCAGCCGTGAGTCCGTCAGTTGTCCCATGCGGATGAGCACGTCGGCGCCCTCGGTGATGGGGTCCACGACTTCGTCGCGCAGCGTCAGGTGCAGCTCGACGCCCGGGTAGGCCTCCAGGAAGCGGGGCAGGGCGGGCGTGAGCACGAGCTGCCCGATGACCTGGGGCGCCTCCACGCGCAAGAGGCCCGTGGGCCGACTCCGGGAGCGGGCGAGTGACTCCCTGGCCTCGTCCAGCTCCGCGAGGATGCGCTGGCAGCGGGCGTAGAAGTCGCGCCCGTCCTCGGTGAGTCGGAGCGCCCGCGTCGTCCGCTGGAAGAGGCGCACGCCCAGCTCCTCCTCCAGCCGGGCGATGCGCCGGCTCACCGCGGAGGCGGTGACGGCGAGCCTGCGCGCCGCGCGCGTGAAGTCACCGTCCTCCACGGTGCGGACGAAGGCGTCGATGTTGGCGAGCGAGTGCATGGACATGCGGGCACGGGATTGATGCGAGGGACGCATGGATGATGTGCCGGGGCTTCACTCGCACTCAACCGGAGCGCACGGCACATCCCTCCTCGTGAGTCACGAGGCCCACCCATGGGCCCGTGTACCCGAGGAGGAATGCGTGATGGAGACCGGGAAACCGTCGATGTTCCGGGGCGCCGCGGGCCGCTCCGCCGTGGCTTCGCTCACCGTGCTGTTGCTGACGAGCGTGCACCATGCCTACGGCGCCTTCATCTACCGCACGCCGTGGCGGCTGCACATGGTGGGCGTGGCCGCCGTCACCGCCGTCGTCCTCCTGGGCGCGCTCGCCCTGTCACGCGCGAGATGGGCGTTCTTTCTCTTCGCCTTGACGACGCTCGCGGTGCCCGTGGGGATGGTGGGCGCGTTCGAGGGCTTCTACAACCACGTCCTCAAGAACGTCTTCTACTTCGGAGGCGCGTCCGTGGCCCTGCTGGAGCGGCTCTTCCCGCCGCCGACCTATGAGCTGCCGAACGACTTCTTCTTCGAGCTGACCGGTGTGCTCCAGGTCGTCCCGGCGGTGCTCGCCCTCGTCCAGTTGCTCCGTGCCTTCCGCCGGGCTACCTGCGCACGAAGTACCGGGACGACCAGAGCAGCATCTTCGTGAAACTCAACAACCAGATGCGTGGGACCTCTACGTGGCCGCCACGGCCAACGGCGAGTGGGACAGCAACACGGGCGCGAACTTCTACGCTCGCCTGCCGGCGCGGATGCCCTGCTGGTAATCCCTTAGGACCTCCTGCTGGTAATCCCTTAGATGGTGTGTCGGGCGAATCGTCACGCTTGACACCCCCGGCCCCCCGGCGGAAAAGCCGGGCCACAGATGGCGGCCCTGCCGTTCCCCCCATGGGCCGCCGGGGAGCCCGGGATTGAAGCTCGCGACGCTCAAGGACGGAACCCGTGACGGCCGGCTCGTCGTCATCAAGCGGGACAACACGGCCTACGCGCTGGCCACCAACGTGGCCCTGACGCTGCAAGCCGCGCTGGACGACTGGGACACGAAGGAGCCGCAGCTGCGTGCGCTGGCCGCGCAGCTCGAGGCGGGCACGGTGCAGAGCCGTCCGCTGGACGTGCGCGCCCTCCACGCCCCGCTGCCCCGCGCCTACGAGTGGATTGACGGCAGCGCCTACCTCAACCACGTCCTGCTGGTGCGCAAGGCCCGCAACGCCGAGCCGCCGCCCACGCTGAAGACGGACCCGCTCGTGTATCAGGGTGGCTCCGGCGACTTCCTCGCGCCCACCGCCGACATCCCCCTGGCCGACGAGGCGTGGGGCCTGGACTTCGAGGGAGAGGTCTGCGCCATCCTCGGCGACACGCCCCAGGGCACGAAGGCCGCCGACGCGGAGAAGCACGTCAAGCTGCTGCTGCTGGCCAACGACGTCTCCCTGCGAAACCTCATCCCCGACGAGCTGGCCAAGGGCTTCGGCTTCTTCCAGAGCAAGCCCGCCACCGCCTTCAGCCCCTTCGCGGTGACGCCGGACGAGCTGGGCGCCGCCTGGCATGACGGCCGTATCCACCTGCGCCTGCAGTCCGTGCTCAACGGCGTGCAGGTGGGCGACACGGACGCCGGCCCGGAGATGCACTTCTCCTTCTTCGACCTCATCCAGCACCTGTGCAAGACGCGCAGCTACACCGCCGGCACCCTCCTCGGCAGCGGCACCGTGTCCAACGCGGACCGCGCGCGCGGCATCTCCTGCCTCGCCGAGCGCCGCATGATTGAGACCATTGAAGAGGGCAAGCCGAAGACGCCCTTCATGAAGCCGGGCGACACGATTGATATCGAAATGCTCGACGCGGAAGGCAACAGCGTCTTCGGCCGCATCTCCCAGACGGTGAGGAAGGTGCCATGAAGAGCCTGCGCCTCCACAGCTACTGGCGCTCGTCCGCGTCGTGGCGCGTGCGCATTGGCCTGGGCCTCAAGGGGCTGAAGTACGAGTACGTGGCGGTGCACATCTTGAAGGACGGCGGGCAGCAGCACTCGGAGGCCTACCGGGCGCTCAACCCCATGCGCACCGTGCCCACGCTGGAGTGGACCGAGGACGACGGCACCGCGCGCCGGCTGTCCCAGTCGCTCCCCATCCTGGAGTACGTGGAGGCACGGCACCCCGCGCCTTCCTTCTTCCCGAAGGACCTCTACCTCCAGGCCCGGGCCCGCATGCTGGCGGAGATGGTGAACTCCGGGATTCAGCCCCTGCAGAACCTAGGCGTGCTGCAACGCATCAAGAGCGAGCTGCACGGGGACGACAAGGCCTGGGCGGCCTGGTGGAATGCGCGGGGCCTTGAAGCGTTGGAGGCGGCGGTGAAGCCCACGGCGGGCCGTTATTGTGTGGGGGACGAGGTGTCGCTGGCGGACATCTGCCTGGTGCCCCAACTCTATGGGGCGCGGCGTTTCGCGGTAGACCTGACGCCGTACCCCACGCTGCTGCGAATCGAAGCGGCGTGTAACGAGCTTGCCGCCTTCCAGGCGGCCCACCCGGACCGGCAGCCCGACGCGGCACCGGCCTGACACCCGCGGCACCGTGAAGGAGTCACGACATGGCCAGACCGGAATCCCTGGGCATCAAGACGCTGGAGAGCGTCCACTGGTACGTGCATGACCTGGAGCGGAGCCGCAACTTCTACACGAAGGGGTTGGACTTCGCGGAGCTGGGCGTGTCGTCGCCGGAGTTGGACACGAAGGGCCGGCAGAAGTCGGCGGTGTTCCAGGCGGGCGACGTCGTCCTGATGGTGAGCCAGCCGGTGGGTGAGGGTGGCCGCGCCGCCCGCTGGCTGCGCAAGCACCCGGACGGGGTGGGAACCCTCAACTTCGAGGTGGAGGACGCGGAGAAGGCCTTCCGCCTGCTGGACCAGCGGGGGGCCACCTTCATCACCGACATCGTGCGCGCCACCGACGCGCGCGGCGGGAAGCTGGCGATGTTCTCCATCACCACGCCCTTCGGTGACACCACCTTCCGCTTCGTCCAGCGCGACGGCTACAGCGACCTGTACCCGGGCTACATCCGCCACGCGACGCCGCAGGGCGGGAAGAACAAGTACGGCTTCGGCCGCATCGACCACGTCACGTCGAACTTCCAGACGATGCGCCCCATGCTCCTGTGGATGGAGCACGTGATGGGCTTCGAGAAGTTCTGGCACATCGAGTTCCACACCGAGGACGTGGCCGCGAAGGAGAAGCGCGCGCACGGCAGCGGCCTGAAGTCCGAGGTGGTGTGGGACCCGAGGAGCGGCGTGAAGTTCGCCAACAACGAGCCCTACCGGCCCTTCTTCAAGTCCTCGCAAATCAACATCTTCAACGAGGACCACCGGGGCGACGGCGTGCAGCACCTGGCGCTCACCGTGAAGGACATCCTCACCTCGGTGAAGGACATGCGGCGGGGCGCGGGCATCGAGTTCATGCCCACCCCGGGCACGTACTACGACGCGCTGCCCGAGCGCATCCAGAAGCTGGGCATCAAGAAGATCGACGAGGACATCCAGACGCTGAGGGACCTCGAAATCCTCATCGACGGGGACAAGGAGCACAGCTACCTGCTCCAGATTTTCATGAAGGACGCGGCCAGCCTCTACAAGGAGCCGTCGGCGGGCCCGTTCTTCTACGAAATCATCCAGCGCAAGGGAGACCAGGGCTTCGGCGGCGGCAACTTCCGGGCGCTGTTCGAGAGCATCGAGCGCCAGCAGCAGTCCGAGGGGCGCATCTAGCGTCGCCGCGACGTTGCACTCACGCGGGCCCGTGCCGGGTAGGGTACGGGCCATGTCGTCCCCGCAGTCCTCCCTTCCCGAGGCCACCGCTCCGGACCGCGCCACCGCGCTGAAGGAACTGGCGCTCCTGTTCCTCCGGTTGGGCACCACCGCCTTCGGCGGCCCCGCGGCCCACATCGCGATGATGGAGGACGAGGTGGTGCGGCGCCGGAAGTGGCTCACGCGCGACGAGTTCGTGGACCTGCTCGGCGCCGCCAACCTCATCCCCGGCCCCAACTCCACGGAGCTGGCCATCCACATCGGCCACCGGCGCGGAGGCTGGCCCGGGCTGGTGGTGGCCGGTGTCTGCTTCATCCTCCCGGCCTTCCTCATCGTCGGCGCCATCGGCTGGGCGTACTCGCGCTTCGGCAGCCTGCCCCGCGTGGATGCGCTGCTGTACGGCGTGAAGGCCGTCATCATCGCCGTGGTGCTCCAGGCGCTGTGGGGCCTGTTGCGCAACGTGGTGAAGACGCGACTCGCCGCCGCCGTGGGCGTGGTCTCCGTGACGGCGGCCTTCCTGGGCGTGCACGAGCTGCTCCTGCTGCTGCTGGCCGGGCTCGCCGTGCTGCTGTGGCGCGCGGGCGAGCGGAGTCGGCGGAGGCCGCCCGGGCCGCCTCTGGCGCAGGACCCGGTGCCTGCACGGGCGGCGACGCGTGAGGCCCCCCCGGCGTCGCCCGGCGGGAGCGGCTCCACCACGGCAGCCGTGTTGCCCCTGTGGCCCGTCGTACCGGTGACGGGTGCGCTCGCCACGGCGGTGCCCTTCTCGCTGTCCGGCCTCTTCCTCTTCTTCGTCAAGGTGGGCTCGGTGCTGTACGGCAGCGGCTACGTGCTGCTGGCCTTCCTGCGCTCGGACCTGGTGGAGCGGTACGGGTGGCTCACGGAGGCGCAGCTGTTGGACGCGGTGGCGGTGGGGCAGGTGACGCCGGGCCCCGTCTTCACCACGGCGACCTTCATCGGCTACGTGCTGGGCGGTGCGTCCGGCGCGGTGCTGGCCACGGTGGGCATCTTCCTGCCCGCCTTCATCTTCGTCGCGCTCAGCGGACCGCTGGTGCCGCGCCTGCGCCGCTCGTGGGTGGCGGGGGCCTTCCTGGACGGCGTCAACGTGGCGTCGCTGGCGCTGATGGCCGTGGTGACGTGGCAGCTCGGACGCGCGGCGCTGGTGGACGCGTGGACGGTGGGGCTCGCCGCCGTGTCCGCGGTGCTGCTCATCCGCTTCCGCGTCAACTCCGCGTGGCTGGTGCTGGGCGGAGGCGCGGTGGGGATGCTGCTGGCGCGTTGACGCGAGTCACCGCGCGTACGCGGCGCGCTTCCTCCGGGCGGCGGAGATGGCCAACCCCAGCACCGCCAGCGGCACGCCGATGACCACCGGCCACAGCCACAGCGGCTCGCCGCCGTGCACCACCGCGCGGAACTCGCGTCCCTCCGAGGACACGTCCACCAGCTCCGCGAGGGGCACCTTCCACTCCACGGTGTCCTTCTTCTCGTTCACCGTACCGTTCGTCTCGCCGATGCCCGGCCCGTGGACGCGCACGGTGATGTGGTTGTTCGCGAAGAGGGCCTTCGCCATCCCCTTCGCGATTTCCTTCGCCGCCAGCTCGGCCGCGTCTTCGCGGTCCTTCACGGGCGCCGCGGCCTTGTCCGGGACGAAGCGCTGGGTGAAGAGGTAGTCGCCACCGTTGCGCTCGATGCGGAAGTCCCAGTTGCCCGCGCTGCCCTTGCTCTCGCGGGCCACGTCGTCCGCGAGCTGCCGGTACAGCTCCGGCAGCTTCGTCGCGTCGTGCACCGTCAGGTCCTGCACGAGGTGGACCTTGTCGCCCTCCTCGTAGGTCCGCTGCTCCAGCTTCTGGACGTTGGGGTCCTTGCCCACCTTCTCCCGGGCGGACTCCTGCTTCTCGCGGACCTGGTCCAGAAGGCTCTTGCCGCCCCCCGCTTCCCCGAGCGCCATCAACCCCTTGGGAATGGCGAGGTCCAGCACCACGCGCGCGGAGCCGTCCGGGTTGATCCACACCTCCTGCACGAGGTCGAAGCAGCCGGTCAGCGTGAGCAGCACCAGCGTGGCGAGCAGCCACGGCGGGCGGGGCGTGGAGCGCGGGGCCATGAAGTCCGTTCCATTCTCGCGCCGGCACGGCCCGGCGACAGCGCCCTACTGTGCCCGAAGGGACGCGCCCCGCGCCACTCAGGCCGGAGTGAAGGGCAGGGCGGCCACCTTCGCGGTGGCGGGGCCCTCCGCCAGCGTCAGCTCCGTGCCCGGCTCCAGCGAGTCGCGGTGCACGTAGCCCAGCGCCACCCGCTGGCCCTTCACCGGCGAGCGCACCACGCTGGTGAGCCAGCCCACCTTCTTCTCCCCGCGCCGCAGCTCCGTGCCCGGCGCCACGTCCGCGTCACCCAGCAGCAGGCCCGTCAGCTTCCGGTTCATGTGTCCGCGGAAGGTGGCGCGGGCGATGACCTCCTGCCCGATGTAGCAACCCTTGTTGTAGGAGATGGCGCTCGCGAGGTTCGCCTCCAGGGGAATGGTGGTGTCCACCATGTCCTGCCCGTACCGGGGCACGCCGGCCTCCACGCGCAGCAACTCCAGCACCTCGAAGCCCAGGGGCTTCAGCCCCTGCGCGGCGCCGGCCTCCGTCAGGGCCCGCCACACCGGCTCCAGTCCGGCGCGCGGCACCCACACGTCCACGCCATGGGGCTCCACCGCCGTGTTGCCCACGAGGACGACTTCCTGCCCGGCGAGCGAGGCCGCCCGGGTGGCATGGTGGGCGAGCACCTCGAAGGGGCCGCCCAGGGCGGCGGCCAGCACCCCGGCCGAGCGGGGGCCGAGCAGCCGGAGGAGGCCATGCTCGCCCGTCGCCTCATGCAGCTCGGCATCCTCGGAGATGAGGTATTTGTCCAGGAACTCCCGGACCTTGGTGCCGGTGCCGGGCTCCAGCTCCAGCAGCAGGTCCGCCTCCCGCTTGAGGATGCGGGCGTCCGCCACCATGGCCCCCTTGGCGTTCACCATGGCGGCGTAGGCCGCCGAGCCCACGGGCAGGTTCTTCACCTCCTGGGTGACCATGCCATGGAGGAAGGAGGCGCGGTCCTCCCCCGTTATCCGGAGGATTTCGCGGTAGGAGGCGTCGTGGAGGGCGACGGCCTCGTGTGCCGCCCGGTACTCTCCCTCCCCGTCCCCATAACCGGCCACGGCCTCACGGCCGCCCACGTCCATGAAGCGGGCGCCCGTCGCCTCGTGAAGAAAATGCAGAGACAGCGGTTCCATGTCCGTCGCTATATAGAGGCGAAGGAGCGAATGCCACGATGGATGTGAAGCACCTGTCCACCTTCCAGGGTTTCTCCCCGGAGAAGCTCCAGAAGCACAACCTCTTCCAGTCCGGGCGCTTCTTCCTCGACGTCTACTGCGTCGCGCCCGGGCAGGCCCAGAAGCCGCACCGCCATGCCACGTCCGACAAGGTGTACGTCGTGCTGGAAGGGCGCTGCCGCTTCCGCGTCGGCGCCGAGGAGGAAGTGCATGGCCCCGGCGCCTCCATCTTCGCCCCCGCGGGCTCCGAGCACGGCGTCGTCAATGACGGCCCGGAACCCGCCCGACTCCTCGTCCTGATGACCCCGCCCCCGGAGCACGCATGAGCCCGAAGTCCTCCTCCAAGGCCCCCTCTCCCACGGCTCCCGTCCGCGGCGCACTGGCGTTGCTGGTGCTGGGCCTCGCCGAGAGCGGGCTCGCCATCTTCCAGTGGATGCAGCTCGTCACCCTGCGTGGGGGTGGCCCCACCGTGTGCGGCATCTCCGAGACGGTGAACTGCGAGACGGTGTGGAACTCGCCCTTCGCCAGCCGTGTCCACGAAATGCTCGGCATCCCCGTCGCCGGCCTGGGCCTGGTGTGGGGCCTGGTCGCGGTGGGCCTGTCCGCGCTGTACCTCGCGTGGGCTCGCGCGGGCCGCTCCGTGCGCCCCGCCGCCAATGGCCTGAGGCTGGTGGCGCTCGCGGGCGCGGTGTCCGTGCTCGTCTTCGGCCTGGCCAGCTTCAGCTCGGGCGCGGTGTGCCCGACGTGCCTGGGCACCTACGTGCTGGTGCTGGCCTTCGCGGGCGTGGCCTGGCGCGGGCTGCCGGGCCCGGTGGCGCCGGCGTCCGGCGAGTGGGGCTCCACGCTGCAGTGGACGGTGGGCATCACCGTCGCGGCCTTCCTCGCGCTGCTGCTCCCCGGGCGCGCCACGCCGAAGGCCAGCGACAACATCAGCGCGCTGCTGCCGCCGCCGCCGCCCGTCTCCAGCCAGGGCAGCCAGGGCTCGGGGCAGGCCAGCACGCCGCCCGCGTCGCTGGAGGAGTTCCTCGGCAGCCTGAGCGCGGACCAGAAGCAGTTCATCGCGGACGGGCTCGCGCAGTACCGCGCCAGCCAGCCGCTGCCCGCCGTGGCCCCCGCGCGCAAGCTCTACGGGCCTCCGGACGCGCCGGTGAAGATTGTCGAGTGGACGGACAGCAAGTGCCCCCACTGCAAGGCGCTGGTGGAGGAGCTGTCCGTGCTGAAGAAGCGCGTGCCCGAGGGGAAGATGTCGCTGGAGGCCCGCCAGTTCCCGCTGGACGGCGCGTGCAACCCGGCCATTCCGCGCCGCGGCCCGGATGCGCCCAGCGTGCGCTGCAGCGCGGCCCGGGCCCAAATCTGTCTGGAGGGCGCGCCGGACTACTGGGAGCTGCGCGAGAAGCTCTTCGCCGCGCAGGCCTTCCTCGACACGGAGCGGGTGCTGGAGATTGCCTCCTCCGGCTCGGTGTCCCGCATGCAGTTGGACGCGTGCATGTCGAGCCCGTCGACGGCGGCGAAGCTCCAGGAGGACTCCACCTACGCGATGAAGCACCACATCAGCGGCACGCCGCTGGTGGTGGTCAACGGCCGCCAGGCGCCGCCGTCCGCGCCGCTGCTCTACGCGCTGGTGATGGCGGGCGGCAACCCGAGCGCCCCCGCCTTCAGCGTGCTGCCGCCGCCGCGCCCCGTGCCGGCCGGGGGGCATGACGACCACGCGGGCCACAACCACTGACGAGCCACGCCATGGGCAAGCGCGACAAGAAGGCCGAGGCGCCCGCCGCCCCGGCCGCCCCGTTCAACAACCCGTTCGCCGCGCTGTCCTCCAAGCGCGAGGAACTGCCCCAGGCGCCCGCCGCGCCCGTGAAGCCTCCGCCCGCGAAGCCCGAGCCGAAGGGCCCCGCGCGCGCCGTGGTGCGCATGGAGCGCAAGGGCCGTGGCGGCAAGGAAGTCACGGTGGTGGAGCACCTGGAGCTGCCCGCGCCCCAGCGCGAGGTGTGGCTCAAGGCGCTGAAGAACTCGCTGGGCTGCGGGGGCGTGGTGGAGGATGACGCCCTCGTGCTCCAGGGCGACCAGCGCGAGCGGCTGCCGGCACTGCTGGAGGCGCGCGGCGTGCGCAAGGTGACGGTGGGCTGAAACGCAGCGGGCCCGGGCCGCTCGCAGCGCCCCGGGCCCGTGTGTGCGACGTCGCCGTGCTGGCTACAGCGCGGCGATGATGGCGTCGGTGAACTCGCGGGTGGTGGCGCCGCCACCGAGGTCGCCGGTGCGCACCGTGCCGCCGCTGTACACCTTGTGGATGGCGTTCTCCATGCGGCGGGCCGCCTCCCGCATGTCGAGCCAGTCCAGCATCATCACCGCGGACATCATCAGCGCGGTGGGGTTGGCAATGCCCTTGCCCGCGATGTCCGGGGCGGTGCCGTGCACGGCCTCGAAGACGGCGGTGCGCTCGCCGATGTTGGCGCCGGGCACCACGCCCAGGCCGCCCACCAGGCCCGCGCACAAGTCACTGACGATGTCGCCGTAGAGGTTCTCCGTCACCAGCATGTCGAAGCGCGTCGGGTCCTTGACGAGCTGCATGCAGAGGTTGTCGACGATGACCTCCTCGTAGGTGATGTCGGAGTACTCGCGGCCCACCTTGCGGCAGCAGTCCAGGAAGAGGCCATCCGACAGCTTCATGATGTTGGCCTTGTGGACGGCCGACACCTTCTTGCGCCCGTGCCGCTTCGCGTACTCGAAGGCGAAGCGGGCGATGCGGGTGGACGCCTTCTCGGTGATGATTTTGAGGGACTCCACCACGCCCGGGACGATGATGTGCTCCAGGCCGGCGTAGAGGTCCTCGGTATTCTCACGCACGACGATGAGGTCCACGTTGTCGTAGCGCGTCTTCACGCTGGGCACGCTCTTCACGGGCCGCAGCGACGAGTACAGGTCCAGCCGCTTGCGCAGGCCGACGTTGGCCGACGGGAGGCCGCCGCCCACCACGGTGCCGGTGGGGCCCTTGAGCGCGACGCCGCTGCGCAGCACCGCCTCCACCGTCTCGTGGGGAAGGTTGGTGCCGTACTTGGCCACCACCTCGGTGCCGGCGTCCTTGTGCTCGAACTCGAGAGGCACCTTGAGCGCCTCGAGGACGCGCACGGTGGCCGCCATCACCTCGGGGCCGATGCCATCGCCATTGATGATCGTGACAGTACGGGTGTTCGCCATGGGTGCGGATTCACAGCACAAAACCCCAGGGCCCGAAAGGACGAAAACAGCCGCGTTTCAGCGGCGGGCATGGCGGCCATGAGTCCGGAAGGCCCGGGGGACGGGGGACGCCCGGCCCCTCTCCGGACGGGTGGGCCGGCCCCGGTGCCGCCGCTCAGTGCTCGGAAGACGACGACGGGCGAGGCGACGGGGGGCGGCGGTGGGCGGGCGTGCGGCGCCTGTGGATGGCGTAGGGCCGGTAGAACGACTCCCAGAGGGCGGCGCGTCGGCCCCGGGGGCGCGTGCGCAGCTCCCCCATGGGGGCGCGGATGAAGAAGGAGGAGATGAACAGGTAGGTGGCGGCGATGGTGAGGAAGACCAGGAAGGCCATCACCACGGGGCCGGGGAGCCAGGCCACATGGGCGCGGTACAGGAACTCGGCGAAGTCCTTCGGCGGCTTGGGGTGGCTGTAGACCTTCACGAACCACGTGGCCATCAGGACCATCAGGATGGGCCCGTAGGCGCGGTTGAGCCGCGTGGAGATGGCGGAGAAGAGCGACAGCTGGATTTGCGGGCGGGACATCTCCACCGCCAGTTCGCGCATCGCGTCCGGGTCCACGGGCTCGCGCCGGAGCATGGGCGCCCACCAACCGTCCTCCAGCAGACGGACCCGGCGGTTCCACAAGTCGTAGTAGCGGTAGCGCCGCGCCTCGATGAGGAGGAAGGACAACACCATCCAGATGCCCACCAGGAAGGTGACGTGGGAGCTCTGCGGTGTGGCGAAGCCGAAGGAGATGACGGCCGCCGTCGTGGTGAGCGCCCAGTTGGTGGTGGTGTCCAGGCGCGTGCGCCACGTGTCGGAGCGGCTCAGCTCGCCACGGAAGAGCTGCGCCATGGCCTGCTGCGAGAGCCAGGGCGGCTCCAGCAAGTCGTTCTTGTTGCGCTCGGTGCCTGCCATCCGTCCCTGCAAGGTGGGACGACTGCCAGGCGGATGCAACGCGGGTGATGACCGGCCAACGCGCGGTGGCGGGGCGGCGAGCAGCCAGGCAGGCGCAGGGTGGCCATGGCGGGCGGGCGTGCGCACCTTCCCGTCTTGAACGTGTCCGCCGTGAATCCCATCCAGGCCCTCTCCGACCTGCTCCAGGAAGAGCGCGAACGCGTGGCGCGCCTCTGGGCGAAGCGCCTGCGCGCCGAGACGTACGAGGTGGACATCCCGGGACGCGACTTGCGCGCCCCACTGCGCCGGCTCCTGGACGAGCTGGCCCGGCTGCTCAGGGACCGGGGGGATGATGCGGTGCGCCTGTGGCCGGAGGTGGTGCGCTCACACGGCGCCTTTCGCTACAGCCAGAGCTTCGACCCCGAGGACCTGACGCGCGAGTTCAAGTCCCTCGAGGAGGTGCTGCTGTACGTCTACGGGCGCCGCAACGGGAACTCCATCGAGCCCGAGGTGGCGGAGCTCATCGCCGAGCTGGTGTGGGAGGCGCACGCGGCGGCGCAGGCGTCCTATGCGCGGGTGCTGAAGACGGAGGAGGTGCGCTTCCGCGAGGCGGCGGTGATGGAGTCGGTGCTCAACCAGGTGGACGTGGGCATCCTCCTCGCGGAGGTGGACGGCACGGTGTCGTTCGTCACGCCGCCGGTGAGCCGGCTGATGGGGCTGCCCATGCGCGCGGTGCTGGGCGCGCGCGCGGCGAACACGCTCAGCCCGGTGCTGTCGCAGGTGAACGCGCGCCACCTGACCGGTGAGCCGTTCAAGGTGACGGACATGCCCTTCCTGCGCGCGCTCAAGGAGAAGGGGCCGGTGCGCGGGGTGATGATGGTGGTGGAGCGTCCCAGCGGCGGCGAGGCCACGCTGGAGCTGAGCGCCACGCCCGTCTGGGAGGAGGAGGGTGAGCTGGCCGGCGCCATCCAGACCTTCACCGACCGCACCGAGGCGGTGAACAAGACGAAGGCGCTGCAGAGCGCGCACGGCGAGCTGCGCCGCCTCCAGGGGCGCCTGTTGCAGCGCACCCGTCAGCAGGCGCTGGGGCAGCTGGCCAGCGGCGCGGCGCACGCGCTCAACAACTTCCTCAACGTGCTGCGGCTGCGAATCACGCTGTTGCAGCGCGAGTTCAAGGCCGAGCACCTGGAGGCGCTCGACAAGACGGTGGGGCAGATTGGCGAGCTGGTGGCGCGGCTGCAGGAGTTCAACGTGCAGCGCACCCAGGAGCAGCCCACCGACGTGCCGGTGGACCAGACGGTGCGCGAGGCGCTGGAGCTGGCGCGCGGGGAGCTGGAGCAGCGCGAGCACCCCGTCCACGTGGACCTGGACCTGGGCAGCCCGGGGCAGGTGCGTGCGGACGCGGGCTTCTTCCGCGAGCTCATCGTCAACCTGCTGCTCTCCGCGAGAGACCGCATGGAGAATGGAGGCCGGCTGCGCGTCACCACCCGTGCGGAGGGCGAGCCGTGGCTGACGTTGCGCATCGAGGACGAGGGCCCGCCGTACGCGGTGGAGGAGCTGACGCAGCTGTTCGACCCGCTGCGGAGGGACACCGGGGCGCCGCAGCTGTCGCTGTACCTGGCGGTGGCGCGCGCGCAGGTGCAGCGCTGGGGTGGCGAGCTGACGGCGGAGAACAGCACCTCGGGACACGGTGCGGCCTTCGTGGTGCGGCTGCCGCGCGTACATGAGGCGGCGGCGCAGGCGCCCCGCGGGGAGGCCTCGCGCGCGGAGGTGACGCGGCCGGAGGCGCCCCGGCGCTTCCAGAAGACGCGCCGCGTGCTGGTGGTGGATGACGATTTGGACAACGCGCGGATGATGGCGGAGGTGCTGGGCGAGGAGGGTTACGAGGTGCAGGTGGCCATCAGCCCGGAGGTGGCGCTGGGGATGTGGGACCGGCGCCGCTTCGATGCCGCGCTGCTGGACGCCGTCATGCCGGAGATGAGTGGGTGGGAGCTGGCGCGCGAGCTGCGACAGCGCTCGCCGCAGACGCTGCTCGCCATCGTCACCGGCATGGACGTGCGCGGGCAGAACCGCGCCAACCTGGCGCTGGTGGACGCGGTGTTCCGCAAGCCCATCGACGTGGGCGCGCTGGACGACTTCCTCGGCCAGTCGGAGGGCGGCGCGGGCGAGGGCGGGCCGGCCGGGGAGGCGGGCCCGGAGGCGCCGGACCTGGGCCCCTCGGGAATCCAGCACTGAGCGCGCCGCGCGAGGCCTTCACGCGGTGCGGGCCGTGTCGGCGGAGTTGCCACGCTTCACTCCCGCAGGCGTGAGCGAGCACCGGGCGACAGCCGGAGCACCTCGGGCGCGGACTTGAGGCGGCGCTTCAACTCCGGCTCCACGCGCGCGCTCCACGCCTGCGAGGCCGTGAGCCGTGACAGGCGCTCCTGGAGGGCCTCGGCGGAAGGCGCGCCGGAGAACCAGACGAAGACGTGCTCACCTTCCCGGACGGGCAGCGGGGTGAAGGTGTTGGGGCTGTCGTCCGTCTGGAAGTACGCCGAGACGGGCAGGCCGGCCTCGGCCAGCGCGGGCTTCAATTCGTTCTCGAAGAAGCGGACGAAGTCCTCATCCACTGGCGCGTCGAAGGAGTACACGGTGGCGAGGACCACGCTCGGGGGAATGGCGGTGGCACCCTTCGGGGGACGCTCGCCCAGGGGGTGGCCGAAGCCGGAGTCGGGGCGGGAGGGCTTGAGCAGCAGCACGTTGGAGGAGTCCAGCATGGTGCCGTTCGCCGTCTCGCGGTTCGCCTTCCAGACGGGGCCGCCGTAGAAGGTGGTGAGCCCCTGGTGTCGCGAGGCCATGTCGGAGAAGCCCCGGAGCCAGACGAAGCGCTCGGGCCGGTCGAGGTCGCGGAACTCCCCCGGAATGGGCATGCCGACGGCCTCCTGGCTTTCGATGAACTCGCGCTCGAAGAGGTCCACCAGCGTGTCCCGCTGTCCGGGCTTCAGGGTGTACTGGCGGAGCTCGACAATCGCGCAGCAGGAGTCGTGGGGCATGGAGGGCGCGTCCGTGGTGGGTCGGGAGCCCGCGCAGGCCAGCGAGAGCAGCAGGAGGGCGGGAGTGAAGACTTGAGGCCGTGGCATGGGCCGCAATGTCCATGCTGGAGTGGCCATCCTCAATGACCGCTTTGGCCGGCTACCGTATGGCCATTATCCTGCGGGCCATGAAGCGAGCCCCGTCGGGCATCGTCCCCATCATCGCGGTGGACCGCCGCTCGGCCGTGCCGCTGTACCGGCAGATATACGAGGGCTATCGCGAGGCCATCGTCGACCGGCGGCTGCGCGCGGGAGAGCGGCTGCCCTCGACGCGGAGCCTGTCCACCGAGCTGGGAATCTCCCGCATCCCCATCCTGGGCGCCTTCGAGCAGCTCCTCGCGGAGGGCTACTTCGAGAGCCGCGTGGGGGCGGGCACCTTCGTCGCCCGCTCGCTCCCCGACGAGGCGCCACCGGCCGATGCCCACGCCCCGGTGCGAGGCACCCCGGGCCGGCGCATCCTCTCGCAGGGGAGCGCGGTCCTCGGAGAGAGCCTCACGTCCGAGCCCTGGCACGGAGGCTGGGGCGCGTTTCGCGTGAGCCAGCCCGCGGTGGACCACTTCCCGTTCCAGGTCTGGTCGGCGCTGCTGGCGCGGCACTCGCGCAACCCCACCCGGAGCCTGCTGACCTATGGCGACCCCATGGGGTACCGGCCGTTTCGCGAGGCGCTCGCCGCGTACCTGCGCACGTCGCGCGCGGTGCGGTGCGAGGCGGACCACATCATGGTGGTGAGCGGCTCGCAGCAGGCGCTGGAATTGTCGGCGCGTGTGCTGCTGGACGCGCGCAGTCCCGTCTGGATGGAGGAACCGGGCTACCCGGGGGCGAAGGACGTGCTCACGATGGCGGGCGCTCGCATGGTGCCAGTGCCCGTGGACGCGGAGGGGCTGGACGTGAGCGCGGGCATCGAGCGCTGCGCGAATGCGAGGGCCGCGTATGTCACGCCTTCGCACCAGTACCCGCTCGGGGTGACGCTGAGCGCGTCGCGCCGGCTGCAATTGCTGGACTGGGCGCAGCGCAGCGGCGCGTGGATTCTGGAGGACGACTACGACAGCGAGTACCGCTACGAGAGCCTCCCCGTGTCCGCGCTGCAGGGGCTGGATAGGGATGCGCGCGTCATCTACATCGGGACCTTCAGCAAGGTGCTCTTCCCGGCGCTGCGGGTGGGTTACATGGTGCTCCCACCGGACCTCGTGCCGCGCTTCGCGCGCGTGCGCGATGCGATGGACATCTTCCCGCCCACGCTCTTCCAGGCGGCGCTGACGGACTTCCTCACCGAGGGCCACTTCGCGCGTCACCTGCGGAAGATGCGGCAGCTCTATCGCGAGCGGCGCACGGTGCTCGTGGAGTCGCTCGCCCAGGAACTGGGCGACACGGTGGAGGTCCTCGGCGCGCAGGCGGGCATGCACCTGGTGGCGGCCCTGCCGAAGCGCTTCAAGGACCGACAGCTCTCCGAGCGCGCCGCGAAGGAGGGCATCTGGGCCATGCCGCTGTCGTCCTGCTACCTGGAGAAGGCGTCCCGACCGGGGCTGGTGCTGGGGTACGGCGGTACGGACGCCGGGCGGATTCCGGACGCGGTGCGACGGCTCCGGAAGGCCATTCGCGCAGGCTGACAATCCTGCCCATGGGGTTGGGCCCGCCCGGGCGTGGCACTAGAGTCGCGCGGGTGAGCGCCTCCCAAGAACTGGAGCGCGTCCGCCGGAAGGTGGAGGCGGGCGAGAGTCTCAGCGACACGGAGTTGGAGTTGCTGCGCGTGGAGGCACGCAGCACGCCCGGCCCGACGCCGAGGCTCGCGGTGGCCCATGCGCTCATCAACGCGGGTGCAGAGCGCGAGGCCCTGCCATTGCTGGAGTCCCTGCGACGCGACTTCCCCCGGGACATACCCGTGCGTCTGGGCCTCGCCCGCGCGCTGCTGGGCCTGGAGCGCCATGGCGACGCGGAGGCGTTGCTGCGCGAGGTGCGGGCGCAGGAGCCGGATGACCCTGAAGTCCTCAAGGTGCTCGCGGTGCTCGGGCTGCGGCGCGGCGAGGCCGACAAGGCCCGCGCGTATGTGAAGGACGCGCTCGAGCGAGACCCCTTCGACGCCGAGGCCCGGCTGCTGAAGGAGGAGCTGGAGGCCGCCGACCTGCCGCCTCCGCCCGCGCCCCAGGAGCAGGTGCTGCGTCCGGAGTTCACCACGGCGCTCGCCGCCGCGCTGGGCCGGGCCCGGGTGACCTTCCGGCGGCAGGGGAAGGACCTGTTGGTGAAGCTCGCCTCGGGAGGAGTGGGGCGCGTGGACGTGGGCTCGCTGTACGCGGCGTGGTGTGAGTCGCCGGGCACGGAAGGGCTCACCGCGCACGTGGATGCGCTGGCGGCGCGGCTGGGAGGACTCTCCTCGGGTCTGAGCGCGGAGGGCGCCGCGCTGGAGTCACGGCTGCGGCCGGTGTTGCGGCCGGCGGACTTCGCGGCGCGGGCAGTGGGCGCGCTGCACCGGCCGGGCCCCGCGGGCCTGAAGGTCTTCTACGTGCTGGAGGACGCCGACTTCGTGCGCTACCTGCCGGAGTCCGCGCTGGCCCCCGTGGGACTCACGGCCGAGGCGGTGGACGCGGCGGCCTGGCGCAACCTGGAGGCGAGCCCCGCGCCGGTGCGGCCCGTCCTCATCGACCAGGGAGAGGTGCGGCTCGCGGAGGCCTTCTCCGGACTGTGGGCCGTGGCGGCGGGAGATGGCCACGACGGTGCACGCCTGCTCACCACGTCGCAGCGGGAGCGGTTGACGCTGGAGGCCGGTGACGAACCGCTGCGGGTGTCGCTGGGCCGACGGGAATTGGCCCTCGTCTGCCGCGAGTCGGACGCCGCCGCGCGGGAAGCGCTGGAGCGACTGGTGCCGTCTCCTGATGGGATTGCAGGCGTCTTCCGCCTCACCGCGGAGGGACTCTCCGCTGTGTGAAGGTCAGCCCGCGGTGGCCGTGGGCAGGTTCTCCACGAAGAGCACCTCGCGGTAGCCCAGCGTGAGCAGCAGTGCGCGCAGGGAGCGCTCCGCGGAGTCCCGGGCGCGCTGGCGCAGGCGAGAATCGGCGCGCACCTCCTGCTCGAAGGCCACGCGAGCCTTCTCCAGGAGCTGCGCCGTCTGCGCGCTGTCCAGGTTGGAGTCGATGACCTCCGTCTCCCCGGGGCGCAGCTCCACCTTCACCTCCAGCGGCGGCAGCACCACGTACACGCGGGTGCCAGCCACCTGGAGGTGGGACGCGTCGAAGCGCTGGAAGTCGAAGCCCAGCCGCGCGTCCGCGAAGACGATGGCGCGGCCATGCTGATTGCGAATCGTGTAGGCGGCCCAGCTCAGCACGTCCTTCCACAGCGCGTCGGTGGCCTCGGGCTGGGGACTGAAGGCCACCTTCTTGTAGAGGGACACATCCAGCGTCTCCAGCCGGGCCACGTCGCGCATCTGCTGCACGACGGACGGCGTGTCCGGCAGGGAGGTGGGCGGCGGGCGGAGGAGCAGCCAGGCGCCCACCGCGCCGAGCGTGGCACCCAGGAGGATGGTGAGGACTCGCGAGAGGTGCGCCATGGGGGCAGTGTACCTCCTTCCCTGGAGGGGACGTCTGGGGCACGGTGTGCGCACGGGAGCGACGTGTCGCGTGGAGGAAGTCGGGTGGAGCTGACGGACAACGAGGTCGAAGCGCTGGGGACGCGCGGATATTTCATCCGGCCCGCATTCCTGGGCGAGGCGCGGGCGCACGCGGCGCGGGACGAGGCCCTGGCCCGCGCGGACTCTGGCGGCCTGCGGCCCGCGGCCATCCGGCGCGGCGCGGACCGCACGCGAGACACGGCCGTGCGCGGAGACCTCATCGACTGGGTGCTGCCGGAGCCGGGCACGCCACTGGGCGTGCTGTGGGAGTCCTTCCGCGAGCTGGGCGAGGCCCTGTCCGCCGGCGCATACCTGGGGCTCGGGCGCTTCGACTTGCAGCTCGCCTGCTACCCGGGCGGAGGGGCTCACTACGCGCGCCACCGTGACGCGTTCCCCGGCCAGTCCAACCGGCGGGCCACGGCCATCTGGTACGCCAACGCGGGCTGGACGCCGGCACACGGCGGCGTGCTGCGCCTGTACCCGGAGGACTCGGCGCCGGTGGACGTGGAGCCCTCCCTGGACCGGCTGGTGGTGTTCCTGAGCGAGCGAATCGAGCACGAGGTGCTGCCCGCCTTCGCCCCGCGCCTTGCGCTCACCGCCTGGTACTACGGGCGCGACGCGGGCTGAGCCGCGCGCTCACACCGCGGGCGTCAGCAGCACGACGGAGTAGCCCACGGCCGTCTTCGTCCCCGGGTTCTCGTACGAGTGCTTCTGGTCGCCCCGGAAGACGACGACGTCCCCGGGCTGGAGGTGGAAGCGCTCGCCGCTGGCGATGAGCAGCAATTCGCCGGACTCACAGGCGAGGTACTCCCGGGTGCCGGGCGTGTGGGGCACGCCGGTGATGCGCACCTGGGGCGGCAACTCCATCCGGTCGAACTCCATGCCGGGCAGCGGGTCGGGCAGCAGCTTGCGGAGCATGCCCGCGCCGCGCATGCGGACGGGGAGGCTGGCGCGAGGGTAGTGCCGGGCGCTCGCCCGGGGCTTCGCGATGAGCTCCTCCAGGGACACCTGCAATGCGCCCGCCACCCGGTGCAGCACGGACAGCGTGGGGTTGGCCGCTCCCGACTCGAGATTCGCCCAGGTGGCCCGGGGCACGCCCGCCAGCTTCGCGAGCTGCGCCTGCGTGGCGCCGCGCGTCTCGCGGAGCGTCCGGATGTTGCGTGCCAGCCTGTCCGGCAGGTCCTCGTCGTTCATGGATTGGCAATCTGCCAAGGCATTGGCCGCCGCACCAATCTTTTGGCAGCGGCCGTGTATCCCTCCAGGCATGGAGGACATACGCATGAAGCTGGTCGGAAAGGCCGTACTGGTGACGGGGGCGAGCCGGGGGTTGGGCCAGGCGCTGATGGCGGCGTTCGCCCGCCGGGGTGCCCGGGTGGTGGGCGTGGCGCGCCACGCCGGAGAGATGGAGGCCGCCGCCGCGGCCCTGCGCGCGGAAGGCCTGGAAGTCCACGCGCTGGCCCATGACATGGGGGACAAGGAAGCGATTCATCCGCTGGTGGGCGCGGCCACCGCGCTGGTGGGCCCCATCGACGTGCTGGTGAACAACGCGAGCACGCTGGGGCCCACGCCGCTGCCGCTGCTCTTGGACACCGCGTGCGAGGACCTGCAGCGCGTGCTGGAGGTCAACGTGGTGGGCCCCTTCCGCCTCACCAAGGCGGTGGCGGGCAGCATGGTGGTGCGGGGGCAGGGGCTGGTGCTGAACCTCACCTCGGACGCGGCGGTGTCCGCCTACCCGCGCTGGGGCGCGTACAGCGTGTCGAAGGTGGCGCTGGAGCACCTGGGCCGCATCTGGGCCGCGGAGCTGGAAGGCACCGGCGTGGGCTTCCTCAACGTGGACCCGGGGGAGATGGACACGCGGATGTACCGCGACGCGGTGCCGGACGCGGACTATTCGAAGCTCTCCCGGCCGGAGTCGGTGGCGGCGCGCCTCGTCACGCTGGTGGAAGAGCGGGCGGAGTCGCTGCCCTCGGGCACCCGCCTGGAGGCGGCGAAGCTGGAGGCCGCATGAAGCCCGCGCGCTGGCCCAACGAGCGTCCCGAGACGGGGCGTCTGCTGCACGTGGAGCCCCGCGCGGGCCGCTTCTCCGACGCCCACGTGGCGGACCTGCCGTCGCTGCTGCGCGCGGGGGATTTGCTCGTGCTGAACGACGCCGCCACGCTGCCCGCCTCCCTGTCCGGACGCACCGAGTCGGGAGAGCGCATCGAGCTGCGGCTGATGTCGCGCGAGCCGGACGGCACCTGGACGGCGGTGCTCTTCGGGACGGGGGACTGGCGCAAGCGCACCGAGGACCGGCCGCCCCCGCCGGTGCTGCCGGTGGGCACGCGCTTCGTCGTGGGCGGGCTGCACACGCGGGTGGTGGAGGTGCTGCCGCCCTCGCCGAGGCTCTTGCGGGTGGCCTTCGAGGAAGAGGGCGCGGCGCTGTGGGCGGCGCTGTACCGGGGCGGACGTCCGGTGCAGTACGCGTATACCGGGGGGCCGCTGGCGCTGTGGCACGTGCAGACGGTGTATGGCGCGCGTCCGTGGGCCGTGGAGGCCCCGTCCGCGGGCCTGCCCCTCACCGGGAGCCTGCTGCTGGCGCTGCGCCGGCGCGGCGTGCACCTGGCGACCCTGACGCACGCCGCCGGCCTGTCCTCCACGGGAGATGACGTGCTGGACGCGGCGCTGCCCCGGCCCGAGCGCTCGGACATTCCCGCTGCCACGGTGGAGGCGGTGGCGCGCACCCGGGCCCAGGGAGGACGCGTGGTGGCGGTGGGCACCACCGTGGTGCGGGCCCTGGAGGGCCGCGCGGCGCAGCACGGCGGGACGCTGGTGGCGGGCGAAGGCACGACGGACCTGCTGCTGGGCCCCGGCTACGTCCCGCGCGTGGTGCACGGCCTGCTCACCGGCGTGCACGAGCCAGGGAGCAGCCACCACGCGCTGCTCCAGTCCTTCGCGCCGCTGCCGCTCTTGAAGGAGGCGGCCGCCCACGCGGAGGCGAGCGGCTACCTGGGGCACGAGTTCGGCGACTCGTGCCTCCTGCTGGATGCGTGAGGCACCGAGGCTCGGGGAGCCGTCACTGAATCTGCGACGGCTCCAGCTCCACCTTCACCCAGCCCGGCTTGCGCAGGTCGAAGTTGCGGTACGCGTCGATGGCGCTCCCCATGGGCTCCACGTGGGACAGGATGGACGTGGGGTCCACGACGCCGGTGCGCACCAGTTCCAGCAGCTTGGGGACGTACTTGCGGTGGTTGCAGTTGCCCATCCTCAGCGTGAGGTTCTTGTTCATCGCCATGCCGATGGGGAACGTGCGCGCCTGCTGCGGGTAGACGCCGATGATGGACAGCGTGCCCGCCTTCGCCAGCGCGTCCACCGCCCACAGCAGCGCCTGCGCGGGGGCATCTCCCGGCACCCAGTTGTCGCCATCCGGTTTCGTCCTGGGGGCGACCTCCTTCACCTCGCGTTTGAACTCGGCCTTCTCCACCCTGGCGACCTTCTCCGCAGGGCCGTGGTGGGCATGCATGGCGTCCACGCCCACCGCGTCGATGGCGCGGTCCACGCCGATGCCTTTGGTGAGGCGCTTGAGCGTCTCGACGGGGTCCTCCTGGTCGAAGTTGATGACCTCGGCGCCCTGCGTGCGGGCCAGGTCCAGCCGGTCCTCGTGACAGTCGATGGCGAAGACGCGACCGGCGCCCAAGAGCTTCGCGCTGGCGATGGCGAACAGGCCCACCGGCCCGCAGCCGAACACCGCCACGGTGTCGCCGTTCTTGATTCCCGCCAGCTCCGCGCCGAAGTAGCCGGTGGGGAAGATGTCGGAGACGAGGATGGCCTGCTCGTCGGTGACGCCCTCGGGCACCCTCACCATGCCCACGTGCGCGAAGGGCACCCGGACCTTCTCCGCCTGCATGCCGTGGAAGGGCCCCGTCGTCGCCGGGCCGCCGAAGAAGGCGGTGCCCGCGGCGGGCCCGTTGGGATTCGCCTCGTTGCACTGGGAATGGTAGCCGGAGCGGCAGTAGACGCAGTTGCCGCAGGCGATGGTGGAGCAGATGACGACGCGGTCGCCGACGTTGAAGTTGCGCACGTCGTCACCGAGCGACTCGACATAGCCCACGCCCTCGTGGCCGAGGATGGTGCCCGGCTTCATGCCGGGCATGGTGCCGCGAATCATGTGGAGGTCCGTGCCGCAGATGGCGCTCGCGCTCAGGCGGACGACGGCGTCCGTCGGCTTCTCGATGTTCGGCTCCTCCACCTCGTCGAGCCGGATGTCCCCAATCCCATGGAAAACGACAGCCTTCATCGCGCGCGCTCCTGCCCCTCGTGGGGCCCTGGTCCCAAGGCGGACGGGCCCGGCGTGAGGGCGGACCCGTGCGCCTTGGAGGCTGGGCATCGCCCGGGGTGGGGGCAAAGCGAGCGCCGCCTCCTCTTCCGGACAGCGGCCGGACGGGCGAGCGCTACCGCGAGCCGGTGTGGTGGACGTGGAACGACAGCCGCTTGCCGAAGACGCGGCGGAAGTTCACCACCTCGTGCTCCACGTTCCACAGCTCCAGGTCCACGGGCTGACGCGTGTGCAGGTGCAGCGCGACGCCGTCCTTGCCGTTGGTCACCTTGAAGTCCTTGATGGGCTGGTGGTGGCTCAAGTCCAGCGAGTTGGCCACGCGCAGCAGGGTGGCCAGCTTGCGCACGGTGCGGGCCTCGGTCGGGTTGAGGCCCACCATGCCGGAGTGCGCCAGCTCCGGCGGGCTGCGCCGGTGGTAGCGGGCGATGCGGGCCACCAGCTCTCGCTCGCGGTCCGCGAGGCCGGGGATGTCCGCGTTCCGGATGAGGTAGTACGTGTGCTTGTGGTGGCGCTCGTAGCTGACGGCGTGGCCGACGTCGTGCAACAGCGCGGCGACCTCCAGGTAGGGGCGCACGGACAGCGGGAGCTGGTGGAGGGCGGCGAGCCCGTCGAACAGGGAGAGGGAGAGGCGGGAGACCTGGCGCGCGTGCTTCTCGTCGAAGAAGAAGCGCTGGCCCATGACGATGGCGGCGTCGGCGAGGCTGTGGTCCTCGCGCTCCTCGTCCTGGCGGTAGAGCAGGTCCACGAGGATGCCGTCGCGCAGGCCGCGGTTGACGACGCTGACGGACTCCACGCCCAGGTGCCGGACGACGGCCTCGAGGATGACGGCGCCGGAGACGATGATGTCCGCGCGCTTGGGGTCGAAGCGCTTGCGCCGGCGCTCGGGGGGCATGTCCGCGAGCGTGTCTACGGCCTGGGTGAGCTGACGCACGGTGGCGTTGCCGCTGCTCTCGCTGGCGGCGAAGGCCACCACGGCGTTGATGGTGCCGGACGAGCCGAGCGCCACGCGGGGCAGGTTGGGCAGCTGCTCGGGGAGCGTCTTGCGCAGGGCCTCGTAGACGAAGCTGCGCATGAGGCGCAGTTGCTTGGCCGTCACGGTGCCGGAGGCCTCGAAGACCTCGGTGAGGCGCACGGAGCCGAGCGAGAGGCTCCAGAGGTTGTCGGGCTTCTCGCCCACGGCGGTGGCGACCTCGGTGCTGCCGCCGCCAATGTCGATGAGCAGGGAGCGGGTGCCGGGGGGCTTGCGGTGGAGGACGCCGAGGCAGATGAGGCGGGCCTCCTCCTTGCCGCTGACGACTTCGAGGGTGAGGCCGGCTTCCTCGCGGACGCGGCGGACGATGTCGCTGCTGTTGCGGGCTTCGCGCAGGGCGCTGGTGGCGACGGCGCGCACCTGGGCCTTGTGGCGGCGGCAGAGGGCGGCGTAGCGGCGCAGGGTGGACAGGAGCCGCTCGGCCGTTTCTTCCGGCATGGCGCCGGTGGCGAAGACGCCCTCACCGGGGCGGATGGGGTCTCGCTCCTGGTGGAGCGTCTCGAGCGAGCCGTCGGCGTCCGGGCGCGCCAGCTCCAGGCGCACGGCATTGGTGCCCACGTCGATGGCGGCGAGCACGGGCTGGAGGGTGGGAGTGGGCATGGCGTTGCGCCGAGTGTAGGGCGCGACGGCACGTGGGCGCAGCGGGAACCGCGCGGAGCGTCGTGTAACGGCCGTGTGGCGAGCAGGGCGTCAGTCGAGGAAGCGGCGCTCCCAGCGGCGGGCTCTGTCCGGGTCCATGCGCAGGATGCTTCGGGCATCACCAAAAAGGGTCCACGGCTCCAGGACGCGGGCCAGCTCGCGGTAGGCGGGCAGGTCCTTGCCCTGCTCGGTGTCGCCGGCTTCGGGCCAGGGGCCCAGGGTGACGACGGCCCGGTCGCCCACCATCTCCTGCACGGTGGTTCCAGGCGTCTTGAGCCGGGAGCGCAGGCCGGCGGCGCCACCCAGTTCACCGAGCACGGGCTGGCCCAGGAAGGTGAGCCAGGAGGGGCCGCGGACCTGGGTGCCAATTTTCATGGAGGTCCAGCTCGGATGGAGCACGTCCATGCCGGGGTAGCGGAAGCAGTACCGGAAGACCTCGCGGTTGACACCCACCAGACCCAGGTCGCAGTTGAAGGCGAGTCCCGCGTTGCCTGAATCGAAGGGCAGGGGGGCGGCAACTCCCAGTATCAGCTCGCGGACCCATTGCGGCCCGCGCTCCTCCAGGAGCTCCGTGGGCAACCAATAGGAAACGTAGCAGGCCTCCGTGGGATCGGAGCGAAGCGACGGATCGCCGAGTTCTCGCCCTCGATAGTCGAAGCGATAGCGCTCCTCCCCGCCGGCTGCATCGACCAGATGAATGTTCACGTAGATCGGCTTCAAGAGGTCCTGGCGGATGTGCCTCCATCCACCTTCATCGAGCGGCTGCCACTCTCCGTTCGAGTCTGCGTACGCATCAAGTGCCGAGGGGCCGAGAGCCTGAAGGTAATATTCGAGCGAGCGCATGACACCTGGAGCGATTTCGGAGTGCAGGCGCTTCATGAAGAAGCAAAGGCTCAGACCCTCACGAACAAGCATGTATCCGCTCTGCGCTCGAAGCCGGATCCTCGGAAAGTGGTCGCTCATCGGATGGTCCCAAGTCTGGGTTGAATGCGCACCGGTGGGTCAGTCAGCCCCAATGCCTTCATGTACGCCGCCTCCTGGTTGCGACCGAAATGAGGCGGCCCTGAAGGATAATCAGTCCACAGAACGATGTTTGTGATGTCCGCGCAAGGAAACTTGAAGTCGTAGGCAGCCAGTGCCCGGCGAGGGTCGTCCGTGTGGATGACGACGTCGGGCTTGAGCGAGCCCTTCAGTTCGCTCAGGGGACCGTCCGTCAGCAGTGATTTCTCCTTTTCGCGGCTCGTCAGGCTCCACTTCCCGGTAGTGGGGTCGTAGAGGTAGCGCGGCTCCAGGCTGAAGCCCCCGGGGCGGAGCCTCGCGAGCTTCGGCTGTGCGCATGCTAGCGCCACCTTGTGCATCTCGGTGCCAAGCTTCATGGCAAGGGTCACAGGTCGGCCCTTCGCGTCCCGTTCCACCTCGGACTTGCATTGCTCGGCAGTGGGAATACTCCCGCTGAACAACTCGAGCAGCACCTTCGACCGCGCCAGGTCCGCGCATTCCGTGAGTGCCTGCTCGAGAGCATCCCGCTGCTCTTCGAACAACCGCAGCACCTCGGCAGTCACGGCAGCGGCAGCGGCCGTGGCCACCACCTTCGCCGCCCGCGCCCCCGGAATGACGGCCTCTTCCCCCGCCGCGGCGGTACACAGCCCCGGGCTCTGCCGGCACCCCGCCGAAGCCGAATCCAGACGGTAACCCTCCGCCCGTCCCCTCCGCTCCGGCGTCCCCGCGCACCCGACGAGCACGCCACAGACCACCACCAGCCACAGTCGCATGTCCCCTCCCAAGGAGCGGGGACTCTACGAACCGGACCCGTTCCTCCAGAATCAGGGGAACCCGCAACCGCGCACTGCTACCTGCGCCGCCGCCGGCCAATGAAGCTCGCGAACCGCTCGGCGAACCGCGCCACCGCCAGCCCCACCACATCCAGCAACCACTGTTGCAACGGCGACCGTCCGCACTGCTCCAGGAGCACGCGCCGAGACACCGCCATGTGCTTCTCCAGCCACAGCGACGCCTGCGCCGACACGCGCGGCTCCTCCACCTCCACCAGCGTCTCCAGATTCACGAGCGACAACGGGTCCAGATTGAAGCTGCCCACCAGCAGCTTCTCCCCATCCACCACCGCCGCCTTCGCGTGCAGGGTGGACGCCGTCCACTCGTAGATGCCCACGCCCGCGCGCAGGAAGTCACGGTACAGCCGCATCGTCGCCGCCCGGGCGAAGACGACGTCGCTGCGCCCGGCCAGCAGCAGGGACACCTTCACCCCCCGCCGCGCCGCCTGCTTCAGCGCCCGCACGAAGCGCATGTCCGGAAGGAAGTACGCGTGTGCCAGCACCACCTCGCGCTTCGCCCCATCAATCGCGGACAGGTACCGCTTGCGCAGCCGGTGCCCGCCGCCGAAGCCCGACAGGAACAGGCTCACCGGCCCCGACACCAGCGCGGACGCGCCCGCGTGCAGCTTCGCGCCCAGCTGCCGGCAGATGTCCCCGCGCAGCTCCAGCGCCAGGTCCGCCCAGCCGGGCTCGTCACCGTGCGCCGCATATGCATCCCCGATGTTGATGCCACCCAGGAACGCCACCGCGTCATCCACCAGGAGAATCTTCCGGTGGTTGCGCCACGAGCGGCCGGTGAACAGCGAGGTGAGCGGGTTGTACACGCGCACCTTCGCGCCCGCGGCCTTCAGCGTCTCGGTGAGGTGGCTGCTGGCCTTGATGCTGCCCCAGCCGTCCACCACCACCTTCACCGTCACGCCCCGCCGCGCCGCCGCCACCAGCGCGTCGAGGAAGCGCGCACCCACACCTTCGCGCTCGAAGGTGTACACCTCCAGGTGCACCCGCTGCTTCGCGGAGGCGATGGCCTCCAGCATCCGCGGGTATGCCTCCGTCCCGCCATCCAGCAGGGTGATGCGCTCCGTGTCCTCCTCCCGGAGCGACGGCAGGGGAGGGACAGGCAGCGGGGACAGGGCGGCTTCGGTGCGCATGGCCGCTCCCACCCTACCGCTCCCGGAGCGGAAGCGGGACAGCCTCCGGGTGACACCGGGGCCGTCCCACATGCCCTCAGCTCAGTCGTCGTGCTTGCGAGCGCCCTTGCCCTTGCCCTTGTGACGGCACTGGTCGCCGTCCCAGTACTGGCTCGGGTGGCACTCCTTGCTGTTGGACTTGGACTTCTTCGACTTGGACGGAGAGGACTGCGCCTCCTTGAGGCCGCGGTGGTAGATGCAACCCTGAAGGGCGAAGAGGGCGAGGACGGGGACGAGGAAGCGAACGTTCTTCATGGGGGGCACGCAGGGTAGCGGACTCCACCGTGGAGTCATCCCCCCTCGGACCCGCCCGCCTGGTGGGTGGCCACACGGCCCATCGACGCTGCGCGCATGCTCCGCTACCCTCCGCGCCGTGCCCCCCGCAGAAAAAGCCACACGTCATCGGAAGATTGGCGCCTACCGCGTGCTCGGAGAGCTGGGCCGCGGCGGCATGGCCGTCGTGTATCGCGGCCTGCACGAGATGCTGCAGCGCGAGGTCGCCATCAAGGAGTTGCTCCCGGCGGGACAGCGCGACAAGGAGACGCTGTCGCGCTTCCGCCGCGAGTCGCTCGCGCTGGCCGCCTTCCGCCACCAGAACATCGTCACGCTCTACGATTTGGTGGAGAAGAACGACGGCCTCTTCATGATTCTGGAGCTGGTGGACGGGCCCACCCTCCACACGCTCATCCGCGAGGGGCCGCTGCCGCCCGACGTCACCGGCGTCATCGCCGCGCGCATCGCCAGCGCGCTGGACCACGCGCACTTCCGCCACATCATCCACCGCGACCTCAAGCCGGCCAACGTCATGCTCACCAAGTCCGGTGAGGTGAAGCTGATGGACTTCGGCATCGCCAAGGACGTGGGCCTGGAGGCGCTCACCCAGCAGGGCATGGCCGTGGGCACGCCCTCGTACATGTCACCGGAGCAGGTGACGGGCGCGCCGCTCGACGGGCGCACCGACATCTTCTCGCTCGGCGTGCTCCTCTACGAGGCCCTCTCCGGCGCCCGGCCCTTCCACGGCAAGACGGCCGGCGAGGTCTTCGCGAAGATTCGCGACGGCAAGTACACGCCGCTCTCCAAGGTGGCGCCCAACGTGCCCGCGCCGCTGGCCCGCATCATCCAGCGCGCCATGGAGGTGAAGCCGGAGGACCGCTTCCCGGACGCCGCGGCCATGCGGCGCGAGCTGGACGTGTTCCTCGCGCAGGAGGTGCAGATTTCCCACGCGGCGCTGCTCGTGGCCTTCCTCCGTCACCGCAACAAGCTCACGGAGACGGAGGCCCAGCAGCTCCTGCGCCCGCAGGAGCTGGACGCCGCGGTGGAGGTGTTCGACATGCCTCGCGCCGGCTCGGGGGGAAACCTCAAGTGGGTGCTGGCCGCCGCCGCCGCGGTGGTCACCGCCGCGGGCGCGGGGCTCTACCTCAGCCAGTCGCAGTGGGCACCGCTGATAGAGCAGCTCTTTCGCTGACCAGAGGCAGGAGGCATCCCATGGGACGCATCATCACCTTCGTGTTGGGCATGAGCATCGTCGCCGGGGCGGCCTGGTACGTCCTGAACCGGCCCGCGCGGACGGACCCC
The DNA here is from genome assembly GCF_026626705.1 of Pyxidicoccus sp. MSG2. Classification (NCBI taxonomy): domain Bacteria; kingdom Pseudomonadati; phylum Myxococcota; class Myxococcia; order Myxococcales; family Myxococcaceae; genus Pyxidicoccus; species Pyxidicoccus sp. MSG2. The sequence continues at coordinate 7,557,110 of NZ_JAPNKC010000001.1, forward strand.
GAGGCGGCCGCCGCGCGGGGGCTGGAGCCCGCGCGCAGGGCCGCTGACCGGATTGAAGGGGACATGCAGAAGCGGGCCGACGACCTGCTCCAGCAGCGGCAGGAGCAGGAGTAGTCCGCGGCCCGCGGGCGGCGGCTTCAGCCCTTCTTCTTCTCGTGCGTGACGGTGACGATGGTGCCGATGCCGCCGCGCACGAAGAAGTCACCCACCACGGTGAGCTTGCGCGGCTGGATGGCCTTGATGATGTCGTCCGCGATGGTGTTGGTGACCTTCTCGTGGAAGGCCCCCTCGTTACGGTACGCCCACATGTAGAGCTTGAGGCTCTTGAGCTCCACGCAGAGCTGGTCGGGCACGTACGTAATCTTGAAGCGGGCGAAGTCCGGCTGGCCCGTCAGGGGGCACAGGCAGGTGAACTCCGGACAGTCGAAGGCAATCTCGTAGTCGCGATCGGCTGCGGGGTTGGGGAAGGTCTGGATGTCCTTGGTCGGCTGCGAGGGCATGACGATGTCGTCTACCACACCGACGCTGAGTGTCATCCGTCGCGTGGATGTCGGCTTGCCGGCTGCCCTCGGGGGCATCTGTCGGCCCCCCAACGTGCCCGGCGTCCACCAGCGGGGAATCCGGGGGGTGGGTCGGTTGCCGGCCCGGGGAGGGGCTCATAATCCCCAGTGGGTCTCTCCCCCCGCCCTGAGCACATGCCGCTTCCTTCCGACGTCGAAGATGCTTTTTCGTGCCTTTCGCTCGCATTGATTCGCGTCGGGCCGGACCTGCGCGTCCAGTGGTGTGAGGAGGGCTTTGCCCACAAGACGGGCGTGGAGCTGCGCGCGGGAGGCGACCTGCTGGACGCGCTCGAGCGCGGCCGCAGCCTGGACGCGGTGGAGCGCGCCATCCGCGAGGGCCGGGCCCATACCGGCCACGTCATCACCCGCGCGCTCCGGCAGGTCCGCGTGCAGGTGCGGCCCGCCAAGGCGGGCGAGAAGCCGGGCGCCTGGCTGGTCGTCGAGCCCTCCGGCGTGGACGACGAGGGGGCCTTCTCCCAGGCGGTGCAGGAGATTGCCCGCGCGGTGGGGGAGACCTTCGAGGTGGACAGCGTCTGCGCGGCCGCGGTGGTGGCGCTGGTGCGCTGCGCGCAGGTGCGGCGCGCGGAGGTCTTCCTCTGCGAGGAGGGCAAGGAGCTGCGCCGGGCCGCCGTGTCGGACCTGGCGGGCGCGGACTCGCCGGAGGACACCTTCGACGTGGAAGAGGACCCGTTCCGGCAGGCGCTGGCCTCGCGCCAGCCGCAGCTCGGAATCCAACGCGGCTACGGGGATGCCATGGGCTCCATCTTCGCCGCGGTGCCGCTGTGCGCGCCGCGCCGCACGGTGGGCCTGCTGCTGCTCTACAAGGAGCAGGGGACGTCCTTCTCCGTGCGCGAGCTGGAGCTGTGGAGCGCGGCGGCCAACCAGCTCGCGGTGGCGGTGGAGAACGCGCGCCTGCTGCGCGAGGCGAAGGCGGCGCTCCAGGTGCGCGAGGAGTTCATGTCCATCGCCAGCCACGAGCTGAAGACGCCGCTCACCCCGCTGAAGCTGGGCCTGTACACCATGGAGCGGCGCATCTCCCTGGGGCAGCCGGTGGAGCTGGCCACGGTGCTCAAGTCCAAGCGCCAGGTGGACCGGCTGGCGGGGCTGGTGGACGACTTGCTGGACGCGTCGCGGCTGGATGCCGGGAAGCTGGCGCTCCACCTGGCGGCGCTGGAGGTGGGGCAGTTGGTGGCGGAGGTGGTGGACCACTTCCGCGCCGCCTTCGAGCGGCCCTTCACCGTCGAGGTGCCGCGCGAGCGCGTCTGGGTGCAGGGAGACCGGGACAGGCTGGAGCAGGTGCTCGTCAACCTGCTGGAGAACGCGCACAAGTACAGCCCCGCGGGCGAGCCGATCTCCGTCACCGTGGAGCGGGTGCACGGCGAGGCGCGCATCCACGTGCAGGACCACGGCATCGGAATCCCGGGCGCGGACCAGTCGCAGGTGTTCCAGCGCTTCTACCGGGCGCGCAACGTGTCGCACCGCAACTTCGGCGGGCTGGGGCTGGGCCTCTTCATCAGCCACTCGATTGCGAAGCTGCACCGGGGCTCGCTCTCGCTGTCCAGCTCGGAGGGCCACGGCAGCACCTTCACGGTGAGCCTGCCGCGCATGTCGTCGCACGAGGTGAAGCGGCTGCCGCGCCGGGTGCTGCTCCTGGACGAGGACCATGCGCAGGAGTCGGTGGCGGAGCGCGTGCTGCTCGCGGAGGGCTTCGAGGTGCTCACCGCGCGCGACGGGGCGGAGGCGCTGCGCCGGGCCACGCACCTGCCGGTGGACCTCATCGTCCTGTCCACCAGCGCCACGCATGGGCAGGCGGGCGTCTTCCTGGAGACCTTCGCCACGCTGCCCCGCGCGCGGCCCGTGCCCATCCTCCTGGCCGGCGACGAGCGGCCCTGGTGGGCGCAGGAGGGCACCTCGCTGTGCACCCGCCCGTACGTCCCCGACGAGCTGGTGGCGCGGGTGCGCAACGTGCTGATGGTGGAGCGGCGCCGGCCCGCGGAGCTGGCCGCGCCCGAGGCGCCGCTCGCGGGGCTCAGCCCCCGGGTGTGAGGACGCGGAAGTCCGCCGGGACGACGTCGGCCTTCTCCAGCACCTCGCGCGCCTTCGGGTGGAGGAACGTCTCCAGCTCCACCTCGCGCTGGGCGGCGTAGCCGCTCTTCAGCGTCTCGGGCCGATAGCCCGGGTGGCACATCAGCTCGATGACGCCGTCCGCGGGCAGCGAGGCCAGGTGCTGCTCGAAGCGCTCCAGCGTCCAGTACGCGTCCGTGCCCGCGTCACCGATGAAGTGCGCGTTGGTGGCCACGCCGTGGGACTCCAGCGCGCGCCGCATGCCCGGGTCGATGGAGCGCACCGGCAGCCCGGCCGCGCGGGCGGCGCGGGCCAGACCCTCCAGCACGTGCGGGTGGCGGTGCAGGTGCTTGTGCACGTCCACATGGGTGGCGGGCCGGCCGAGCAGCCCCGCGAGCCGGGCGAGCTGCGCGAAGCACTCCGCCTCCACCACGCCCGGCGGGAGGCTGGCGGCGCGGGACTCCACGAAGCCGCCGTCCTCGCCGAGCAGCGCACGGGGGAAGCCGCTCCACACGGGCGTGCCCCGGGCGAGGTTGAGGTGCAGGCCGATGGACAGCCCCCGGGCCTCGCGTGCGGCGGCCTCGGAGAAGGGCGTGTTCACCATGAAGGTGGCCGAGGAGACGACGCCCTCGCGCATGGCGCGGAGGATGCCTCGGGTGACGGCCGGGTCGTAGCCCAGGTCGTCGGCGTTGATGATGAGGGCGCGGGCGCTCATGGACGGGCTCTTTCCTTGAAGAATCGCCACGCCTCACGCGTGGCGTCCAGGTTCAGCGTGCCGTTGTTGAAGTGGGGGTATCCCGGCCACGCGTGCCTGCCTCCCTGCACGGTGCACAGCGAGGCGGTGGCGCTCTGGGGCGTGCAGCCGGTGTAGGCGACGCAGGTGCTGTCCGCCTTCTGGTACGTCTGCACCGGGGTGTCGCTACAGCCGTTGCGCTTCGCCCAGCGCCGCACGGTCTCCTCGGCGCCCGGGTAGGGGGCTCCGTAGCGGCCGAGGTTGGCGCCGCCCGTGTAGAGGATGAGGTCGTCGGCGGTGCCGTGGAAGTGCAGCACCGGCACCGGGCGCGACGGCGTGCAGTGGCTGAGGCCTTCCGGGCCGGACACGGGGGCGACCGCGGCGAAGCGGCTGGCGCGCTCGCAGGCCAGCCGGTGCGTGAAGTAGCCGCCGTTGGAGAAGCCCATGGCGAAGGTGCGGTGCGTGTCCACGCACACGCGGGTGTCCAGGTCCGCCAGCAGTGCGTCCACGAAGCCCACGTCGTCCACGACGCCCCGGGCGGGGAAGCAGCACCCACCTGCATTCCAGCTCCGGGGCGAGTCCTGGGCGCCGGTACCGCTGATTTCCGCGGGGCTGAGCGCGCGCGGGTACACGGCGACGAAGCCCTCCGTGTCCGCCAGCGTGGACAGACCCGTCAGGGCCTCCATCTTGAGCTCGTTGGAGCCGAAGCCGTGGAAGGCGAGCACGGTGGGCATGGGCCGGGTGGCGTCGTAGCCGGGCGGGACGTGGACGCGGTACGTGCGCGTGCGGCCCTCGTGCGTCACCGTCCAGTCGTGGGTGCCGGGCCCCACGGTGAGGCCGGTGCAGGCGCTGCGCTCCGGGACGGGCGGCTCGGCGGAGGTGCTCACTTCGGAAGTGCCGTCCCTGCGGACCTCGTTGGGTGTGGAGCACGCGGCGGCCCCGGCAAGCAGGGCGAGGGTGGCGAAGGACAGGTGGCGGTGGTGCACGGCTGGCAATCTCAACACATTCCTGGAGGCCCGCCGATGGGCCAGGGGCCGTGCGTCGGGGCGACCCTCACCTCCAGGTGACGCTCGTCCCACGGAGACGGACTCCGAGTCCGTCTCGATTCAGCCCATCCGCTGTGTCAACATTGCCCCCCCGTCACGCAGGATTCGGCTCGCGCCGACGCAACTCATTGCGTCAGGTCGCTGTCACAGTGCGACATTCCCAGACGCCAATCGCGGTGTCGCGCCCATCCTGTAGTGATTGTAAGTGCATGAATCTACTGGGGGTTTTATTCCTGGCGGCAGTCCCTTACCCCCCGTCTGCATAGTGGAAACCCCCTACGTCTGATTCAGGCCCGACTCCATCCACGCCGCTCTTCACGAGAAAGCCATTGCACGAAACGCGGATTTTACTTTACGGTGAGTGAAAAACGGAATATTCATGATTACCTAAAAAACCTGTAGTCGCCGTAGTCGCCGCAGTCTCCAGGAGAAAACCATGAAGAGACTTTCCTATCTGGCTGCTCTCGCGTGTGTCGTGCTCTCCACGACGGCGTCGGCGCAGCTCGCCACGCGCTGCTTCACCGATGACCAGCTCACCACCACGACGCTGTCACAGGGCCGCAACAACTGGTCCTACAAGTGCGGCTATATCTCTGCCGCCAAGCGGGACTTCCTGAACTCCGAGGGCGAGTACCAGGTGTACTCGGGCGGGTGCTATTCCTTCGCCGTGACGGGGGCCACCGCCACCTGTACCTTCTTCATCCCGGCCGACGTGAATGCGCCCTGCGTCGCCAACCTCGTCAAGCTGGGGACGTGCGTGACGGGCTGCTATACGGCGCGTGAGAAGGTGGCCTTCGACGGCAAGTACTGGCCCATCGAGGATGCCTACGCCGCCGGCGTGAAGAGCGTCACCGCCCTCACCCGGGACGCGCTGCTCGAGTCGCCCAGCACCGGTGAGCAGGCCATCCGCACCTTCGTCGCTGGCGACACCGTGGAAGACGTCTTCGCCATCCAGACCGCCGACGGCCGCCGCGTCGAGGTGACCTCCGAGCACCCCATGGTCATCGCCTCCGGTGAGATGGTGAAGGCCAAGACGCTCAAGAAGGGCGACCTGCTGCTCGGCACCCGGGGCGAGAAGGTGGAGATCAGCGACATCTCCGTCTTCCGCTACGAGGGGAAGACCTGGAACGTCCAGCCGGTCAGCCACGAGAAGATTGAGAACGTCCTCGACGTGAAGGGCCTGCTGACGGGCTCCGTCCGCTTCCAGAACGAGTGGGCCGACGACCACTACCGCCTGTCGCTGCGCGATGAGGCGTCCGTCGACGGCATCTGATTCCGTCGAATCGGTGGTGCGCTCCCGCGAGGGCCTTCATGGCCCCTCGCGGGAGCGGTTGATGCAAAGCCGGGAAATGGCATCGCGCGCGGAGGCCTGCCGGGCTCTGGAGGCCCGCCGCCCTGCCTCGCTGTTCTCGTCACGTCACGAGAAGGAATCTATGCGAAGCAATGAAGGCTGCATTGGAAGAGGGTCGGCGCACGGCACCCTGGGGACGCTGTTGGTGGTGATGGGGACCGTGGGAATGGGCGCGGCCGGCTGTGGCCCGGGGGAGCCGGGCGCCACGGAGGCGGATGGCCTGCGTGCGAGCGCGCACCCCTTCGTGGCCGCCGAGTCGCTCAGCGGCCCCACGGGTGACTTCTCGGCCTCCATCACCCGGTATGAATACGAGTTCAATACCCAGACGGGTGCCGCGTTCTCCCAGCTCTACCTGAACGTGGACTTCCCGGGCGGCAACTGCTTCCTGGTGAATGCCCCCCTGGGCCTCACGAACGTCGAGTGGAACGACCTGCCGCCCCTGAGCGTGGAGACGCTCCCCGGCGCCGTGCGCGTCTGCGGCCAGTGGGGCCAGATGGCGGGCCAGGTGAAGCTCGAGGCGAAGTTCACCGTTCCCCTCCAGACCTACGACTTCACGCAGGTCGGCTTCTCCCGGCGGCAGGACCGCGGAAACAACACCTTCTCCTATCTGCTGAACTGGGTGGGGTCGTGTGACTTGTTCGGCCCCTGCGACGACCGCACGGAGCTGCTCACCAGCTACGTCCTCACCGTCAAGCATGCCCAGGGCGAGGTCGTCGTCTGTCCGGGCACCCGCACGACTCCCAACAACACCACCACGAAGTGTGAGCTGACCGGCCTGACGAAGGCGCCCACGTACTCGTCCTTCGCCGTGGCCTCCAACCGCGGATGGTCCAAGCGCACGTTCGCGGAGGTGGCCGGCAAGTTCAAGCTGGTCTTCTTCGAGATTACCGGCGGGCGCCTGGCCTCGTCCCTCGACGCCACCAGCGTCACGGCGTACATGAACTGGATTATCGGGCAGCTCGGGCCCCTTCCCTATGGGACGGACCTGCGCGTCGCGGGCGGGCCCACGGACTGGCTGGGCGCGGAGCACCCCGCCAACCTCATCCTCCGCGAGGACCTGCCGGACCTGCGGCGGGACTACGCCAACATGACCATGCACACGCTGATGCACGAGGTCGTGCACCAGTGGGCGGGCAACCGCACGACGCTGTCGGCTCCCTCCGACTTCATCTGGAAGGAGGCCATCGCCGAGTACCTCACCTACATCTTCGAGCTCCAGAGCCGCCCCGCGGGCGAGGCAGAGCAGACGCGGGCCTACTGGGACCGCCTGGCCCGCACCGCCGCCTACTACCCGCAGCCCGCCGACGACCCGCCCCCCGTCTTCCTGTCGCAGGCGGCGGATGTCTATGGCACCGGGCCCATGATTCTCTTCCTCCAGCTGGAGCCCCTGCTGGGCCAGCAGACGGTCATCAATGGCATCAAGCACTTCCTGAACCAGCCGGGACACCGCGGCGTCGCGGACCTGCGCGACTCGCTCGAGTTCGTCTCGAACAAGGACCTGGGTCCCTACTTCGCGGCCTGGGTCCATGGCAGCGGGGACCCGGACTGGCCCTTCTTCGAGGTCACCCCCCAGGAGGCGAACGGCGAGGTCACCCTCACCGCGAAGCAGCTCTCGTACTCGGGGACCTACTACCCCGTGTCCGTGGACGTCCTGCTGGAGGGCGCCACGCAGAAGCAGAAGGTCACCTTGAACTATGGGCTGGCGCCGACGTCGGACACCGTCACCGTGACGGTGCCCTTCTCCGAGCCGCTCCTCCAGGTGACGGTGGACCCCGAGAACCGGGTGGTCAACCGCAGGTTCTTCGGTCTCACGAATGGACTCGTGGAAGAGCCCAGCCCTCCGCGCTGGCTGTTCTGACCCTTGAGAAGGAGTGAACCCAATGAGTGGACATCCTCCCGTGGATGAAGACCTGAAGAAGCCCTCCAGGGCACGCCTGGTGGGGCCGGGGCTCGCGCTGTTCCTCCTCGCCGGCACGGGCCTCTATGCCCTGGTCACCCGGATGGGCCCCGTGGCTCCGCCGCCTCCCGGCTCCGGGCAGGCGCCGGGCGCCGCGGTGCTGACACCGGGGGCGCGTGGCGCCTCCACCCCCGCGGCGCGCCCCGGCGCCCAGCCGGCGACGGCGACCGGCCAGGCCGCCCAGGCTCCGGCGCCCGCCGGGCCCGCGGCCCAGGACCCGGCCCAGGCCGCGCAGGAGCAGCGCGAGGCGGCGCGGCAGACGGCGCGGCAGTTCCGGGCCGGACGCTTCAACGCCTTCTTCCGCAAGGAAGTCTTCCTCGAAGAGCTGGCCAAGGAGGGGACCGGGCCGAAAATCGCGGCGCTGAAGGACGAGCTGGCGGACCTGTCCGCCCTCCAGCAGCTCCCCGCCGGCACCCAGTTCATGGAGACCAAACCCGAGCCGGTGCTGGAGCGCATGGCGATGATTGACCTGCTCTTCGAGCTGGCCCCCACGGACCCGGCCGCGCGTGACGCGATGACGTCGCTCGCGCTCTCCCCCATCGACCGGGAGCTGTCCGACTCGGTGAAGAAGGGCCTCGTCGGAGAGAAGTACGACCTCCTGTTCCGGCTCGCCCAGGTCGACCGGCGGCTCGCCGTCGACACGTACACGAAGCTGGAGAGCCAGAAGCTCAAGAACCTGCTGCTGGAGGCGCTCGTCGCCGGATTGGCCGAATCGGGAGCAAGCCCCGACGAGGTCCGGCAGATCGTCGCCCACCTCTAGCAGCCCCGCCGTGGACACCCGGTGGCCCCTGTCTGCCCGAGGCAGAGGGGGCCCCGTGTGTTCGGACGTACCAGCGCATCCGGTGCCGCACCCCGTGTCGCCTCACCGACCTCCGCTCAGCCGGGGGCGCGGAACGGCGGCGTATGCGCTGGAGCCGTGAAGCAACACCCACAGCAGACAAGGAGTGCACCGTGACTCGAGCTTGGAAGCAGGGATTGATTGGGGCGTGCTGTGCCGTGATGGGCGTCGCCTGCGGCGACGTACCCGAGAGCACCGCGACCTCGCAGGACGGCGTGCAGATGGGCGACGTGCAGTCGGCCCTCGCCGCGCTGGGCAAGGTGGAGGTGGTGAGCACCGGCAAGGGGGGCATCCCCACGTTCATCCGTGGCAGCCTGGGGACCACGGACACGTCGCTCGTGGCGCTCCGCGCGGGTGACGCGCTGGCGCCCGCGCTGCGCGGCATCGCCCCGGTGTTCGGCCTGCGCGCCGAGGACCTCCAGGTGCGCTCCACCCGCACGGACGACGTGGGCTTCACCCACGTCCGGTATGACCAGGTCCGCAAGGGCCTTCCGGTGGTGGGCGGCGAGCTCATCCTCCACGTCAACACCCGGGGCGAGGTGTACGCGGCCAACGGCACGGCGCGCGGCGCCCAGGAGCCCGTGACGCTGAGCCGCCTGTCGCCCCAGGCGGCGGTGGACGCGGCGCTCGCCGGCACCGACACGCTCAAGGCCCAGGGCGAGTCCCGCGTGGTCTACTTCCTGAGCGCCGAGGGTGTCCTGTCCTCCGCGTACGAGCTGACGCTGGTGGGCACCCGCGAGGGCGGCCCCGTGCGTGACGTGGTCTACGTGGACGCCGCGTCGGGCAAGGTCCTCGACGTGCGGCCGCAGGTCCACTCCGCCCTCAACCGCAACCTCCACTCGGCCAACAACCAGTGGACGACGCCCGGCACCCTGCGCCGCTCCGAGGGCGGCGCGGCCACCGGCGACGCCCACATCGACCGCAACTACGACCACGTCGGCACCACGTACGCCTGCTACGAGACCATCTTCGGCCGTGACTCGTTCGACGACCGCGGCGCGCGCATCACCAGCACCGTCCACTACGGCTCCGCCTACGTCAACGCGTACTGGGACGGCGTGCAGATTGTCTTCGGCGACGGCGACGGCGTGAACTCGGGCCAGCTCGGCCTGGACCTGGACGTCACGTCCCACGAAATCACCCACGCGGTGACGCAGTACGAGTCGGGCCTCGTCTACCGCAACGAGTCCGGCGCGCTCAACGAGAGCCTGTCGGACATCGCCGCCGCCATCTGCGAGAGCTGGTCTCGCGGCGGCTCGCTGGACGCGGACGTGTGGAAGATTGGCGAGGACATCTGGACGCCGGGCATCGCCAACGACGCCCTGCGCTACATGGGCAACCCCACGCAGGACGGCTCGTCCAAGGACTACTACCCCGAGCGCTACACGGGCACCGCGGACAACGGCGGCGTGCACTGGAACTCGGGCATCCAGAACCTGGTGTTCAAGCTGCTCGTCACCGGCGGCACGCACCCGCGTGGGAAGACGGCCATCAACGTGGGCGGCGTCGGCATGAACAAGGCCGCGCAGACCTTCTACTTCGCCGCGACCAACTACTACACGTCGACGACCACCATGTCCCAGGCCAAGGCCTACACCATCCAGGCCGCGCAGGACCGGTACGACGCTGGAGTCGTGAGCTCGGTGACCAACGCCTGGAGCGCCGCGGGCGTGCCGTAGGCGGTTCAAGTGCAGTCCACCGAAGCACAACCGAACGGAGAACCCATGAAGAACATCCTCATCGCAGCCGCTGTCTTCGCAACCTGCTTCTCGAGCACGGCCCTGGCGCAGCTGTCCACCCGCTGCTTCCAGGACGACCAGCTCGTCACGTCGGAGCTCGCCAAGGGCCGCAACGCCTGGGCGCGCCGCTGCGGCCTCATCACCGCCACGCGTGAGGCGTACCTGAACGGCGAGAACGAGTACCAGGTCTTCACCAACGGCTGCTACTCGTACCCGGCCGTCCCGGCCGGCTCCACCTGCACGTTCCACGTGCCGGCCACCGAGGCGTCGGCCTGTATCCCCAACCTGGTCAAGCTGGGCACCTGCGTCGCCGGCTGCACCACGCCGAGCATGAAGGTGCAGTTCGCCGGCCGCATGGTCCCGGTGCCGGAGGCCTACTCGCAGGGCCTGCACACCGTGACGGCCCTGACGAAGGACTCCGAGGCGGGCCTGCTGTCGTTCGGCGAGCAGCCCATCCGCAGCTTCGTCGCGGGTGACACCCAGGAGGACATCTTCACCCTGGAGACCCAGGAGGGTCGCCGCCTGGAAGTGACGGCCGAGCACCCCATGGTCCTCGAGGACGGGACGATGGTGAAGGCCCGCACCCTGAAGGTCGGTGACACGCTGCACGGCGCCGACGGCGTCAAGCTGCACCTGAACCGCGTGACGGTCTTCAACTTCAAGGGCCAGGTGTGGAACGTGCGTCCGGAGAGCAAGGAGAAGATTGAGAACGTGATGAACGCCGAGGGCTTCCTCACCGGCTCCGTGCGCTTCCAGAACGAGTGGGCGGCGGACGACTACCGCCTGAACGTGCGTGACGACATCGACGTGAGCGGGCTGTAATCCCCCGCTGACCGAAGCGGCCGTCCAGGTGGGGCTCCGGCATGTTTCGCCGGGGCCCCACCCTTTTCATGCCGGGCCCTTCGTTGCCTCAGCGCTCCGCGCTCAGCGCTCCGCGCTCAGCGCTCGGAGCGCGGCGCCTCCGGCACCAGCGGGCACTGCTCGTACAGACAGTAGGGGCCGCCGCAGTCCACCCCGCAGTTGAAGCGCGTCTCCGGAGTGCTGCAGTAGCCGTCACCGCAGTAGCCGCAGTCCGCGTTGCACGAGTACACCGTCTCAGTCCCGTTGCAGGCGCCGTCTCCACAGGCGGAGCCGCAGTCGCCGGGGCACGTCGCGGTGGACTCTCCCGCGCCGCAGACGCCGTTGCCGCAGGGGTTGGGGCAGCCGCAGTCGACCGGGCAGGTGTATATCGTCTCGCCGTTGCACCACCCGTCGCCGCAGTAGCAGTCCGAGGCGCAGTTGGTCTCGTTCTCGCCGGACTCGCACGTCCCGTTCCCACACCAGGGCGCCGGGCCACAGTCGATGGAACAGTTCCACACCGTCTCGTTGGCGCCGCAGTACCCGTCACCGCACATCTGGCACTGGGAGTAGGGACACAGGGGCAGCATGGATTCCGGCTGCTGCCGTGCGTACGGAATGGCGTCGCAGTAGCACAGGGCCTGTGACTGGGAGGACTCGACGGTGGCGTCCTCGGGCACCGGGTCCACGGGGCCGCAGGCCATCAGCACGGCCCACGCCAGCGCCGCCAACAGCAGCGGAGGGCGGAAGGCGCCCGGGGTTGCTGACGTGGCGCTCATGTGGCGCGCTCGTGGCCGTGCGACGGCGCCTGGGCGGGGGCCTTCGGATGCCAGACGTGCCGCCAGGGCTCCTCCTCCGCCGCCGGGCCCGCTGCCAGCATGATGTACCGCTGCACGGGGGATGCGACACTGGCCACGCAGCTTCCCAGCAGAACCAGGCCGGTGATGCAGGGCGCGCTGGGCGAGATGGGCACGAAGAACTGGCAGTTGGTGGTCGAGCAGGGGTTCTGGAAGCAGCCGTTGGCGAAGACCTGGTACTCGGCATCCGCGTTGAGGATGGCCTCCTTCGTCGCGGAGATGTAGTTGCACTTGCGCGCCCAGGCATTGCGCCCCTGGACCTGCTGCGGGGTGAGGTTGTCGTCCCCCGAGCAACGGCCGGCGAGCTGCGCCCGGGCGGTGCCGGACAGCGCCACACAGAAGAAGAGACAGGCGAGGAGCCACGGGTGTTTCATGCCAAACCTCCAAATAATTCAGGTTTAGCATATTTTTCTACTATTTCACGGATAGTGTCAATCAGGACATGGGGTGTGAGCTGTCTTCTAGGGCTTCACGGGCGCGGTGGCGGCCAGGAGGACCTCGACGGTGTCCTGGGTGGTCCAGGCCAGGTCGGCGAAGCCGTCCGCGTTCACGTCGGCGGCCAGGAGCGACGTGGGCGGAGGCCCGGAGGCGACGCGCACGGGGTCTCCGAAGGTGCCGCCTTCCGCGCCGAGCAGGAGGAAGACACCGCCCGAGAGGCGGGTGAGTGCGAGGTCGGGCCTGCCGTCGCGGTTGAAGTCCGCGGCCACCACCTCGCCCGGCTCCTCCACGGGGATGCTCGAGGAGGCGGTGAAGCCCCCCTCCCCGTTGCCCAGGTGCACGGAGAGATGGCCGGGCACGCCCAGGGCATGGGAGATGACCAGGTCCAGCCGGGCGTCGCCATTCACGTCCAGGGCCGCGAAGCGGAAGGGCTCGTTGTCCTCGCCGCGCTGGAGTTGATACGGCGGGAGGGGCGCCAGCGCTCCACTCCTCTGCCCCAGGAGCACGTCGACGGTGTAGCTGTTGGTGTTGAGCACCAGGACGTCGGGCAGGCCATCCGCGTTCACATCCGCGAGCGTCAAATCCCTGGGCAGGCCCGTGACGGAGTAGGGCGTCGCGGCCTCGAGCGTGCCATCCCCCCGTCCGGCGAGCAGGGTGATGTTGAAGAAGCCGGCCGAGCCGGCGTTCTTCGTCATGACGTCCAGGTCCCCGTCCCCATCGAGGTCGGCGACCCGCACCTGCTGGGAGTGGTTGCCCAGCGAGTACGAGACGGGCTCCTGGAACGCCCCGCGCCCGCTGCCCAGCCGGACGGCCAGCGTATTGGAGAAGTGGCCCACGACGAGCAGGTCCGGCTGTCCGTCCCGGTTCATGTCCTGGACGGCCACGTCCATGGGCGTCTTTCCCGCCGTCAGCGCGCGGGGGGGCGAGAAGGCACCGCCCTGGCTTCCTTCCAGGATGCAGACCTGCTCCTCGCGCGAGGCGATGAGCACGAGGTCCACGACGCCGTCTCCGCTCACGTCGGCGGCGCGCAGCCCCCGCGCCTGGCTTCCGCCCGCGGCGAGGGACAGGCTCGACGCCTGGAAGCCCAGCCAATGCGGCTCCGGGGGCGGAGGCTCGGGCGGTGTCGCGGCGCAGGCAAGCCCCGTACAGCCCACGAGGACACGGAGGGTTCGAAGCATGGCGTCAGGTCCGGGGGACGGCGAAGAGGCCCCCATCCTGCCATCACTCTCCGTATGATGCCTGTCGTTCTTGGGCATCGAAGTCGTGTTACTCTTTGTTTACAGGCTATTCAGCGACAAGTGTGGTTTTGCCACCCCTTCCCGACAGCGGCATGGCCGCTTTCCGTGGAGACTCCGTGCGCCGCAAGTCATTCCGTGTCGTCGCGCTGGCGTTCGCGCTGGTGCTGCTGGGCGTGGGAGCCGTCTGGTGGACGCACTCCGGGGAGGGTGCCGCGCCCGAGTCTCCCCCGCGGACGGACGCGTCCCGGCCGGCAGCTCCTTCCGTCCCCGTCCCGGGCCCGGCGCCTCGCGAGGCGCCGGACGGGACGCGGGCGTGGGTGGCGGGGATGCTCTACCGCTACGCGGCGAGCGCGGACCTGCGTGTCTCCTTCGGGAAGTCGGGCGCGGCCACGCCCGCGGGGATGCACTTCTCCATCCGGGGCGAGTGGGACGTGGGCATCGTCTCCGCCGACGCGGACGCCATCAAGGCGCGCATCCACCTGCGGCCGAGCACCTTCGAGGTGGAGGTCGAGGGGCAGGGCGCGCTGGCGCCCGAGGTCCGGCAGACGATGACGGCGGCCCTGGCGCTGCCGTTCTTCGTGACGCTCGACAGGGCGGGCGGGGTGACGCTGACGCACTTCGAGCAGGGCGTGGATGAGCTGGCGCGGGGGCTCTTGCGCTCCATGGTGGCGTCCTCGCAGTTCGTGGTGAGCGGCGTCCCGACGGCCACGTGGCAGTCCGAGGAGCACGACACCTCCGGCCGCTACGTGGCGGACTACCAGCGCGTGGCGGCCCGTCGCTTCGAGAAGCGGAAGAAGGCCTATGTCGCCGTGGCGACGCCGCAGGGGCTCCAGCCGCCAGGCGCGGGCCTGCGCATGAGCGTGGGCGGCAGCGCGGTCTTCGAGCTGGGCGAGGACCTGTGGACGGAGACGCTCCAGGTGCGGGAGCAGCTGACGGTGGACTCGGGCGAGGGCCTGCCCACGGTGACCAACGCGCTGGAGCTGGGCCTGCGCCTGCTCGAGCGCCGGATGGAGCCCACGCTGCGCGACGCATACGCCGCGCGCGAGGCCTTCCTGGGCACCGCCCACCTGGCCAGCTTCCAGGGCCAGGCACCGGACCCCCTGGCCCACCACAAGCAGGTGCTGGGCGGCCGGAGCCTCGACGACATCTTGAAGGACCTGCGCTCGCTGCCCGACGACGAGAAGGCCCGGGACGACGCGCGCACGCGAGTCCTGGAGCAGCTGAGCGCCCTCTTCACGCTCCACCCGGCCGAGGCGCTCAAGGTCCCCGACCTGCTCCGCTCGGGGCTGTCCCCCCTGGCCGCCAGCCCCCTGCTGGGGGCGCTCTCCGCGGCCAGCACGCCGGAGGCCATCCAGGCCCTGGTGACGGCGTCCGGGGACACCGCGCTGGAGATGGACGTCCGCATGGACTCCGTCTCCGCGCTGGGCTCCGCGGGCGAGCCCCAGCGCGAGGGTGTGGACGCGCTGCGGAACATGGCGCGCGACGCGGACCCCAAGCTGCGCGGCACGGCGAGCCTGGCGTTCGGCAACGCGGCGTACCAGATGGGTGACACCGACACCCAGGGCGCCGAGGCCCTGGTGCAGGAGCTGAAGAACGACTACCGCGCCACGCGCTCCCCCGAGCAGCAGGCCCTGCTGCTGCGCTCGCTGGGCAACACCCGGGCCCCGAGCGCGCTGGACGTCATCACCGACGCGCTGCGCTCCGACTCCCCCCAGGTCCGGGAGTCGGCGCTGGTGGCCCTGCGCGCAATCCCCGGCCCGGAGGCGGACCGCCTCCTCTCGGAGCGGCTGCTGACAGACCCTGTCTCGGAGGTGCGCAGGAGCGCCGTCTTCTCCTGCGGGTTCCGCCCCCTCGGCCCCCTGCTCCCGGCGCTGGGACAGGCGCTGCGCAAGGACGTCTCGGACGGCGTCCGCTCCGACATCGTCCAGCTCCTGGGCCAGTTCCGCGGCAGCGTGCCGGAGGCCATGTCCCTGCTCCTGTGGGCCAGTCAGAACGAGCGCCACCCCGAGATTCGCCGGATGGCCAAGGTCTTCGTCGACACGCCCACCGGCGCCATCCCCTCGCAGCCGGACTCGGACCCCGTTCGCTGACGGCCGCACCGCGCGAAGATTCACCGGGAGTGAAGAATTCAGGTATTACGGTTAAGTTCGGTTCGGCATGTTTTGCCGGATTGAGATAGTGTTTATGTCTTCACTCTGAGTAAAATCGTCTGGCTTTACCCACAGGAGAGGCCAGGCATGTACAAGTCAGTGTTGCGCGCCGTCGCGCTGGTGGCGCTTGCGGTTCCCGGACTGGTTGCCGCACAAACCTATATCGACCCGAATCCCTACGTGGTGCAGCCGGGGAAGTACCCGTTCGCGGTCTATCCCTCCAACTACCTGATGAACGACCACGTGGCCTGGGAGTCGCAGGTGGCCCCGTTCAACCCCAACGGGAGCTACACCGTCGGGCAGCAGTACGCGGTCATGCAGGACGAGACGAATCGCACGGGTGGCCAGCTCCAGTACGACCCGACGGACTTCACCCACAACATCAACATCGAGCAGGCCACCATCCCCGAGGCGTTCCAGCACATGGTGCCGCCGCCCACGGAAATCATGCCGTGGACCAACCCGCTCGGGACGTTCAACAAGACGTACGTCCGCACGGAGAAGTTCGGCAACAGCATCTTTGGTGCGGGCTATTCCCTCAACGCCGTAGTCACCGCGGAGACCGCGACGCAGACCGCCGAGAAGAAGGTCCAGGCCGTCGCCGAGGGCAAGGTCTTCGGTACCGCCTTCTCGACCGAGAAGGAGCTCGTGCGC